>NZ_JBQKME010000005.1:0-167700 GCF_052115865.1 Fundicoccus sp. Sow4_H7 | reverse complement strand
TTTATTCGGTTGTGTTCGTTATAAAACGAACCCTCACAAAATTTGGTGTTTGTCTTTGTTCAGTTTTCAATGAGCTTTGTTGTCCAAGTGACAACTTCTATATATTACTATGTTCTGTTTTGGGTGTCAACTGTTTTTTTGATTTATTTTAAAATCTTTTTTCAGCGACTGTTGCGCGAGCTTTTGGTCTCTTGCAGCAACGAAAATAATAATATCATCTAGTTAGATTTAAGTCAACACTTATTTTTAAATTTTTTAAGAAAAAATTCAAAACAATTAATTAAGCATTAAATCGTGTCCCAGAGGACAAGAAATAATATACCATCTGGCAATAATAAAAGTCAAGCACTTTTTTAAAAAAGATAGAGAGTCTCAAAATAATACGAGACCCTCTATATTGTTAATTGAAAATTTAATGTATTTAGCTGTTTAAAAAGCAAACTACCAACCACTTCAATTTTCAATTAACTCATGCAAGAATAACTCTCTCATTCGATGTCGCTAAATCGATTCAGTTACATATCTTGATCTAAGGCATTTTGACTAGCGATTCTTTAAGTATTTTTGACTTGTTATCTATTACTCTTCTAATTGCTACGCATCTACATAAAACAACACATATATATTTGTTTAGCAGCGACATCATATACTCTTGCAACGACGGGATTAGGATTCCTTCCTATTCCTGTATAAACATTATAGCATGTAAGCGATTACCAGGCAATAGTATTGCTCACTTTGCAGAGATATTTATTTTAAAGGCGTTCTTCTAGCTCTTTTGCTAGATCTTCGAAACCTGGTTTACCTAATAGAGCGAACATATTCTTTTTGTATGCTTCTACTCCTGGTTGGTCAAATGGATTTACACCGTTTAAATAACCTGAAATAGCTACAGCAATCTCAAAGAAATAAATTAAGTGTCCTAATGTATAAGCATCTAATGCTGGAATTGTTAATAGTAAATTAGGTACTTGTCCATCCGTATGGGCTAATAATGTTCCTTGATAGGCTTTTGTATTAACAAAGTCTAAAGTTTGACCTTGTAAATAACCTAATCCATCTAAGTCACTTTCTTGACTAGGAATGATTACTTCATGACGTGGCTCTTCTACTTTAATAACAGTTTCGAAAATATTGCGTTTACCTTCTTGGATGGTTTGACCAATTGAGTGAAGGTCTGTCGAGAAATTAGCACTTGCTGGGAATATTCCTTTAAAGTCTTTTCCTTCTGACTCTCCATATAATTGTTTCCACCACTCACTAAAGTATTGTAGTGCTGGTTCATAATTAACTAATAACTCAATGTCTTTACCTTTACGATGGAGTAAATTTCTTATCACAGCATATTGATAAGCTTCGTTTTCTTGTAAATCAGCACTTCTATATTCATTTGAAGCGTCTAAAGCACCTTGCATTAATTGATCGATGTCTGCACCTGTTACTGCGATAGGTAATAAACCTACTGCTGTTAAAACAGTAAAGCGACCACCAATACCATCTGGGATAACAAATGATTGGTAACCTTCTTTATTAGCTTCATCTTTTAAAGCACCTTTTGCTTTATCAGTTGTAGCATAAATACGTTTTTTGGCTTCTTCTGCTCCGTATTTATTAATTAATTTTTCTTTTAATACACGGAATGCAATGGCAGGTTCTGTTGTCGTACCTGATTTAGAAATGATATTAATAGAAAAATCGCGATCACCAATTAAATCAAGTAAATCATGTAAATAAGTCGAACTAATATTGTTTCCTGCAAACAATACTTGTGGTTGACCAATTTTACCTGCTTTAATATTGTAGAAAGAGTCATTTAAAAATTCAATGGCTGCACGAGCACCTAAGTAAGATCCTCCAATACCAATAACGACTAATACTTCAGAATCACTTTTTATTTTTTCTGTAGCGGCTTTGATTGCAGCGAATTCTTCTTTATCATATTCTGTTGGCCATTCTACCCAATCTGTAAATTCCCCTCCAGCACCTTTTTGACTTCTCAATAATTCATCTGCTACTTTAACGTAAGGTTGTAACTGCTCCAATTCATGGTCTGAGAAAAAGGATGTTGCCTTACTGTAATCAAACTGTATATGTCCCATAACTATTCTCCTCTATACTTTTTTAAATTAAAACGATCCGTTTCAATTGCAGTTAATGCTTCATCAATCCATTTTGGTAATTGCTTATTTATACTAGAAAAACCTATATTTGGTAAGTTTTTACGGCGGATTTTTTTGAGTCTTGCAGCATGTGGTGGATCATTTAGCTTCATTAATGTACGGATAGATAAACTTATTTTTTCTGTATATTCATCAATATCTACAACCATGACTTTTACTTTTTGACCTAGTTCGATAAATCCATCTAAATTAGCCATATAGCCATGTTTGCATTCTGAAATATGAATAAGTCCTTGTTGTTCATTGGATAATTTAACAAATACCCCATAGTTTTGAATACCTGTTACTTCTCCTACAACAACATCACCAATTGAAAAAGTATCTTCCATCTAATCAAACTCCTTGTAACAACTTATCTATTGTTTATAAAATTTCAATAGATTCAATGACAATATCTTCCACTGGTTTATCTTGTCGTCCTGTTTCAGTTGTATTAATCGCTTCAACTGTTTCAAATCCTTTAGTAACATGGCCAAAAACGGTATGACGGTGATCAAGCCATGGTGTTCCACCATTTTGTTCATAGGCTTTAATAATTTCTTCTGGGAATCCTGCTGCTTTTAATTGCCCTAGCATTTGAGCTGGCACTGTTGGTGCTGTTACAATGAAAAATTGGCTTCCATTGGTATTTGGTCCAGCATTAGCCATTGATAAGGCTCCTTTAAGGTTGAATAGTTGATTTGAGAATTCATCCTCAAAACTCTCACCATAAAAACTTTCGCCACCCATTCCAGTACCTGTTGGATCTCCACCTTGAATCATGAAATCTTCTATAACACGGTGAAAAATAACACCATTATAGTAATTTTCTTTAGCTAAACCAAGAAAGTTTTCTACTGTTTTTGGTGCTTGTTCAGGATATAAAACAAGTTCGATATCCCCTTTATTCGTATGTAAAACAACAGTAGGTTCTACATTATTTAGTTCTAATTGTGGAAAAACTGCCATAATTAATCTCCTTTTCATATAAAATAAATTCTATTTCCATTATACACTATCTGCCCTTAATCTTAAATAACTTCTATTTTCTCAATTATTATTACTGTTTTTAGAGAAATTATTTGTTATGATAATATAGTAATTAAATTTATCAGAGGAGGAAAATTTGCAGATGAACCTTCCTTTAATCACATCAATCATGGCAATCATTTTCACCCAAGTAATCAAATACCCTATAGCATATTTTACTAAGGGAAAGCATGTAAGCATTCAGCTCGTCACTTCAACAGGTGGTATGCCAAGTTCCCACTCGGCAGCTGTAAGTAGTTTGATTACAGCCTTAATTTTAGAATACGGCTTTTCATCACCATTCGTAGCCATTGCAACTATTTTTGGTGTTATCATTATGTTTGACTCGATGGGTGTTCGTCGACAAAGCGGCGAACAAGGGATTGTCCTAGATGCTATTGCCAGAGACTATTTAGAAAATGGTGATTTACACCTCTCAAATGAAAGAAAAAAACATGCAGCCAATACCGAAGATGCCCATCCTTTAGTACAAGACTATGCCTTAGAAGATTATGAAAAAATGATTATCAATAAATATCTCGGTCATAAACCAACCGAAGTTATAGTAGGTGTTTTTACAGGTTCTATTGTTGCTATTGTTGTACGTAGTATCGCATTGTACTTTGTTCAATAAAAAAATATTTTATACGCACACATAGGAAGAGGAATACAGTGACCAATCAGCAAAATGTTTATGATATTACTATTATAGGTGGAGGACCTGTTGGCTTATTCACTGCTTTTTATGCCAACATGCGTCAAGCATCTGTTAAAATTGTAGATAGTTTAGAATTACTCGGTGGGCAACCTGCTCACTTGTATCCCGAAAAATTTATTTATGATATTCCAGCACATCCACAAATTACGGGACAGGAATTGACGAATAATCTCATTAAACAACTTGAACGAGTTGATGTTACCTTTTGTTTAGGCGAAGAAGCGATTGAATTAGAAAATATAACTGCATCTTCTAATGAAGAAAATTTCATTATCCATACCAATAAAGGAAAACATTACACCAAAACAATTATTGTTGCAGCAGGTAATGGTGCGTTTAGTCCTCGAAAATTAAAGTTGGATCAAGCTGAACAATATGAAGAAACGAACTTACATTATTACGTTAATCAAATCAATCATTTTTCTGATCGTGTTGTTGCCATTTGTGGAGGTGGCGATTCGGCAGTTGATTGGGCATTAACATTAGAACCTATTGCAGCAAAAGTTTATATCGTTCACCGTCGCCCACAGTTCCGCGCACTCGAATACAATGTAAAGTTACTTGAACAGTCATCTGTCGAAATCCTTACGCCCTATTCTCCCCATGAATTAATCGGTGATGGAAATCGTATCAAGCAAGTGAAGTTAAAACAAAACAAAACAAATGAGTTTTTAACCTTAGATATTGATGAATTTATTGTTAATTATGGTTTTTCATCATCTCTAGGTACATTAAGTCATTGGGGACTTGAGTCGCATCGCAATCAATTCATTGTTAATCATCAATTTGAGACAAATATTCCAGGAATCTATGCGATTGGTGATATTGCTAGTTATCCTGGGAAAGTTCAAATAATCGCTACAGGATTTGGTGAAGCACCTACAGTAATCAATAATGCCTTAACTTTTATTAACCCTGATTATGTTGTCCGTCATGTACACAGTACGAATTTATTTTAGGAGGATCTTATGACTAGAAAAGAAGAATATCTTAAACAAAGCCTCATGGAAAAACATTGTTATGAATTGCTTGAACAACGTGGTGTTAAAATTGAAGAAATTGGAGATATTGTTTTAGATTTACAAAAAAATTATGTTGAAGACTTAACACATGAAGAATGTGTTGAAAATCTACGGGCTGTTTTACGTAAACGTGAAGTTCAAAATGCGGTTATTACTGGAATTGAAATTGACATTGCTGCTGAAAATGGACATTTTTCTGACTTATTAAGTGATTTATTAATGCGTGATGAAGGTCTTTACGGAATTGATGAAATTCTTGTTTTATCGATTGTTAATATTTACGGTTCAATTGGCTTAACTAACTTTGGATACGTTGATAAGTTAAAACCAGGTATTATTGGTAAACTAAATGACAACAAAGATGAAAATTGTAATACTTTTATTGATGATATTGTAGGTGCACTAGCTGCTGCAGCTGCTAGTCGTATTGCCCACTCACAACCAAAAGATGATGATGTTCAACCATCTCCTAGTCCCCAAAAAAGTTACAAAAAAAGCCATAACTAATTTAAAAGAGCTGATGTTGACTAAATTGTTAGTCGAACATCAGCTCTTTTTTTATCTAAAACTTATTTTTCGGCTAATCAAAATGATTACTTCATAAATTAAAATGGCAATAAAGAAATAAATCATAAACAATTCTTGGGGTAAGACATTAATGACGGGGTCGGTCATTGGATTAAACAACCATAAATCATTATTGAACAATATTTTATGAAATAGTAAAAAGACTTGATCAAAAGAAACAATAATCAAGAATATAAGAAACAAAGGAAAGTAGACGGCGATTTGAAACCATTGTATAAAGTAAGTCATGATCCTCTGTTTCCTTATCCACCATATGATTAAGAAAATAGCCCCTAGCCCTACTAACGATAAAATTAAATTCATCTGTATTAGGACTTTTACTTCTTCAAAATGAACAATTCCACCTTCGGATGCTGGAAAATAAGGCATCTCTAAACTTGAGACGGTAGGATTCAATAAATAATTAACTATGACCTGGAAATTTTCCATAAGCTGGTCGCCAGATAATCCTGATTTGTCTGTTAAACCGAAAAGTGGGATGGTTAATTTATATGACAATGGTGAACTTATAATGGTTAAAGAAATACTAATGGAAAATGCTGCAACAACCGTCAAAATAAAGGCAAATACTTGTTTTATCCTAAACTGAATCATTTTTTTAGACTCCAATAAGATAAGTCTTTAATCGTATAGGTTGGTTGTTTTTCATACCGTTTCAATTCTTCTAGGGATGTCACTCCTGTTTGCACATGTAATGTGTCTAGGCCAGCTTGAATACCGCCTAAAATATCGGTCGTATAATTATCACCAATCATTAACAATTCATCGCGATCAAAACCAATATGTTGAATCGCCCCATTAAATATCTGCGGGTGTGGTTTACCAACAATGGTTGGTTTTACTTTAGTAGTAAATGATAAAAAGGCTGTTATAGCTCCAGAACCTGGTGATAAACCATCCTCTGTAGGAATCGAGTGATCTTCATTGGTCGTAAGGAAAACCGCTTGGTTTCGAATCGCAAGAGCAGCTTCATTTAATGTAGTATAAGTCGCAAAACGATCTAACCCTTGAACCACGACATCTGCATGCCTAGTTTGATCTAAAGTAAAACCACTATCAGCGATCATCGCTTTTAGAGGCTCTTCACCAACAACATGAATCGTCTGATTTAAATGATTAAGTTTTAAATAATCAATCATCGCTAAAACGGATGTATAAATATGATGTGGCTGCACCGGTATGTCGTAGTATTTATTTAATCGTTCTGCAACTTGCTGGGGACTACTTGTGGCGTTATTTGTTAACACTAAAAATGGAAAGTTCATCGCAACTAACTCTTGAATAAATTTCTCTGCAGTAGATATTCTTTTTTTACCTGCATAAATTGTTCCATCTAAATCAATAAGATATCCCTTATATTCCTTCATTATTTGCCTCTATTCGTTTGACTTTTTGGGTTTTTAATTATAAATGAACTATTAACTTTCTTTTGAACGGTCGTTTTCGGTTTTTTCACATGCGAAGTGGTCTTATTCGTCTCTGATTGTGTCTTCTTAGTTTGTGTTTTAATTGAAAATGCTTCTTTTGGTTTATCCGTTTTTCGTTGATTTGACTGCGGTTTTCTATTTCTTCTATTCGAATTAAGCTTACTTTTACTCGTAGTGACATTATTTTTTGTTGGCTTAAATGACTCTTTAATGGTATTTAAAGCATTAATCCCGTTTTCGGACCTAATAAGTTTTTGATACTGTAAATATGAGTCTGTTTTAGCTAAAACAAAATAGCGACAGCCAAAATTACAATATTCTTTAAGGTAATCGTCTAAAAAGCCAATAGTTTGATCAATAGGGACACGCCTTTGATTGAGCTGGTAAAATCCTCGCAGCCTTAATTGTTCAAAGCCCCAGTCTCCTACAATAAAATCAAATTTTTCGAAATATTCTTGATAACGATTTTTAAAGGCTTCTAAGTCAAAACCTTCACGGTAATCAACCGCTAGTACATAGTCAACATCTTTAATTTGGAGTGATTCATTATCAATTTGATAAATATCTTTGGAATCCACATCCGCTTGAGTGATTTCATCAAGAATATCACCAATCTGTTTTGAAATGGAACTATCTTGTTGCTTCATCGTTCGTTTGACTCTCCTAATCTAATAAATTCAAGGGAAATTGATCTGCTAAATATTCACCTATGACATGGCGAATAAAATCTGGAAAAACTAATTGTGGGCTCCCAAATTGATCAATGGCAGGGAAAAAAGGTAAAAACCATAAATGATCAACCGTGACAATCTCATAGTTTTTCTTCATTTGAATCGGCTCATCGAGATAATACCATTGCCTTTCTTTCACGCAATAGTGTAAAGCTTTAAAGAATAAGGTTCCAAATATTTTTCCTCTAAAGCCCATCCCGTTAATCGGCATATCGACTAAATCAGCTTGTTTTTCCATCATTTGGTTTAACATAATTAATAAATGTTCTCCTGTCATCTTTAAATGAACAAGATGCATTGGATGAGGTAATGTTTCATGTAAATGATTTCGACTAACTAAGCCAGCATGTATATCACTCAAAAATAAGCCGGTATTTAAAATCGCTATGTCAATTTCTTCTTTCTTCGAAATGGCATTTAGCGCCATTTGTACATAAGAATTCTCACCTTCATATACATCGGCATAGTATGCATGAGGTAAATCAGCTATCGTGTATTCTTCTAAACGAATCCTACCTTCATTTACTAGTGTATCTTCTTCGATAGTAATACCCGTAATATCACTTAAATGATATGTTGAATGGACTGAACAGTCAATTGACCATGCCTTCTCTTTTGATATTGTCTGGCCATTTAACCAGTTGTCATCCAATTCAAGCTCAACTTGTCCAACATAATAACCATATTTTCCAGCTGCTGCTAACATAGTTTGGTTAACCTTTTCTCCATAGCTTAATAAATGATGGGTGTGTGAACCTAAAATTAAATCGACGGATTCAAACGCTTCGGCAATCAATCGATCAGTTGGATAACCAACATGCGATAATAAAATAATTAAGTCATGTGGCTCTTTTTTCGGCATCATTTTAAGTGTTTCTCTTAGAGCTTCAATTGGGTCTAATGGTTGGTAACCATTTAAATTATAACTATGATAATCTGCCGTTAAACCAATAAAATATAATTTTGGACCTTGAGCAGTTTCAATCATATGATATGGAAGGGCCCATTTGGGAACGTTCAAAGTTTCCTTATCCAAAATATTCGCTAGGACAACTTTGAAATTGGCTTGGGCATACAGTTTACTGAGTTGAGAGTTAGCGATTCCTAATCCTTCATTATTGCCAATTGTAACCATGTCATAATGCGCTTCATTAAACAAATCAATCATTATTTGACCATCCGTCACTTCTACTAAAGGATGGACGGCATCAATTGCATCTCCAATATCGAGTCGGATAACCATTTCATTCTTTGATTCATGCAAGCGACTGGTGATATCGAAATATTCTTGGATTATCGGCCAATGTTCTAAATGGCCATGTAAATCGTTTGTATGTAATAAAACAATTTTCACGATAGCTCTCCTCCATATCAATATTATAGCAATATGCCTTACAATGAAGCAACTCAAGTTAAGAAATAAAAAAACGATTATTTTATTAAATAAATATCCCCTTTTTAATCCAAAGGTATTTATTTATATAAAATAATCGCTTATTAATATGATTCATTTAGGCAGCAATTGTCGGATAAAGTGGTCCTAACCAAATTAACACGCCAGCTACAACGATGCTAATCGCCATAATCGCCCAAATCCATTGGCTTTTAAGTTTTGGAATCGGGAAGCGAATAACAGTTGCAACGGCAATGAGGATGTAAAAAACGATTAAAATGTATTGCATTACCGATTGGTCTACTAAATATGCCAATAATGAAACGATTGGAATTAGCAAAACTGAATGCTCCAATGGAACGCCTTCGGTATAACCTTCCATAATTTCGCCTTGAAAACGTTGTGCCCGATTATAATGAGCTAGGCGAATAGCAACGGCTAATAAATATAAGGTCATCACGAATAAACCAAACATTGATCCATTAGCAATATTGATTAAAAACCCTGCTGGCAACATGCCAAACACAACAAATTGACTTAAGACTTCTAATTCAAGCGCAAAAGATATTTCTTCTTCTGTTCTATCGAAGTTATCACCAAATTTAATATTAAAAAATGAGGCAATGGTAGCAATGATAAGTGAGACAAGTGCATATTGAGTATTACCTGTAATTGAAAAGCCAAACCCTACTGCTCCAAAAAATAATGAAAATAATATGATAACATTTGATTGATGTAAATTGCCGAGTAACATATTGACTGCCTCCTTGTGAATTGTCCTTATTTCTATTGTAACTGTTTTGTGCTGTATTTATCAACAAGAAAGGTTAAATTCACAAAATAATCATACTCTTTAATGCCATGGAATTTCTAATTAAGTTATTTGATTAAAACGCTTTTTAAATATATACTAAAGTGAAAGATTGAATAGGAGGAAAATTTAATGAAATGGAAGATAGTAACAGATTCAGGTTCTGATATTAGACAAATAGATAATTTAGGTGACGATGTCGCATTTGAAGTTGTCCCTTTAATGATTAATATCGCAAATAAAGTATATATTGATGATGAAAATATTGATTTAGAAGATCTCATTAATGCATCTGAGAAAGAAAAAACTGCTACATCGAGCGCATGCCCTGCTCCTAGTGCTTATGCCCAAGCCCTTGAAGGTGCAGATAATGTTATTTGCTTTACGATCTCAAGTAATTTATCAGGTAGCTATAACAGTGCTTCCCTTGGTCGCGATATGTTTTTAGAATCAAATCCAGGCAAAAATGTCTTTGTTTTTGATACATTTACCGCCGGTTCAGAAATGAATTTATTAATTCGTAAAGCGGTTGAATTAGCTAAAGAGGGAGTAGAATTTGATGAATTGGTTCAACAATTAAAAGACTATCATACTAAGACAAACGTTAACTTTGTTTTAGAATCCGTAGACAATTTAGTCAAAAATGGTCGCGTAAGTAAAATCGTTGGTCAAATGATTGGTTTGCTTGATATTCGTTTAATTGGAAAAAGAAGTGATGACGGACAAATTGAACTCGCTCATAAATCAAGAGGAATTAAACGGGCTTTAAATACTTTATTGAAAGCCATGGAAGAAAATAAATATCAAGGTGGAAAAATTGAGATTTCCTATAATACGAGTATTGAAGTTGCCCATACTTTAACCGATAAAATAAAAGCTGAATTCCCATCCGCAGATATCAATTTAATTAAGATGAGTGGACTATGTACTTACTATGCTCAACGTAACGGCATGATTATCGGCTTTGAGCACGCTTAATAAATATTTGGCTTTTTAAAGGACTACAGAATACGAAAAGATTAACCCCCAAAAGTTAGAGGTACAAGCTAACTTTTGGGGGTTTATTGGTTTTTGTTAAATTCAGAATCTTTACACCATTTGTTGAATAAATTGAATCATATGGCTGACATACGCCTGCACAATTTGGTCATTTTCTTGAAAAATCTCGTGCTTACTATTTGGCACCAGTATTGGAAAGACTTTTGGTAGGTATTTATTTAAAGTGAACGATCCTTTTGATCGAACAATCGTATCATCTTCTGCTCGAAAAAGTAGAACGGGCTGCTTAATTTTTGCTAAATTTTCTTGTTTACGGATTTCCCAAATTTGATTGAGTGAAGCAGCTAACCAATTATAACTTCCCCCACGTGTGGGAAGTTCATGCAAGGCTAAGTTTAAATTGTGGGTATATTCATTTCGATTTGGGTAATGGGTTAAATCATTTTCAGCATTAAAAGCTGTATGTTTTAAGGGATCAAAAGCATCGGTAGTCGGAATATAGGCCATTCCAAAAGGTGTTTTGCTAATGAATCGACTTAGTAGATGTGAAAATGATTGTGGGTATTTACCTGTTTCAATATCAATCATGGGTGCATTCAAAATAGCTAGATCAGCAATGGCATCGTTTGTTTCTAAGTAGGAAGTAACAACTGCTCCTCCCATTGAATGACCAAATAATACAATCGGGGTATTTTGTGCGATGGCTAATACAACATCTTTCATTATGTGTTGTAAATCTACTACATAGTCATTAAAATCAGTGATATTTATTTGGCTTTGTAAGGGGTTGGTTTTTGAAAATCCATGCCCTCTTTGGTCGTAAATGACCACTTGAATATTAGCTTGGAGTAAATAATAGATGATTTCATGAAATTTCTCTTTGTATTCGTTAAAACCATGGACGATGACAAAGGTTTGGGCTGGTTTAGGCAATAAATAACAATCGATAGCGATCAAATGGCCATTGATGGTACGGCTTGTTTGCTGGCGGAATTGTTCTAAATAAGGTAAAACAATAGCTTCCATTTGCGTTGCATAGTCATCTCCTGAAATCCAATTTAAATCTAAAATATTGTGATTTGATAATTCCAATTCACCGGGATTATTGGTCACAAGACTATTATTTTTATGGTACCAGACATGATAAGTTGCTCCAGCTACTGTTAATAATTTTAATGTGTTAATCGTCTGTTTCAAAAATTTATTTTCTGACATTTTCTTATCTCCCTGTTTGCGTATCTAGGACCAAAACAACAACGAGACGCACATAAGAGGCCGTTTCGATGTTAAAGTCACTAGCTGCTGCTTGAATTGTAATATATTGGCTGAGATAGTTTTGATATAACTCACTCGTGCTGCTTTGTTCAAAAACCTCGACCAAATAATTGGCTAAAATTTCTGGATTGGACCATGTATCCAAATGGATATCATTCGCTGAAATATATAACTCATATAAATTTTCACCTAAGCGGTATTGATTATTTTCAATATCTGTAAATAAAGATCGGAAATCTTCACCGGCAAGCGTTGTAGGACTTAAGTAATGATGGTCACTCAATTCCTGTACACGTTGCTCAATTCCACTGGCTAAATGATTGGCTACTCCCATCGATTCCCAGTTTAACTGAATGCGGTGTTCGTTTATTTTGCTAGTGAAAATGTCATTTAAAGCCTCCAAATCTAAATTCGCATTAAATGTTTCTGCGCGTTCTTGAGCATAGAGATAATTATCTAAATTTTCAAATGAAGCATCTATCTCGCGGGGTGTTTGCTGATTCAATGAATGATCGAGCGTTACTTGCGTTGGAATAACTGGTTCTGAACGATTTTGAAAACCTAAAACTTCTTGGATAATCATCGTAAAAGACTCATAATTCGTTAAACTGTCATCTGCCAATGTCGCATCAATAAAAGATTGATTTGACAAATAAGCAAACAAAAATACGACTAAGATAAAAATTAATTTAAAATAAAAGCTTTTTGGGATTTTATTGTGCATAATATGACCTTCTTTTTGTTTAGTAAAATAACCCCGACTTATATAGTAACTAATTTTACCATCTGAATCAAACTTGCATACCAATGTTCAGCTATTTTTAACTTATCGGTTATAACAAATAAATATCACTGCCATAAAAAAATCGGATGCTACACTGGCATCCGATTTTAAATTCAGATTAAATAATTATTCACCAACACGAACCGCAGAAACAATTTCACCATTTTGTAGTTCAATCATCGTTGCGGATTTAATTGGATCATGGTTCTCATCAATAGTAAATGTCCCCGTTACCCCTTGGAAATCCACGGTACTAGCTAGGGCATCTTTGATTGCTTGTGTATCCGTTGATTCAGCACGATTAATTGCATCAATTAACAAGGTAGCCGCATCATAACCTAGAGCTGCAAAACCATCTGCTTCTTGCCCAAACATTTTTTCGTAATCAGCAAGAAATTCTTTAACATAAGGATCTTCGGTAGCACTTGAGAAATGGGATGTGTAGTAAACATCGTTTGTATTTTCTGCACCAGCTAATTCAACTAAGGTTTGACTTGCAAAGCCATCTGCTGATAGGATAGGTGCTGTAATCCCCAGTTCACGCGCTTGCTTAATAATCATACCACCTTCAGTATAATAGCTTGGAATGTAAATAGCATCATAATCAGCACCAATTAAGCGGGTTAACACTGAACTAAAATCAGTATCGCCGGTTTGGAAAGAATCTTCAATCACAATATTTCCGCCTAGTTCTTGGTATTTAGTTTTAAAGGCTTCTGCTAATCCAATCGAATAGTCTGAACCATAATCACTAATAATAACCGCATTTTGACTATCTAAATTCTCAATGGCAAAAACAGCTGCAGCTTCCCCTTGCACCGAGTTTTCAAAACATACTCTAAAGAGGTATTCTAATACATTTCCAGACTCATCTAAGGTAATGTCATCATACGTAGCTGCTGGCAATACCACAGGTACTTCAGCTTCTGTGATGATTGGAATCTGTGCTTGTGATGTTCCAGTTAAGGCTGGTCCAACAATTCCTACTACATTTTCACTAACAAGGCGCTGGGCAATGGAGGCAGATTCAGTTATATTGGATGTATTGTCTAAGGAAATAACTTCTAATGTTGAACCATCAAACATCCAACCTTCTTCATTGGCTTTACTTACAGCTAACTGTAAGGCATTTTCCATCGCTTGCCCGTATGAAGCGGCATCTCCTGATAATTCGTAATTACTACCAATTTTAATTGTCTCTTGAGCAGCAACTGTTTGACTAGCTAAAGAAACAGGAACGATCGACAAAGTAGTTAACAAAGCAATACCTATTTTTTTAATTTTCATGAGAATTCCTCCATAAAATGTATTATCAAATGATTCAGACGATTTAAACGCAAAAAATCGGATTAGATAAAATCTAATCCGATTAACAAGCAAAATAATTATGTTATCGTTATTAGACAATACCTTAATAGATTTATCAGAATCTATGCAGGCATGTCTAAAAGACTTAGCTCTTCATAGATACAAATTGCAAAAATTTGCACGCATTTGCATCTATAGTATGTATATAGCTGCAAATGCTATCTTAATAAGCTAAGGCCTAATAATAATTCGAATTGTGATTGACATTGAATGGTTTGCATTCAAACACCTCTTAAATCAATATGATGAAAATATTCTAACTCATATTTTAAGGATTGTCAAATAAATTTAATCATTTTCTCATTATTATTCTAAACCATGAATCACCGTACTGTTTTCTTGGTGTTGAATGAGGTAAGGATCAACGATATGATAACCTTGCTCACGATAACCTTCAATAATTCTTGGCAGTGCTTCTAGTGTCCAAGGTCGATCATGCATCAAAATATTAGCACCAGGATGTAAATAATCGGTTGTTAAAGAAATTTCTGCTAATGCATTCCCGTCTAAGTAATCATCTTGCCAGTCATAACCAAAGGTCCAAGTAATTAATTGCAAGCCAAGCTCATTGGCTACTAGTACTGTATCAAGATTATACAAACCATATGGAGGCCTAAACCAACGTACACGATCATTGGTAATTTCTTCAATCATGTCATTGGTCACTTGTAATTCCCAAAGTTGATCTTCATATGATAATTCACTCATATCGGAATGAGTTGTTGTATGATTACCTATTTCAAAACCCATTTCATGCACTTTACGTGTAATTTCTCGTCCTTCTTCAGATTCCATATACATCCCATTAACTAAAAACACAGCATTAACATCATAAGCTTTCAATGTTTCAGCCATTTGAAGCGCATAACTATCTGGTGCTTGTGGCGCATCATCAAATGTAAAAAACAATATGCGTTCATCTGAACCTTCAGTAATCGGTGAAATTTCAGATGATATGTCTGGATCATTAAAAATATTATAGGCAAATCCTTCTTCATTCACGGTTGCATAGTGATCAAATTTTGTCCAAGCTTGGCGAGGTTGATAACCCCACAATTCACCTGAAGTGTCATTTTGAACAATTTCGACATGATTAATTCCACCCATAATTTGATTATTGTCATTTTCTGGTGCAACTGATTCATGAACCGGTTCAATCGATAAACGTGTCACAGCTTCTTCTTCTTGACAAGCAGTCACAAATAACAACATAACAATAATCACCACAATTTTCAGCATTAACTCTCCTCCATTGATAACAGTCAGTAAAAATATTTTTAAATTTCAACAGCATTACCATTACATTATATGTTTCTAACATAATTTTAACATGCATACAAGTTAATTGCTAATGCTTTCCAAAAAAATAACTGATTGAAAACTAAAGACTTTCAATCAGCTATTAATATTATTTAATTGTGTTGAGCCAATTTCTACCATCGATGATGGTTTGACTACTTACATTGTGTCCTTTTGTCCAAGATTCGGTTACTTTTGCATTGCGATTTTCAAAAATTGAAACGACATATTCTGAATCATCTAAACTAACAATAGGATCTATTTTCCCCATCGAAATAAAAACATTCAAGTCTTCAAGTTGATTGACTTCAATATCCTCAATCGGATACATAGGTGCAAGTAACATGGCATACTTAAAGGGATTATCTTTTTTCAATAGCATGTTAATGGCTATATTTGAACCATTTGAAAAACCAAGTAAAACGGCTTTTTGAATATCAAATTGGTTTTCATCAGCTGCTTTAACGATAAAAGCTAATAATTCATCTCCACGTTGGTTTAAATCATCAATATCATAAACACCTTCGGCTAATCGTCTAAAATAACGTAGCATTCCATTTTCATTCACATTTCCGCGAATACTTAAGACATTAAAATCTGGATTAAATGCTTCCGCTAAAGGTAACATGGCTTCTTCGTTACTTCCTGTACCATGTAACGAGATAAAGGTAAAACCTTTGCTGTTACTTCCTTTTTGAAATATATGTTCCATAGATGTTCCTTCCTTATTCAGGTCTTGGGATAGCAAATAATCGACCTAAGTCACTGTAATCATGCCCAGCCATACGCGCTACAGGATCTAGCTGTATTGGATCGATCCGTCCTTCTTTATAAATGGCTTTATTGATATGATAATGCAAGACTTTCAATAAAACCAAATCACTTCCGATGCCATTTTCACCTTCAATTGCTAAAGAATCATACAATTCAACTTCAAAGCGAACTTGAGATTCTTTAAGACCAGGGACGTCTACAATCGTTGAAGGGACTAAATGAAAGTTCGTTTTCTCTAATTCACTCTCATTTTCTAATAAGTTAGCTGCTGTTTGATTAGCATCCGCAACATTATGTGTATCGACAATATGAATAACAGCTTGTTTGTTAGCAAAAATATTTCTAGCCGTATCTTTTAGTTTTCCATTTTTTCGTTGAAGGCCCACTGATAAAATAGGTGGGTTTGAGGTGACAATATTGAAAAAACTAAAAGGAGCAATATTAACGACTCCTTCTTCTGACTGTGTTGTTATAAGTGCAATCGGTCTTGGGATGATTGAACCGATTAAAAACTTATAATTATCACGTTCACTTAAATCTAAAGGGTTAATAGATAACATTATCATTGCTCCTCCTATGTATTATTTACTTCTAGTTGTGTCAAATGGTCTAACACTTGCTTCAATCAGTTCGCGTTGAGACTCTAGAAATGGTGGTAAGGATAAACTTTCGCCTAATGTTTCATAAGGCTCATCGCCCATAAAACCAGGTCCATCTGTTGAAAGTTCGATCAAAATATGACCCACACGAGCATATAAAGCTTCGAAATAGAAACGGTCAACCCAGCCAGAGTGTCTCATCATCAACTGGTTATATTTAGCTTCCCAAGCTTTAATAGCCGTATGGTCAGCTACTCTAAATGCAACGTGATGAACTTCTCCAAATCCAGGGACAGCAACAGGTGATTTGGTATCTTTTCTCAAGATTAGTTGACCTCCATTACCACCTTCGCCCATTTCAAACACTGTCATTTCATCTTCATCAATAATTAAATCCATTTGATAAATCTCTTGCATCATTTGTTTGAATTCATCAAAATATGAAACAGTGATTTCAACTGGACCTAAACCATAAATAGCTTTATCCGTTGGAACAGGCCCATTTTGCCATGGAATTCCTGCTGCAATACCTGTATTCTTTTCATCAGAAAATAATTGATAACGTTGGCCATCAAAATCCTCAAAAGGTAATACTTGTTTACCAAGTAAAGTTTGAATACCCTCATGTTTTACCCCCATTTCATCAAAACGGTTAAGATAATATTCAACGGCTGCGTCATTGGGGACTCTAAATCCCGTACAAGAAATTGAATTTGTTCCTCTTTGTCCCTTATGGTAACCAGGGAAGTCAAAGAATGTCATATCTGTTCCTGGATTACCTCTATCATCCGCGTAAAACGTATGATAAGTTTGAATGTCATCCTGGTTAACAGTTTTCTTAACTAACCGCATACCTAATACATTAGTAAAGAACTCATAATTTTTTTCTGCACTGCTTGTAACAGCTGTCACATGGTGGATACCTAACAGTGGATAAGTCATTATTTATTTCACCTCATTTTCTTGATCATCTAATTTTTCTTGTATTGTTCGACTAATTAATTTTAAATCTTCTCTAAAATTGTGGATTTCTTCTGTTTTCAGTTGTTCAAAAAACGATTCAATCAAATTTGCATGTGATGGAAACATTGTTTCGATTAGGGAGTGACCTTCTATAGTTAAATTTACATAAATAACTCTTTTATCAACTTTATCTTGTCTACGAGTCACGAATCTTTTGGTACACAAACGATCAATTACATAAGTTGTACTGCTACTTGCAATAAGAATTTTTTCTTTGATTTTTTGCACAGCTTGTTCGCCACGATGATAAAGCAACTCTAAGACTGCGAATTCATTGAGTGTTAAGCCATAAGAAGTAACATGTTGCTTTAGAATTGTGTCAAATAAATCTTGTGTTCTCTTTAAACCAATAAATGCTTTCAAAGCTTCTTCTTGTCTATTCATATGATTACTCCTTTAGTTAATGTTTCGAATTCGAAATTATATTAATTTAAAAAAATATTTCGAACCTGAAATAATATTATCATCTTAATTTGAATAAGTCAAGTGATTAAATTTAAGTAGAACCTAGCGATGAAAATATTAGCTAGGTCCTAATTGAATTAATAAGTTAGTGTAGAGTGCGTCTCAATTAACTGCTTAGCATGACGTTGATAATGCTTGTATAAAGCACTGAATTGATTACGGAAGGGATTATGCCAAGGTTTATCTTTTCCACAAAAGTGTAAAATAATCGTATGGTCAATGATCCAGTCCATTGTCCATTGTCCTTCACTGATTAATTCATAAATAAGTTGTTTACGAGCATCCAAATTATAAATTTCATCTGGTATGGACAATATTTTATCAAAAAATAAGGCATTTAGAACATCTTGATCAGGTAAAAGAAGCTTTAGACGGTTATCATTGATATATTTAAATATTAAATCGGCCGTCACATTTTGACGAATTAACTCTAAATTCATCACTAATACACCTGAATTATAATAGCCTTCAGCATCAAAGGTATTTAAACGAATTCGGTTAACATAAGTTGTTAGTTCGGTCAGTTGCTTATGACTAGCAGCTGCATACATATTATTTGTCATATCCAATTCTGCTAACGGCAAAATACTATTTATACATAAAACATCCGCATCTAAATAAATAACTTTCTTTAATTCCTTTGGTAGATATTCATGTGCCAACAAACGGTAGTAGATTGATTCAGGCCATCTATCAGTTACAGGTGCATCACTAAAAGCTGTTTCACCGATAACAACGGGATAATAAGTCATATTTAATAGCTGACAAAAACTGTCAAGTTGTAGATTATGGTCTAGATCTGTTTTTTGTAGTACATATACATTCATTGGAACTTCTGGAGTATGTGTTCGAATGGACAGCAAAACAGTTACTAGTTGTGTAACATAATTATCATCTACAGAAAAAAGTAAATTTATTGTTTCCATTTTTTCCCTTTCATACATCGTAGTTTCAAGGATCATTATACATGAATTAGCGTAAATAATCTGATGTAAATGAGATATTTACTATATTTTTAAAAAAATGTGATAAACTAAGCATAAGAAAAATTTCAGTGAAAGCGGGGAAATAAATGGATTCGTTTAAAGCTATTATGGTTCGCGAAATTGATGATCGAATCGAATATCAATTGGAATATACGACTTTGGAGGATTTATCACAAGGTGAAGTTTTAATTAAAGTGGCTTACTCTTCAGTTAATTATAAAGATATGCTAGCAGTACAAAAAAATGGTGGCGTCATCAGACAATATCCAATGATTCCAGGTATTGACTTGAGCGGTGTTGTAGTAGAATCCGAAGATGACCGTTTCGAAGTAGGTCAAAAAGTCATTGCCATGAGTAATGAAATTGGTGTGACCCATACCGGTGGTTATGCAGAATATGCTAGAGTGAATGCGGACAGTGTTATCCCATTGCCAGAAGAAATTACTTTAAAAGATGCCGAACTATTTGGTGTTGCTGGTTACACTGCTGCAGCTAGTATTTTAGCTCTAGAAGAAGCTGGTATGAATCCTGATACAAATCCTGCCATTCTTGTTACAGGATCCACAGGCGGTGTCGGAAGTATCAGTGTCCAAATGCTGATCAAAGCTGGATATAAAAATATCACTGCTCTCGTTCGAAAAGATTATCAAGTGGACGTAGCAAAAGAATTAGGTGCCCATCATACTTTACATACTGATGATTTATTAGCTAGTAAAAAACCATTGAACAAGAGAGAATATCACTATGTCATCGATACCGTTGGTGGTGAAGTAGCTAGTCAAGCAATGACCTATCTACATGAAAAAGGGAAAATGACTTTATGCGGGAATGCTGGTGGATCAGATTTTCCTGCCACTGTCCTCCCACTTATTTTAAGAGGCGTTCAGTTAATTGGAATTTCAGTTACATTAGCCAGTTTGGAAGAAAAAATTAAGGTATGGAATAAAATTGCCCAAGACTTAAATGTTAGCCACCTAGTTCATCACCAAGAAACTGTTTTAGAAGATCTTGACCAAACCATCGATGCGTTGAACGAAGGACGTCACTTAGGAAGAACAATTATTAAAATTGATGAGGAAACAAAATAAATCGTTTTTGAGTTTTTAAAGTGTGTTTGTTAGTTTGGTTTGCTGTTGGGTAAACGGGGGTACTCTGGAGGGGTTAATGGGGACTCGTTCGGTGAACACATATACTCTAGTAGTGCAAAGGTGGCAGATGTTCGGTAAACGCAGGGAACTCAAACCGATTAAGGGGCACGCGTTTCGCAATCGCAGGGAACTCAAACCGATTGAGGGGCACGCGTTTCGCAATCGCAGGGAACTAAAGTCGTTTGATGTGCTTCCGTTTCGCAATCGCAGGGAACTAAAGTCGTTTGATGGGCTTCCGTTTCGCAATCGCAGGGAACTCAAACCGATTGAGGGGGACGCGTTTGATAAATGCGTGTATCCTAAATGTATATATCAATTGAAAACTGTCCACTTAGACTTTTTTGGAAAACTCCTACTGCCCTTCCTAGCGTTCAACAAACGGGTTATAGCTAAATTAAAAAGCTTTAACGCGTTCCCCACCCTCCTTATCCATAAAGCAAAAACGACCTCTAAAAGTTAACCATTAACTTTTAGAGGTCATTTATATTTGCCTGTCTCTTAAAATAATACATTAAACAAAGCTGATCGCATCAGTACTAAAAGAACAAGATGGATTGGATAAATTAAGTACATCCATCGGACATTTCTTTGCCCCTTTGTTCCGTTATAAAAATAAATAAAGATAAAGGCGAAAGCTGCCGTTAATTGAAATAGACCTAAAGCAGCTCCTACTAAGCATTGAGTCAAACGGTTATCCTTAAAATAATATATTGCCATAATCATAAGAATACCATAAGCCCCATAATCGAGTTGTAAAAATTCTGCGCACAAGAGAATGCCTAAAGGAATTAAAGTGCCGATGATTTGATGACGCCAGAGATCATAAGCTCTAATAGCTAATAAGCCTAATGCAAGTGTAAAAAATATATTTTGATAGCTAAAATCCAACCAATGTTGGTTAAAAGCTATATCAAAAGGAATCTCGGAAATTAGACCTAAGAGAAGTAAGCGAAAGAGATATTTATTAAAATTACGGGTATGTTGGTAGCCTTCAACTATTAGAAACGCAAAAATCGGAAAGGCTAAGCGGCCGACTAGGCGACAAATATCGTAAACTAGTGACCAATGATAAAAGTTAAGAAAATTTGTCAAACTAAGAGGAGCAATTAAAATTGCTCCTATATGGTCGATCACCATTGTTAGCATGGCTATCCATTTTAGTGTTGACGATGAAAACGACAAGCTAAAGGCATTATTCTTCAAAATGTTTTAAGTACCTCATTTGATTGATTCCCTTGTCAAAGCCTAAATATTCGTAGTATTGATGGGCTCGTTCACGATATAAACCTGAATTAATTCGTAGACCGGCCAGACCTTTTGCTCTAGTGGCCTCTGATAGTGCATCCACAAGTGATTTACCAATTCCCATTCTTTGGTGGTCCTCAGATACAACCAGAGCTAAAATATTGGCTAAAGGTTTGTCATAAAGTGTCTCATACATTTGAGCGTGAACGTAGCCAACAATTTGACCATTCATTTCGTAACCTTTAATAAAATGTTCATCGGGTTTATTTAATATATCCGCTAAACGATCTTTAGTGTCATTATAGTCCGAACGAAATCTTAACTCAAAACTATTCAATTCATGGATCCACATCACATCATTTAAGTCAATATCGCGAATCATCTTGCTAACACACCTTTTCTATAAAATTTTTAAATAAATTTGTTTCTTTACAATCATTTTAACATAATTTTTTTTAATTGGATAAAAAATTAATTTTCTAAAAATAAGTGTTGACGTTTACGAACAAGATGCCTTCATTGTTTTCAATTATCTATGACTGTTTGGATTTTTAACCCAGTTAATTTACTATAAGAGATTTGAATAGCTCCCCTGTCTTTGGTGCTCAAATATGGAATATTCTGTTCCTCTAATATATCAAGGACTTCTTGATGCGGATGTTGATAGCGGTTGTTTTCACCAGCAGATATGAGCGCCAGTTGAGGTTTTAACTGAGCGATAAAATCTGGATGGCTACTGTTTCGCGAACCGTGATGACCCAGCTTAATAATACTAGCTTTTAAATCTCTTATTTGCTGAAGTAATTTCAATTCGGTATCGCGATCAATATCAGCGATATTTAATAAAAAATCATTGCCGAGCTGTATACGGGCAATCAAAGATGAATTGTTGGAGGCAACTGAATCATAGGCTAAAGCAGGATTGATGAGAGAATATAGGGCTAACTGACCTATTACTAAGCGATCGCCTTGTTCCATGACTAAAATTTTTGACTCTGCTATCGAATTTATTTTAAGAAAATTCAACCACAATTCAGATTGCTCCGTATAACTTGAAATAATGTATTGTTTGATCGGAATGTTTTGAACTAAAGCAAATAGATTCCCCATATGATCAATATCTGGATGACTTATTATTAAACCATCTATTTGGTTGACACCCAGAGCTTTTAAAGCTGGAATAATATTTCTTTGCCCAAATTGTTGATCAATTGAATCCTCTATTGCCGACTCCCCCCAAGACATCCTCCCTCCGGTATCAATTAACCAATGCTTATTCGAAAAAGCAGGTTGATATAAAAGTGCATCACCTTGTCCAACATCAATAATCGTCACTTTTGAATAAATATCTGAGTATGGCCACACAAAAATAACGAATAAATAGACGGCACTCACAACTAGCAAAGATTGTTTAAGATGTTTATTTGATCTTTTCATCCAAATAAATGCCCCAGCCCATAGTAATAATTGTCTAACTAAGGATAGGTGACCGGTTGTAACAATAAAAGAAGCAAATGTTGTTAGTTGGTTTAAGGGCTTCATTAAAAATGAATAAATAATATTAACCATATGAAATAACCCATCACGAATTATTTTCCCGGGTAATAGAAATAATATGGATGTCGAAAATACAGCCGGCATAATAACTTTTTCAAATAAAACAGCAAAGATTAAACTCATTAAAAGTTGCAAGCTATTCCATTCAAAATTTTGCTGTAAAACAATCGGCCATGAAAATAGTAAACACGATATGGTTAATTGTACCGCTTGTTTAATCGATGAATCATTAATTTTTGTAGTTCGACTGAAGTGAACAATATATGTCATCAAAAAACTTAACATGAAGCTGAGTGATAAAGCTATTTTGGGATTGCATAACAATAAACCAATTCCAATAATAGCCAAGCAATCTAAGGGACTAATGTTAAGTTGAAAATGCTTGATTAAGATTTGTCCCGAATAAACACCAACAGCTCGAATGACTCCTACTGGCCATGCAATTAGAAAGCCATACAAAAGAATCACACCAACAATTATTTTTTGAACCGTTTCATGTGTCATCCCCAACCTAAGAAACAAATACCATATAAACTTAATGATAAAATGAATATGCAAACCCGATACAGCAAAGAAATATATAATCCCCCAGCGGGCAAAGTCAGATTGCATTTCACGATAGTATGCTGAATCTAAATTCCACAAAATTTTATTGTGTAAGGCCATCCAACTATTATCATCAAAGTCCTTGAATGGTTGTAAAATATAAGCTCTAAAATTCGCAAAGAAATAAGACCAATGTTTACTTTTCTTGACATCAAGTATTTCTAAAATTTCAATTTCCCAATAAATATCATTTGAAGCCAAATAAGTCGCGTAATCAAACAAATGGAAATTACGTCTAGTTTTTGGACGTCTAATAATTCCTTCAATTAACCAGTCGTTTTGAGATGTTTTTAAGCCATTCTGAACTTCAAGCTTACCATCATGATAGTAAATAATTTCGATTTTTTCACCATTTTTCAAAACACCTTTTGCGCTTAAGTAATTTTCTTGCGCATTAATATCTAACGGATCCACTCGTAAACTTAGCTGAACTTCTTCGTCCTCTTGAACGAAGGAAGCTAATTGGTCACTCGAGAGATATTTACTTAAAGAAATAAAGGAAAACAAAATAAAACTAAAAAGTATCAGTTTTAAAAGTAAATTATTTTTCAGTAATATGATTCTAATAACTAGCAAAATCCACAATAAAAAGATAAAGAAATGAAACTGGAAAAACAGCATAGCAGTTGTCCATAAAAAAGCAAAGATGAAGGTCCAATGATAGTGTAATGGTTCAAGTGTTTTTTTCATTATGGGGCAACCTTAATCAAATCTTTTAGACTTTCAAAAGTCTTTTCCCCTATCCCACTCACATTCATCATCTCTTCAATCGTTGAAAATGAACCATTTTGTGTCCGATATTGGATAATCGCATCCGCTTTTTTGGGCCCGATGTTGGGGAGTGTCTCAAGTTCTGCCTGACTTGCGGAATTAATATTGATTAGATTATCATTCGACTCTTCTCCCCTATCAGACGCTACGATTACTAATGGTTGAATAGGTGAATCTTCTCCAATATCGCTTTGAATTAAGTCTGATTCACGATAAATATACAACATCATTTGATCTTCCAACAGCTGCGCTAAATTCACTTGTTGGGTATGAGCATCAGGTAGAAAACCACCTGCTTTTTCAATCAAGTCAAACAACCGACTTCCTTTAGGAAGTGCATACATATTGGGATAATGGACCGCCCCCTTTATATCCACATATATTAATTCAGAAGAAGATTCTTCTGGCTGTTCCACAGTCATTTTCTCACTAAAGCTAATGTCTTGACTCATTTCAACTTCATCTGCAAATGATTCTAGGGTCATCGTTTGGTCCTTAAGTAAAAAATATCCAATCACGAAGATTATTAGCATGATGATGGCTCCCGCAACAACATAAATTGACTTTTGTAATAGTTCTTTTAACATCCTTTTCCCTCCAATTTAAATCTCTACTCATAAATACACATTAAAATTGGATTTCCACTATTTTTTTATCAAATTTTTTGTTATAGTAAAATTAACGAAGAAAGGTTGTGTGAGGATGTACATTATCTAAAAAATATCAGTCATCAAAATATGCTCCCTAAAGAGCTAGTTTCGTGCGGTCTTTTTTAGATTAAATATGGTATATCCGGATAAAACAGTCTTGTATTGTCTATTTTTTTGGATACTCTTTTTAATTGAGACGAGCGAAATTTAGCTTGGTCTCTTTTTTTGGAGGAAATACTATGTTACAAATCAATCATTTATCGATATCACACACAAAAAGTCTCAATCCGCTAATTAAGGATTTGTCCTTTACAATCAATCCAGGCGACAAAATCGCTGTTATAGGCGAAGAAGGCAATGGAAAGTCTACATTGCTTAAATGGATTATGCAGGACAAAAACTTAGATAATCATTTCATCATTGAAGGTCAGATGATCAATCACTTTAGTCGTTTAACCTACTTACCCCAATCCTTACCTAGCCAACTAGAAAACTTAACAATTGAGGATTACATCTATAATTTTGAAGTCGATATCAATTTCGATTACAATCGTCTGTTTCAATTAGCAAACCAATTAAATATCTCTGCCGATCAGTTAAATAGTCAACAACAATTAATATCCCTATCAGGGGGTGAGAAACTCAAAATCCAATTGCTAAAAATGTTAAGCGTTGAAGCTGATTTGTTGCTATTGGATGAACCATCTAATGATTTAGATATAGCTGCTATTTTATGGTTGGAGCGTTTTATACAAGAAAGCGAAGCGACTATTCTCTATATTTCTCATGACACAGAACTTCTATCAAAAACGGCTAACGGCATTATTCATTTGGAACTTTTACAGCATAAAACACAATCACGAAATACCGTCGCCCATATACCATACGATGAGTATGTTAAAAACCGCAGACAGCAATTTACCAAACAAAAGAAAATTGCTGTCAAACAAAGGGCTGAACATCAAAAGAAAATGGATAAATACCGTCAAATAGAGCAAACTGTTGATCATAGACAAGAAACTATTTCACGACAAGATCCAAGCGGTGGGCGTTTATTAAAGAAAAAAATGCATGCTGTTAAGTCAATGGGAAGACGATTTGAAAAAGAAGCAGCCTCTTTCGAAGAAATTCCAATAGAAGAAGATGCTATTCATGTACTTTTTTCTAATATGATAGATTTAGTTCAAAACAAGCAAATTGTCCATTGGGTTGACCGAGATTTATATCGAAAGAATAAATTATTAAGTAAAGATATAAACCTATCCGTAAAATCAGCAGATAAAATAGGGATTATTGGCTCTAATGGAATTGGTAAAACAACTTTACTTAAACAACTCTGGGAGGAATTACAAAATCGTGACGATTTAAAAGTTGGTTACTTCCCCCAAAATTATTTTGAAGCATTAAAGCCGGATGAAACGCCTATTAGTTTTTTACAAGAAGACTATTCAGCTGAAGAGCAAACACAAATTATGACTTATTTAGGCAGTATGCGTTTTACAGTGGATGAGATGCAACAAAACATTCGCCAACTTTCAGGCGGTCAACGGGCAAAATTATTATTACTGAAATTCGATTTAGGTGGACATAATGTCCTCCTCTTGGATGAGCCGACGCGTAATTTTTCACCTCTGTCACAAGAACAACTTCAACAATTATTTAGTGACTTTCCAGGTGTCATTATTTCTGTATCCCATGACCGTTCTTTTTTGAAAAATGTTTGCCAGTATATTTATGAACTAACAACGAATGGTATTCAGTTAGTAGATAAAGATATACTTAGCCAATAATATGAATACTTCAAAGCCAAAAAGCCGCCTGTAAAGCTAATCATAACTTTACAGGCGGCTTTTATGTTAATTAATTCTCGGTTGAAGGATAGTTGTATTTCTTTTTCATTGCTGTTTCAATTTGTTTCGGAACCATATCACTGATATCACCATGGAATGTGGCAATTTCTTTAATCAAGCTTGAACTCAAGTAACGATATTGGTTATCAGCATACAGCAGGACTGTTTCTAGATTTTCATTTTGTTTTTTATTAATGATGTCGATGTTATTTTCATAATCATAGTCTTGTGTATTACGCAAACCACGTATCATGGCCGTCCCATTAACTTTTTCAAAATAATTAGCTACCAAATCATCTTTTAAAGTCTCCACTTTTACATTTTCAATATCTTGTGTCACAGATTGAATTAACTCCAATCGCTCATCAGCAGTAAATAAAGCCACTTTATTCGTGTTGACTGCAATTAAAACAATGACTTGATCAAAAATTTTGGAACTGCGATTGATAAGATTTAGATGCCCGTTGGTTAAAGGATCAAAACTTCCTGCAAAAATTCCAATTTTTTTACCTTTTTCTTGCATAAACTATCCTCTTTCATAAATTGTAATTAATGTTTGTCCATATTTCTTTTGCTTCATCTGTTGCCATGATTTTATTGCTAATGGTAATTCAACACTTACATCCGTTTCACACACAATTTGTGTGTTTTCTTTTAACAGACCTTGATCATCTAACCATTCAATATCTTCAACTATCATTTGCTTAGCATAGGGTGGATCTAGGAAAACTAAATCAAATTGAAGCCCTGGATTGGTATGGTGATATTTATTTAAGGATTGACGGTTGGGGCCTTTTAAGATAACAAATTTATCTGATGCATTTAATTGACGGATATTCTCTTCAATTGTTTGGATGGCTGGACGAAATTTTTCAGTAATGACAGCAAAATCTATTCCACGCGATACAGCTTCAATGGCGATGCCACCACTCCCACCATAAAAATCCAAACATATACCTGAAGCAAAACTGCCACCAAGCATGTTAAAAATACTTTCTTTAATCTTGTCAGTGGTTGGTCGTGTATTATCACCTGGTACAGCTTTTAAACGTCTACTCCCATACATTCCTGCGATGACTCTCATACATTTTCCTCTTCTGTCATTTTCTTCTTAGGTAACTCTAATGACTGAGCTAGACGTTGAAGAAAATCTTCAGATTTCTGATCCAATTCTTTTCGCTGATTAGGATCAATTCTGTTTGGTATCGCATCTTTAAATGTCATATCAATATCATCACGATAGGACAAATCAACTTGACGCACAAAATGTAATTTTTGTAATTGCTGAATCACGTTTTCTGTTTGATTTTTATCTACATACATCACAATATATTTTGATTTTTTACTAATATAATGTATATAACCAAACTTCCGTAAATTTTTTATATGTTTTAACGTATATACCCAAATAATCAGTGATTGACGTTCAATCATTTCAAACTCCATGGACTACCTCCTTAACTATTGTTGATGACACTGAGTTTATTTTGCTTGTTAGCCAATCGCTTGTCATCAATAATAAATATCTCTGCAATACCAATAGCAATTAAACTCACAATCATACTTGTTCCACCTGAACTAATAAATGGTAAGGTAACACCGGTTAAAGGAATTAAGCCAGCGATTCCACCAACATTGATTAAGGTTTGAACTAAAAAAAGTGAAGCTATTCCACTAATAACATTCCGATGATAAGCTTGTCTACACATTACGGCGCGACGATAAAGATAAAAAATTAAACCAAATAATAACAATAAGACAATCGATACACCCACTAAGCCGGCCTCTTCTCCGATAACAGCTAAAATAAAATCAGTATGTCCTGCAGGTAATGAACCACGTTTTCCGATACCTAGACCAAGTCCTACTCCAAAGAGGCCGCCACGACTAAAAGCTAAATAGCCATTAATTAATTGGTAACCTGCAGTTTGTTCAAAGGCGAAAGGATCAACAAATGATCCAATTCTTGCAAGCATATAATGACCTGAATTCACTAATTCATCGGAGTATTTTTGAGCAAAAAACAGAATTAGGCCATATACCAAGACCCCAAATGTTAATAATGAAACGTTAATTTTAAAATTGTAGTGATTAGGTACGTAAATAAAAGCTAATGTCACAATCATAATAATTAACATCCCAAAGTCAGGCTGAAGCCCCACTAAAGTGATGGTTAACAAGATTAAAGCAATTGCTGTGAATGAATGAAGATGGCTAAACAACGACTTCGAAAAAATTCTAACTTGATTAAAGTAGGAAACGATGTAGCTGATTAATAATATATTGGTTATTTTGGCTAATTCGCTGGGTTGAAAGGAAAAACCAAAAATATTAATCCAAGACCTAGCTCCCCCTAGTAGTTCACCAAATCGATGCGTTATAATTAGCAAAATAATAATGATTAGCTGTAAAAATATCAATACATTAATATCAGATACAATCTGAAAAGGTAACACGATAAAAAACATAATGGCAACAAGGCCAATGATAACAGCATAATATTGTGTGATAAAAGCTCCGATCGGATTGCTTAACCCAGTCTGAGGATCTGCTATATACATTGTTGCGCTGAAGACAGAAAACAGACCAATTAAGATTAAAAGCATCGTTATGATTAAAACAGGATAATCAATGTATCGGAATTTTTCTTTGATGGAACGCATCGTTAACTCTGGCTTTATACTTTGCCATAGATTTTGTGCATACTCTTTAATTTCACTTGGAGTTGGCAAGCTACTTATAACATTCAATCCATCAAGACCTCCTTTATAAGATTCATTTTTTATTATAGCATTTTTAAAGATATAAAAAAGAACATCCCGCTAATTAGATTAAGTAAATTTATCTTATCATAATTAGTGAGAATGTTCTTTTAGATGTATAAAATTTATGCTTTTATTTATTTGGATGTCTGATTAAGCTAAACGCTCAGCAACTTTTTCCCAGTTTACAACTGACCAAAATGCACTAATGTATTCTGGACGTCTGTTTTGATAGTTTAGATAGTAAGCATGCTCCCAAACATCTAAACCTAATAATGGTGTTAAGCCATCAGTTACTGGGTTATCTTGGTTTGGTGTAGATACAACATCTAATTTGCCACCATCAAGAACTAACCATGCCCATCCTGAACCAAATACACCAGTAGCAGCTGCTTCAAATTTTTCTTTGAAAGCATCTACTGAACCGAAGTCAGCTTCAATTCTAGTTTTTAATGCTTCTGGAATTTCGTTGTTATCTGATGGTGCTTGTAATTGCTCCCAGAATAGTGTGTGGTTTAAGTGTCCACCACCATTATTTCTAACCGCTGTTTGTTTGTCTTCAGGAAGGTTCGCCCAATTCTTAACTAATTCTTCAACTGATTTGTCAGCATATTCTGTTCCAGATACAGCATCATTTAACTTAGTTACATATGTATTATGATGTTTTGTATGGTGGATTTCCATAGTTGCCGCATCGATTGCTGGCTCTAAAGCCGAATACTCATATGGTAATTTTGGTAATTCAAAAGTCATTATTTTTCCTCCTAAATTCATTACTATATTAACTGTATCAAATCTAGCCTATAAATGAAAGTATAATGCTCAATTAAAACGTTATTTATATAAAAACACTAGAATAAATTTATCTATTAAATATAATTCGATTTTATCAATAAAATTGAATGAAAGCATGAATGTTATCGGATAATATTAATCTTCTTTTTTATTTTTTTTGTTCGCTTTTTCACGTTCACTCTTATCTAAGATTTGTTTACGTAAACGAATACTTTTCGGTGTTACCTCACAATATTCATCATCATCCATAAACTGGATGGATTCTTCTAAAGTCATTATGCGCGGACGTTTGATAACACTTGTTTGGTCCTTATTTGCTGAACGTACGTTGGTTAATTGTTTAGCACGCGTTATATTGACCGTAAGGTCGTTTTCACGGTTGTGCTCTCCTACAATCATTCCGCCATAAACTTCGGTACCTGGTTCAACAAAAATTGCTCCACGATCTTCCAAGTTCATAATACCATATGTCGTTGCTTGACCGTTGTCGATAGAAACTAAAGTACCATTTCTTCTTCTACCAATTGAACCATCAATTAAAGGTAAATACTCATCAAATGTATGGTTCATAATCCCATAACCACGTGTAATTGACATGAATTCAGTAGAAAAGCCAATCAGTCCTCGAGCTGGAATGAGGAAAACCATACGTACTTGACCATTGCCCGTATTGACCATATCTGCCATCTCAGCTTTACGTTGGCCAAGTGCTTCAATAACTGATCCCATATATTCTTCTGGTGTGTCAATTTGAACTCTTTCAAATGGCTCATATGTTTTGCCATCGATTTCTCTTAAGATAACTTTTGGTCGTGATACTTGAAACTCGTAACCTTCACGACGCATATTTTCAATTAAAATTGATAAGTGTAACTCCCCTCTCCCGGAGACCTTAAACATATCTGGAGAATCAGTCACTTCAACTTTTAAAGAAACATCCGTCTGTAATTCTTGCATTAAACGCGCTTCAAGATTACGTGAAGTAACATATTTACCTTCACGTCCTGCAAAAGGTGATGTATTCGTTAAAAATGTCATCTCTAATGTTGGCTCATCTATATGGAGTGGTGCTAGTGGTTCTGGTGTATTAACATCAGTCACTGTTTCACCAACAAAAATATCATCCATTCCTGATAGAGCAATTAAATCACCCGCTACTGCTTCTTTAACTTCAACACGGTTCAAACCAAGAAACCCGAGTATTTTAGTAACGCGAAAGTTTTTCTTGCTGCCATCGACTTTAATCAGTGTAACTTGATCGCCTTCTTTGATTTTCCCTCTGAAAATACGCCCAATTCCAATTCGCCCAACGTAATCATTATAATCTAATAAAGAAACTTGGAATTGAAGTGGTTCGTCAAAATTAGCAATCGGTGCAGGTATATACTTCAATACTGTATCAAAAACAGCATCCATTGAATTTTCTTGGTCATTTACATCATCAGATAAACTTGATGTACCATTAACAGCTGATGCATAAACAACCGGAAAATCTAATTGATCATCATCGGCACCTAATTCGATTAACAACTCTAAAACTTCATCAACGACTTCTGCAGGTCTTGCAGATGGTTTATCGACCTTATTGACAACCACAATCGGTGTTAGACCTTGTTCTAATGCTTTTTTTAATACAAAGCGTGTTTGTGGCATTGTTCCTTCATAGGCATCCACAACTAAAATGACACCGTCGACCATTTTTAAAATACGTTCAACTTCGCCACCAAAATCCGCGTGACCTGGTGTGTCTAAAATATTAATATGATGGCCTTTATAATTCACAGCTGTATTTTTTGCTAAGATAGTGATACCACGTTCTCTTTCAATATCATTACTATCCATAGCACGATCATCTATTTGTGTGTGATTATTTAGTGTTTCTGATTGTTTCAATAACTCATTAACCAAAGTTGTTTTACCATGGTCAACGTGTGCAATAATAGCAATATTTCTAATATCTTCTCTTCTTTTCATCCCAATCTCCTATTCAGTCGGGTTTAACAAATTAATCGCTTCTTGATGGACATTTTTATGTGCAAATATAACGGAGGAGCGTTCTAAAATATTTAATGGTTGGTTATCTAAGGTTGTTACTTTCATGTCTAAAGCATGACAAATCGCATAACCAGCGGCGAAATCCCAAGGACTCAAGCCGTGGCTTATGTAAATCGAAGCTTCACCACGAATAACACTAATCACTTCCAAGGCAGCTGACCCTAGCGATCTAGCACCTAATGCTTCTTTGAAAATGGCTTGTGTATTCATATGATTTTCAATAAACATACCAACATTTCCCATAACCAAACTTTGATTAATCGCTTGATATTGTTCCAATTCAATCGGTTTGTTATTTAGATAAGCACCTTCACCTACAATACCAGTAAATAAGTGATCATTCATGACATCATAAATGTAACCCGCTACGGGTTGTCCATCGTAAAAGAGACCAACCATGATCCCGAAATTATTCTTTTGCTTTACAAAATTTAGTGTGCCGTCGATTGGATCAATTACCCATACCATTCCAGAAACATCGGTTACCTTTTCACCAGTCATACCCTCTTCACCAATAATTTTATGATCAGGGTAATAGTGTTGAATCTTACCTACTAGAAATTTCTCAGTATTTTTATCCATTTCAGTGACTAAATCACTAGCATCCTTCTTTTCTTCGACAATCAAATCACGATTGAGAGCTGATTGTAATTCTTCAGCAGCTTGTTCCAGCCACATTTGAATACGATGGTGCATTAAATAATCGAACATCTTATCCTCCTGTTTATAACTTAATAATACTTTGTTGATCGGCTTTTTGAGCTAGTAAATCTTTCAGTTTTTTAACAACTTGATAAGTAGAATAACCACTTTCACGTTGAAAATGACGATCAATTTGCTTTTCTTCACTTATACTATTTACAATTTGTTTATATGCATTATATGCACTATGAATCTCTTTAAGACGAATTCCTTGTTGGTAAGCTTGTTCTACTTTAGCAAGAAAATTAACAACAGTAACAATTTCTTCAGTCGTCCAATCTGAATTTATTGGATAGGAATAGCCTTCCATCTTATCCCCCCTAGTTCCAATATATACTATACATGATTTCATCCATAAAGAAAAAACTTTTTAGTGATTAAGCCTTTTCATAAAGAAAAAATATACAATTTAAAAAAAACTTCTCGATGAGTCATTGCGTTCTCATCAAGAAGTTATCGTTATTTGGATAATTCATCAACCAACTCAAAGTACTTATCAATCAGTTCATGTAAGAGATTTGCGACTGGATGATTTGTTTTAGTATAATAAATTTCTTTTCCAATCCGGCGACCTTGAATAAGTTGCTTTAGTTTCAATGTTTTTAAATGGTGGGATACTGCTGCAGAACTTATCCCCATGATGGCGGCTAGATTGATACCACATTCTTCTGTATGACATAATAACCAAAATATTTTTAAGCGTGTTCCATCACCAATCTGATTGAAATAAAAAGCTGCTTCAATAAAAGCTTCCGTCGTTGGCATCACTTTAACGAGTTCTTTAATGGTATTTCCGTGATGGTGAGGTAATTCGTTTTCCAATTTTTCCACTTCCATTCTTCTTATATCCTAGCGAATGAAAGCTAGTTATGTCAATCGTAATCATTTCTATTACAGTCAATCGACTAAAAAACTCTTCCAACCATAAGTAGTCAGAAGAGTTAATTCTATTACTGTAAGATTAAATATGAATTGGCATACCCAATGCTAGTTCAGAAGCATCCATCACAGCTTCTGCTAATGAAGGGTGTGAGTGAACAGTTAATGCGATATCTTCAGCATTCATACCACTTTCAACCGCTAATGTTAACTCAGCAATCACATCAGATGCATTTGGTCCAGCTACTTGAGCACCAACTAAAACATTATCTTCTTTAGTTGTTACTAAACGAACGAAACCAGAAGTTGCATTTAATGATAATGCACGGCCGTTACCAGCTAATGGGAATTTAGATGCTTTCACATCTAAACCTGCTTCTTTTGCAGATTGCGCAGTATGTCCAACAGAAGCTAATTCTGGGTCTGTAAAGCAAACTGCTGGCATTCCAATGTAATCTACTTCAGAAGTTCCACCGCTAATAGCGTCTGCAACTACTTTAGCTTCATAGCTTGCTTTATGAGCTAATGCAGCACCAGGAACAGCATCACCAATAGCAAAAATGTTTTTAACATTTGTGCGACATTGTTTGTCCACTTCGATTAGGCCACGATCGCTAACTTTAACGCCAGCTAACTCTAATCCTAGGTTGTCAGTATTTGGACGACGACCTACTGTTACTAAACAGTAATCTGCTTCTACTGTCTTAGTTTCACCATTGGTTTCATAAGTAACAGTTACACGGTCACCATTCACTTCAGCGCTTTGTGCAAATGCATTGGTTACAATCTCAACACCTTTGTTTTTAGTGAAGTCTTGTTCAACTAAGCGAACCATGTCTTTTTCAAATGTAGGAATAATTTGTCCTGTACCTTCAAGAATAGTAACTTTTGTACCAAAGTTTGCATATGCTCCAGCTAACTCTGATCCAATGTAACCTCCACCGATTACTACTAATTCCTTTGGAATTTCATCTAAAGCTAAAGCTCCAGTTGAATCTAAGATACGTTCACCAAATTTGAAACCTTTAATTTCAATTGGACGACTACCAGTTGCTACAATGGCATTTTTAAACTCATAAGTTTGAGCTGATTCGTCATTCATAACACGTAAAGTGTTTGCATCAACGAAGAAAGCTTCACCACGGATAATTTCTACTTTGTTTTTCTTAAGTAGCATTTCTACACCGTTAGTTAATTTATTAACAACTTCATTTTGTTTCCACTCTTGTGTACGAGTAAAATCAACAGAGATATCTTTTGCACTTACACCAAAGAAATCTCCATGTACTGCATTGTGGTAAACATGTCCAGCATGGATCAATGCTTTAGAAGGGATACAACCTACGTTTAAACATGTCCCACCAATGTCACCTTTTTCAATGACAGCAACTTTTTGGCCTAGTTGAGCTGCACGGATTGCAGCAACATATCCACCAGGACCAGATCCAATTACGACTGTATCTAAGTCAATTGCGAAATCTCCAACTACCATATGTTATTCACCTTATCCTTCCATTAATAATAATTCTGGATCAGCTAATAGACGTTTTAGTTCATTCATGGCATTTTGAGCAGTCGCACCATCAACGATACGGTGGTCAAAACTTAATGATAATTTCATCATACGACCTACAACGATTTCACCTTCAGCGTTCACTACTGGTTCAGTATTGATCGTACCTAAACCTAAAATAGCAACTTCTGGGTGGTTGATAATTGGTGTAAACCATGCACCACGTGCAGATCCAATGTTAGAAATTGTAATGGTACCATCACTCATGTCACCCGCTGATAATTTACCATCATGAGCTAATGAAGATTTTTCTACAATTTCGTCTGCAATGTCAAACATTGATTTTGTATTTGCATCTTTAACGTTTGGAACATATAGGCCACGTTCAGTATCTGTTGCAATACCAATATGGTAGTAATCTTTGTAAACAATTTCTTGAGATGCATCATCAATTGAAGCGTTTAATACTGGATATTTCTTAACAGTTGCAATTAAAGCTTTAACAACATATGGCAAGAAAGTTAATTTAGTATCACGTTGTGCTGCAATATCTTTGAATTTCTTACGGTGATCCCAAAGTGCAGATACTTCAACTTCATCAAATAAAGTTACGTGAGGAGCAGTTTGTTTAGAGTTAACCATTGCTTTTGCAATTGCTTTACGCATAGCAGAAAGCGGTTCGCGACGCTCACGGTCTGCTTCTTTAGATTTAAATGGTTTAGCTTCTGCTGGTGCCGCTGCTGCAACTGGAGCAGATGCTTGTTCTGTTGTAGATGGTTGTGCAACTGCTTCAGTTTCTACTGTTGAAGCTTGTGCAACTGCATCTGGATTGTAATTTTCAATATCTTCTTTTAAGATACGGCCATTCTTACCGCTACCTGCAACGCCTCTAATATCAATACCTTTATCTCGAGCTAATTTTCTAACTGAAGGCATTGCAATAACGCGTTTATTTGGATCAATTTCTACAGCTGTGTTGCTTCTTTCAGTCTTAGGTGAGTCTTCTTCTTTTGGTTCTAAAGCTGCTGGTGACTCAGGACTCGAAGGTACGCTTTCTTCTGCCGTTTCTGCATCTGCTTGATAGTCAGGTGAGTCAATTTCAACTAATACATCACCCAAGTTTGCAACTTCACCTTCTTGAACATGAATCTTAACAATTTTACCTGAAAGTGGAGAAGGTAATTCTTCTACAGACTTATCATTTTGGATTTCAACCAAAACGTCATCTTCATTAACTTGGTCGCCTTCTTTAACTAACCAAGTAACAACTTCACCTTCCATAATTCCTTCACCTAAAGCAGGTAACTTGAATTGGAAATTCGCTCCACCTTTTGCTGGTGCTGCAGCAGCTACTGGTTCTGGAGAGGATGCTGGTGCTCCTGCTTGAGCAGTTGGTGCTATTTCCTCATCATCATTATGATCTGGTGAATCAATTTCAACCAATACATCACCAAGATTTGCTACTTCACCTTCAGCAACAACAATTTTTGTAACTGTCCCTGATACAGGAGAAGGTAGTTCTTCTACAGATTTATCATTTTGAATTTCAACTAGTACGTCGTCTTCATTAACTTGGTCGCCTTCTTTAACTAACCAAGATACAACTTCGCCTTCCATGATACCTTCGCCTAATGCAGGTAATTTAAATTTAAATGCCATGGTTTAGATTCTTCCTTTCTTCATTTACATTTTAAAAACTAGTAGATAGTGAGCAAATCAATTGCTCACTATCCTTTATTAATGAATTAGAATTCGTAAGTTTCACGGACTTTAGCAGCGATATCATCTGCATTTGGTAGCCAATCTCTTTCAGCTTGTCCAAATGGAAAAATGGTATCTGGTGCCGCAACAAAGCCAATTGGTGCGTCTAGTGATAAAATAGCACGTTCAGATATTTCAGCAATCACTCGATTACCAACACCTGCTTGACGTTGTGCTTCTTGAACTACTACTACACGACCTGTTTTTTCAGTTGTTGCGATAATTGTTTCAATATCTAATGGTTGAATTGTACGTAAGTCAATAACTTCTACTGAGATTCCTTGAGCTTCTAAATCTTCAGCAGCTTTTGCAGCTTCACGTACCATAGCTCCATAAGTAATAACAGATACGTCAGTACCTTCTTTAACAACATTAGCTTTACCTAAAGGAATTGTATATTCTTCTTCAGGAACTTCCTCACGGAATGAACGGTATAATTTCATATGTTCTAAGAAGAATACTGGGTCATTATCGCGAATAGAAGCGATTAGTAGACCTTTTGCATCATATGGGTTCGATGGAATAACTACTTTAATCCCTGGAGATTGTGCAATTAATCCTTCTAAGTTATCCGCGTGCAATTCTGGAGTATGCACTCCACCACCAAATGGTGCACGGAAAGTGATTGGTAAATTACGTGTGCCACCCATACGGTAACGTGTACGTGCGGCTTGTCCAACAACAGAGTCCATAACTTCAAATACGAATCCGAAGAATTGAATTTCTGGGATTGGTCTGAATCCTTCTAATGCTAAACCAACAGCTAAACCACCAATACCACTTTCAGCTAAAGGAGTATTAAATACGCGGTCATCGCCAAATTCATCACTTAAGCCTTCTGTCGCACGGAAAACACCACCGTTTTTACCCACATCTTCACCGAAGATCAAAGTACGATCATCGTTACGTAATTCAGTGGCTAATGCTTCAGTAATAGCTTGAATCATTGTTTTTTGTGCCATGATTAGTTATTCTCCTTTGCTTCAAAAATTTCAATTTGTTCTTGTGTTACATAGTCTGGAGTTTCATACATAGATTTCAAGAAATCTGAAACTTTTTGTTTTGGTGTCGTATCAGCTTTCATGATTTCATTCTTGATGTCTTCTTTAACTTCTTCCAAGTATGCTTCTTCTTGTTCTACAGACCATAAGCCTTTTTCAACTAAATACTTACCATAACGGATTAATGGGTCTTTTGCACGCCATTCTTCTTGTACTCCTTCTGGTTGGTAACGTTTAGGATCATCACCAGATAATGAGTGAGCACCATAACGGTAGCAAAGTGTTTCAATTAAAACTGGTCCATTTCCAGCAACTGCATACTCACGAGCAGCTTTAGATACAGCATAAACAGCTAAAATATCCATACCATCTACTTGAATACCAGGAATTCCTGCCGCAACAGCTTTTTGTGCTAATGTTGGTGCAGCTGATTGAAGTTCACGAGGTGTAGAAATAGCCCAACCATTGTTTTGAATGTAGAAAACAGCTGGTAATTTAAAGGCACCTGCAAAGTTAATACCTTCGTAGAAGTCACCTTGTGAAGAACCACCATCACCTGTCCAAGTTACAGCAACTGCATTACGTTTATTTTTCTTAATACCCATTGCAACCCCAGCAGCTTGAACATACTGAGCACCGATAATAATTTGTGGTGGGTAAGCATGGAGATCTTCTGGATAGTTATTACCTTCAACATGCCCTTTAGACCATAAGAAAGCTTTATGTAAAGGTAAACCATGTTTTACTAATTGAGGGATATCACGGTATCCTGGTAAAATAAAGTCGTCTTTTGTCATTGCAGCAATTGAACCCATTTGAGAAGCTTCTTGCCCAGAAGTTGGTGCATAGAATCCAAGTCTACCCTGACGATTTAATGCGGTTGATCGTTCGAACAACTCTCTTGACCAAACCATATCTTTCATCAATTGAACTAATTCTTCATCTGACAAATCAGGAAGTAAGTCTTCATTAACTACTTTTCCTTCTTCATTCAACACTTGTACTGTACTAAAATCAAAGTTATCTGGTCTTAATAAATCTTCGATTTTTGTAGGAGCATCATTTTTAGCCATGCTTGTACACATTCCTCTCTGCATTGTTTTGTCTGAATCATTAAACAGTTAAATAAACTGTACTAATATCCATTTGTACATCACTAATTTAGCATTATCTAAGGTTAAATGCAAGCTTTTGGATTAAAAAAAATTGATAACATCAGTCTTTTGACAAGGTTTGTGAAATAGTTGTCAAACAAAAAGAAAAACAGCTATTTCTTTAAAACACTTTCAATTGCAAAAGAAAGTGCTTATTTAAAGAAATATCTGTTATGATACATAGTTCAAACTGTTATATTATTTTCATAAACATCGACAAAACAACTTATTTTTAAAGCTGATTCCAATCTAAATATATACATTGTGAATATTTGTTTAAAGCCTAATTATTGATTAAAAGACTGTACCCAATGATTAATTGCCACTTCTTTTAATTCATATTTACTATTTGAATGCTTTTCTTCATTGTAAATTATTCTTTTCTTTTGGCGTTCAATATCTGGCTCAGGCTCCGGAACAGCAGATAAAAGACTTTTCGTATAAGGATGAATTGGATTGGCATATAATTCTTCAGCTTCAGCCATTTCCACAATCCGACCACGGTGTAGCATCGCAATCCGATCACTAAAATACTTTACCATGGATAAATCATGCGCAATAAATAAATAAGTTAATTTTCTTTCCACTTGTAGTTTTTCAAGTAGATTAATGACTTGAGCTTGAATTGAAACATCCAAAGCAGAGATTGGCTCATCTGCTACGATAAATCTTGGTTCCACTGCAAGCGCACGAGCAATTCCAATTCTTTGGCGTTGTCCACCTGAAAATTCATGAGGATATCGGCTAGCATGATCTTGATTAAGCCCAACTGTATCTAAAAGTTCTTTAACACGTTCATTACGCATCCGAGGGTTACCGGCTAAACCATGAATATCAATACCTTCTCCAATAATATCTTGTACTTTCATACGCGGATTCAAAGATGAATAAGGATCTTGAAAGATCATTTGCACATTTTTATTGAATGAAAGCCGTTCTTTTGAAGACAAATTTGTGTGATATGGCTTATTATTAAAAATGATTTCCCCACTTGAGGGTTGTAGTAAGCGCACAATCGCGCGACCAATCGTTGATTTTCCACTTCCAGACTCACCTACAAGCCCAAATGTCTCACCTTCATAAATATCAAAAGTCACGCTTTCAACAGCCTTCACCTCTGAACGACTGCCTCGATTATATGTCACATCCAAATTTTTTACTTGCAATAGAGGATGTTGATGTGAATTATTTTCTGACATTTACATTCCTCCTTGTTTACTTTGATAGTAACGATGACGTTCAAGAATATTTTCTGGGGGTATCACCGTTGGTGCTTGTGGATGCAAGAGCCAGCTAGCAGCGTAATGTTCCGGGCTTACTTCAAACATCGGAGGTTGTTTAATAAAATCAATTTCGAGAGCAAACTCACTCCGAACCGCGAAGGCATCTCCTTTTGGAGGATTAATTAAATCAGGCGGCGTCCCAGGTATTGCATACAATGCTCCTGTCGTCTTCGTTGTTGGCATAGAACTTAATAACCCCCATGTATACGGATGTTGAGGATTATAATAAATATCATCAACGGGTCCTATTTCAACAAATCGCCCAGCATACATAACCGCAACTCGGTCTGCAACCTTTGCGACCACGCCTAAATCATGGGTAATAAAAATAATGGCCATTCCTTTTTCGGCTTGTATTTTTTGTAACAATTCAATGATTTGCGCTTGAATGGTTACATCTAAAGCTGTCGTTGGCTCATCCGCAATAAGGACATTCGGATCTCCTGCTAAAGCGATCGCAATGACAATCCGCTGACGCTGACCACCTGAAAATTGATGAGGATACTGCTTTAGCCGCTCGGCAGGATTAGGAATCCCACATAAAGTGAGTAAATTAATCGCTTCTGCATGCGCATCCAGTCTTGAAAAATTCCTTTTAATGCGTAGGACTTCTTCGATTTGACGTCCTATAGTTAAAGTAGGATTCAAAGATGTCATCGGATCTTGGAATATCATGGCTATTTTTGTTCCACGGTAAGATCGCATCTCTCTTTCACTTAACTTTAATAAGTCAGTTTCACCATTATAATAAATATTTCCATTTTCAACTTTTGCATTTTTACTTAATAAGCCCATAATAGCTTTTGAAGAAACTGTCTTTCCAGAACCAGATTCACCTACGATTGCCAAAGTTTCACCGCGATGCAAATCATAACTCACGCCTCTAATCGCTTGTACGACTCCAGCAAAGGTGTCAAAACTAATTTCGAGATTACGGACTGAAATAATTGGTTTTTCCATAATTCACCGCCTACTCTTTCATTTTCGGGTCAAACGCATCACGTAATCCGTCAGCCAACAAGTTAAATGACAACATGATTAATGAAATCATTATTGCAGGATACCACATTAAATGCGGTAAAAAGCGGAAAGTTTGATAACCATCATTTAACAAGGTTCCCAATGAAGCATTCGGAGCTGGAATTCCAATCCCAATAAAGCTTAAAAAAGCTTCAAAAAAGATCGCTGAAGGAATCGCAAACATTACTTGAACAATGATAATTCCCAGCATATTTGGCAATAGATGCGTAAACATAATTTTAAAAGTCGATTGACCTAATACACGAGCAGCTAACACATATTCTTGTTGCTTTAGACGAATCGTTTGTGCTCGAACAACACGTGACATATTTATCCAAGATGTCAGTGCAATGGTAATGATAATAGAAGTAATCCCAGGTTTTAAGACTAATAACATTAATACAACAATCACTAAGTTCGGAATTCCTGACAAAATTTCTAAAATCCGTTGCATAAAGGTATCAAGCTTACCTCCAACCCAACCGGAAATCAGTCCATAAATAATCCCAAATACTAAATTAATAAATACCGCAACAAATGCTACTAATAATGAAATTCTTGTTCCGTAAAGAATTCTTGATAACAAGTCTCTTCCTAAACTATCTGTCCCTAAATAAAAATAGACATCTTCAGGAACCCCCGCCATCTCATAGCTATCTACCAAAGTACCTCCACGATTAACACTCTTACCATCAAACCAAGAAAAACTCTCTAATCCTGGAATTTTAGGAGGAAGGTTCGAAAAACTAGGGTTTTGTTTAAAAGGTGAATGTGGCGTTAAAAGAGGAGCCGCTATAGCAACTACGATAATAATGATTGCCACCAACAATGAAATCATAGCCGCTTTATTTTTTTTCAACCGCCGCCAAGCATCTTGAAAAAAGTTTAGCGATGGTGTCGAAATCTTTTCATTTTCATCAGAATCGATGATTATTTTTGGTTGAAATAAAGCATCATCCATTGTCCCAAGTTCAAGTAATTGTTTTTCATTATATTCTGAAGGATATAGCTCAGTTGACATTCTAATTTCCTCCTTTCGTCAATCTCATTCTAGGGTCAATCATTCCATATAAAATGTCACCTATTAAAATTAGTACTACTAGGATAACGGAATACATAATAGTAATCCCCATAATAGTTGGATAATCATTAACTAAAATTGATTTGGTAAATTGCTCCCCAATACCAGGAATTGAAAATATTTGTTCAACGACCAATGATCCAGTCATTAAATTAGCTGTAATTGGCCCCAAAATCGTTAGTAAAGGGATGATAGCATTTCTTAATGCATGTTTAAATATCACATAAAATTCCGCTAAACCTTTCGCATTAGCCAGCTCAATATAATCGCTACTTAAAACTTCAATCATCTCAGTACGAACAAAACGTGCCGCTTCAGCCATTGGTGAAATTGATAAAGCCAGCGTTGGTAATATCGTGGACCTAAAACCATCTCTCCAAAAAGCAATGGGTAATGTCCCAAGCCAAACCGCAAAAATAAATTGTAGAACAACCGCAAAAACAAAGTTAGGAACGGATCGACCACCAATCGCAAAAACAGACGTAAAATAGTCAATCCAAGTATTTTGATAAACGGCCGAAAGGATACCTAAAATGACGCCAACACTCGTTCCCAAAACCATTGCTTGAATTCCCAGTTGGAATGAAGGACCTGCCCTATCCGCAATAATTTGACCTACTGGTAAATTATTAAACTGAAAAGAAATACCAAAATCACCTTTTAAAATATTTTTTAGATAATTTAGATATTGAACAAAAATAGGATCACTGAGACCATATTTTTCATTTAATAAGCGTAATTGTGTTTCAGTTAATAAATCCTGATTTGCAAACGGTGTTCCAGGTAAAAATTGCAATAATAAAAAGGTCACACTAATAATAATAAATAAGGTTAAAATCATATAAATAATTCTACGACCTAAATATCGTGCATATGATTGCATATACTCACCACTTTCTATAACTCTTGATATTCTTAGACTTCTAATCATTATAATTCAAGCATGCTGATATTGCTATTACTATACATTATAGCTCTTAATTTGATTAAGATGTAAAATAGCTTTCAATTCATAACGATTCAGTTACGAATTGAAAGCTATAAATATGATGACTCACTTGTTCATTAAACAGATATTTATTCAGAAATATAAGTTGTTCTCAAGTTCAATGTTCTCGAGAATGGTAAAATTTGTAAGTTTTGAACAGATGGGTTTAATAAGTAAGCAGTCGCAGCTTGATAAACTACAGGTGCAACAGCATCTTCACCAATGGCAATTCTTTCAGCTTCAATTAACGCTTCACGGCGTTTTACAGAATCTGTTGCATATTCATTACGAGCTTGGTTAACTAAGTTATCCACTTCTTCATTAGAATAATCAGCAAAGTTAATACCACCATCTGTAATCAACTGTTCCATAAAGTTAATCGCATCTTGATAATCTGGTGCCCAAGTACCGTAGAAGAAGTCATAATCTAAAGCACGTTGGAACTCTAAGCGGTTATTTAATGGTACTTGACGAATTGTGATCGTTAAGCCTGGTAAGTTTTCCATTAATTGAGCTTGTAAATACTCAGCTGTTCTTCCAGATAAATCCACATCTGAAACTAATAATTCAATTTCAATGGTATCCATACCTAATTCTTCTTTAGCTTGTTCCCAATCTGCTTGAGCTGCTTCAACGTTATACGGTAAAACTTCTCCTGCTTCTTCTCTAAAGTCAACCCCATCTTCATTAACATCGAAATCAGCTGGTACAAAACCGTTTAGAGGCGTTGAACCATCACGAATCACTGAAGTGGCATACAATTCTTTGTCAAAAGCTTGTGCGATTGCACGACGTAAAGCAGCGTTTCCTGTTGTTTCACGAGTCACGTTAAACATTAAGTGTCCGATGGTTGCTTTTGGTTGTGAATGGAAAACTTCTGAGCCTTCATATTGTTGTACAAATTGATCAGAAAGAATTGCGTAATCTAATTCGCCTGCATCAAATAAATCTGCACCTGTACCTGTTTCTTTAACAACTGAAACACGCACATTCTCTAAGTACACATTTTCTGCATCCCAATAATTAGGGTTTTTCACTAAAGTCCATTCTAATTCAGTTCCAGACCAACCTTCAATTAAGAACGGTCCATTCATGGCAATATTTTCTGTCGAAGTACCATAGCTATCGCCTAACTCTTCAACTTTTGCTTGTTGTACCGGCATAAAACGGCTACCTGTTAACAATTTAGGTAAATAAGGCGCTGGATATTCTAAAGTAATTTCAAGCGTTGTGTCATCTAATGCAACAACACCAACTTCTTCTAATTCCATTTCACCATTACGGATAGCAGCTGCATTCTTAAAGATTTCAACGGATTGTGCTGAAGCTAAACCATTTGGATCAACTAGACGTTGATAAGAATACACATAGTCGTTAGCTGTAATCGGATTGCCGTCACTCCATACTAAGCCGTCACGTAAAGTAAAGGTATAAACTAATCCATCTTCGCTAACTTCATAGTTTTCAGCTTGACCTAACTCTACTTCAGTTCCATCAACGATACGAAACAGTCCTTCAAAAACTTGTCCAATCATATCTGAACTTGGTGTATCATTATAAACTGCACTATCTAATGTAGCTAATTCACCTATAGTCATGATATTCAAGGTTTGTTCTACACTTGGATTAATCTCAGGTGTTTCTTGAGCCGTTGCAATCGTTGATAGTGATAAACTATTTAACATCAAGACGATTGTTAATAGCGATACAATAAATTTTTTCATTTGACTTCCTCCTTCATTTTTAACACTAATATTAATATACTAATGTCCATTTGAATTTGCAACTATTATTGTTAAATATCGATATAATCTTTTTATAATTTATAATAGACTCTTTGCCAAATAAGGATGATGAAGAATAATTTAAAGGTCTGGTATAATTTATCTGTTTTATTTGAATCAGGTTCATTGAGTCGTGTCGTTAATTAGATACAATTTCTTTGGAAAGTGTTATTCCTTTTTGATTTAGCTATAATGCGTTCAACAAATAACCTATAAAAACACAAAAACCCAAATAGTTAATGACCGAGGACATACATTGTCTGACATTAACTATTTGGATCTTGAATAATTAAAATTTTCTAAAACGTTCATATTTGAGTGTCACACGTTCTTCTGCCTCTGTAGCATCTAAACGCTTAAATTCATTTTTTATAGCTGTGATTAAATTCTTCAATAGCTGATCTTTCTCGATTAAAACGCTATCGAATTCTTCTGGGATTATTTTATCAATTACTTTCAGCTCTAACAAATCTTTAGCTGTTAATTTCATCACATCAGCCGCTTGCGAGGCTAACTTTGAATCTTTCCATAAAATAGAAGCAAAGCCTTCGGGTGATAGAACAGAGTAGATACTGTTTTCCATCATCCAAACACTATCTGCTAAAGCAAGGGCAATCGCTCCTCCACTACCACCTTCACCGAGAATGATAGCTAAAGTTGGAACAGTTAGTTCACTCATTGTTATTAAACTTTGCGCAATTGCATCGCCAATACCATTTTCTTCAGATTCAGGGGCTGCATGGGCACCTGCTGTATTTATTAGGGTCAGAATCGGACGGTTAAATTTTTCAGCTAATTTCATTTGGCGAATCGCCTTACGATAGCCTGCTGGACCACTTGAACCAAAATTCCGCAAGATATTTTCTTTTGTATTGCTACCTTTTTGTATACCAATGAAAGTTAAAGGTTTGTTATCAACTAAACCAATGCCGGTGATCATCGCTTTGTCATCTGACATTAAACGATCTCCATGCAATTCCATAAATTGACTACATATACCATTAATCACATCCATTGTCGAAATCCGATCTAATTGGCGTGCTCTTTGGACTATTTGATAGGCTTGCATAGTTTCACCTGCTCTCTATTTCGAATGGATTTTTAAGAGTAAATCTAGTTTTTCTTTTTGTTCAGTTCTTGGAACAATTTCATCAATATAACCATTTTCCAACAAGCTCTCTGCTGATTGAAAGTCATCCGGTAATGCCGCACGAATTGTTTGTTCAATGACCCGTTTCCCTGCGAATCCTATTTTTGCACGAGGTTCTGCCAAAGTGATATCGCCTTGCATAGCAAAACTTGCCGTTACTCCCCCCATTGTAGGGTTAGTTAAAATAGCACAGTAAAACAATCCAGCTTGTTGGTGTTTAGAAACGGCTTGCGAAACTTTGGCCATTTGCATTAAAGATAAAATACCTTCTTGCATACGTGCACCACCTGATGCTATGAACATGATGACAGGTAAGCCCAGTTCGTAAGCTCGTTCGAATAGGTTTGTTATTTTTTCTCCAACAACGGTCCCCATACTCGCCATAATAAATTGACTATCCATGATGCCTAAGCAAAATGGTAAACCGTTTAAGCTTGCTTTGCCTGTTACGACAGCTTCGTTAAGTCCTGTCAATTGTTGAGCTTGTGATATTTTTTTAGTATAGCCTGGAAAATTCATTTCATTGGACGTACTTAAACCTTCATCCCAAGTTTCAAAACTACCTTTATCGACTAACCAGTCTATTCGGTCTTTTGCTGGAAAATGCAAATGTTCACCACAATGGTAACAAACGCGTTCTTCAGCAATTTGATTGTTAATTAAGATCCGTTTACAGTTTGGACAGTTTTTAACCATGTCTTCAGGTATGCTTGCTTTTTTCTGCTCTATTTCATGAATAGGCAATGGATTTATTCGAATAGTTTTCTTTTTTCGGAATAATGCCATATTATGCCTCCTCTAATTCATCTCTAGCTCCATCTTCTAGCTCTAACTGCCAATCTGGCATAAATGATTCTTCCAACCACTTAGTATGTATTCTATCATTAAAGACAGATTCACTACCAATTAAATCGTCAAGCAGTTCAATATTCGTGTCTAATCCTTCAACAACCACTTCATACAAAGCTCTATCCATCAACTCAAATGCTTGTTCTCTAGTTGGTTGATGAACAATGACTTTAGCAATCATTGAATCATAAAACGGAGGTAGCAGATATTGAGGGTAAACAGCAGACTCTACGCGTAAACCTAAGCCACCTGATGGCAAAATTAAGCGGTTAATATAGCCACTTGATGGTCTAAATTGCATTCTTGGGTTTTCAGCATTTAAACGACATTCAATGGCTACACCATTAAATTTAACCCTTTCTTGTGTCATATCTAATGGTTTATTAGCAGCGATATTTATTTGTTGTTTAACAATATCTATTCCCGTTATCATTTCTGTCACGGGGTGCTCAACTTGTAGACGAGTGTTCATTTCCATAAAATAGAAATTTTCATTTTCATCGAGTAAAAATTCAATGGTTCCAGCATTCGTATAACCGATAGCTGCTGCTGCTTGAACAGCAGTTTTGCATATACTCTTTCTTGCTGCTTGGGATAAGGATTGTGCTGGTGTAAATTCGATGACTTTTTGATTATTTCTTTGCAAAGAACAATCGCGTTCCCCTAAATGAATCACGTTACCATATTGATCAGCTAATATTTGAACTTCAATATGACGGGCTGGATAGATGATTCGTTCAATATAAAGATCTTTATTCCCATAAATTGCTTGGGTTTCGTTTTGTGCTTGTTCGAATAAATAATCAAATTGATCAATCGATTCAACGCGACGCATCCCTTTTCCACCGCCTCCATCAGCTGCTTTTATCATTAACGGAAAGCCTATTTCTTCTGCAATGGCTTGGGCTTCTTCAAGTGTATGGACTAGTCCATCGCTTCCTGGTGTAATTGGTATGCCTGCTGCTTGCATGGTAGAACGTGCATTTTGTTTATTTCCCATTAAGTTGATAATATCACTCGACGGTCCTATAAATTTTATGCCTACTTCTTCACACATTTTCACAAAATCGCTTCGTTCTGATAAAAATCCGTAACCTGGATGGATCGCATCACAGCCCATAACATGGGCTGCGCTGAGAACTGCAATAGGATTTGCGTATGAATCTAATCCTTTTGCTGGACCAATACAAATAGATTCGTCAGCTAATTCTGTGTGCAAAGCTTTTTCATCTGCTTTACTGTAAATAGCAACGGATGTAATCCCCATTTCACGTAAAGCACGAATGACACGAACAGCTATCTCACCCCGATTGGCAACCAATACTTTCTTAAACATTTACTTAGCACCAATAATAAAGGTCATTTCAGCTTCACAAACTTTTTTATCGCCAACAAAAGCTTGTCCATAACCAATACCTGCATTACTTTTTAGTTTTACAATATCAACTTGTAGGCGCAGAACATCACCTGGTACAACTTTTTGTCTAAATTTAACTTTATTTAAACCACCTAAATACGCTGTTTTTCCTTCAAAGCCTTCCATTTTTAATAATGGAATTGATCCAGCTTGAGCTAATGATTCAACGATTAAAACGCCTGGCATAACAGGCTCTCCAGGGAAATGGCCTTGGAAAAACTCTTCATTGATTGTCACATTTTTACGGCAAACAATTTTTTCACCTGGAATTAATTCGTCAACAGCATCTATGAAAAAGATAGGAAAGCGATTTGGGATAATCTCCATTACTTCTTGAGCAGTCATAATTGTCATAATAATCCTCCTACTGATATTAAATTATTTGATGCGAACAATTGCTTGTCCAAATTCAACTACAGATTCATTTTCAACTAATATTTCTTCAATAATACCTGATTTTGGTGCTTGGATTTCATTCATTAACTTCATGGCCTCAATAATACAAATAACATCGCCTTGTTCCACTCGTTCACCCACTTGGATATATGGGTCTGCATCAGGATTTGCTTGTAAATAGACAACACCAACCATTGGTGAAGTAACAACTTCTCCTGTCAATTCTTCTCTTGGTGCTTCAGTTAGCTGTTCAGTTTCAGGAGCTATTTCTTGAACGACTTCAACTTTTTCATTCTGTTGTAGGTGATTATGAACAGCTTCAGCTTTTGCTTGACTCACCGACTCATTTACAGCATTTTTTGATAGGATCACATGATTGTTATCGCGTTTGTAATCTAAAAAAGTCAGTGTCGATTTGTCGAGTTTATCAATTAAGGTAAGTAAATCTTGAAATTCCAAATTTATTCACCATCCCAGCGTTTGAAACATAATACAGCATTATGTCCACCAAAGCCTAAGGAGTTTGATAAAGCGTAACGAATGTCTTGTTGACGTCCTGCATTTGGGACATAGTCTAAATCACAATCATCATCTGCATTTTCTAAACCTAATGTTGCTGGTATAAAACCTTCTTGTAAAGCTTTCACAATAGCGACAGCTTCCACTCCACCTGCAGCACCTAATAAATGTCCAAAATGTCCTTTTGAACTTGAAATTGGAATATTATAAGCATGGTCACCTAATGCATATTTAATTGCAACGGTTTCTCCTGAATCGTTTGTTGGGGTACTTGTCCCATGAGCATTAATATAGTCAATATCTTCAGCTGTAATACCCGCCATAGCAATTGCAGTCTTCATAGCTTCACCTGCACCACTACCGTCAGGTAAAGGAGCTGTCATATGATAAGCATCTGAGTTTGAACCATAACCGACAACTTCAGCTAAAATAGTGGCTCCACGTTTTTGTGCCGATTCTAATGATTCTAAAAACAGAATTCCAGCACCCTCGCCCATCACAAAGCCATCACGATCTTTATCAAATGGTCTTGAAGCCTTAGACGGATCTTCATTTGTAGATAAAGCTGTTAATGCAGCAAATCCACTGATGCCAATTTCATTAATCGTTCCTTCTGTTCCTCCAGCAAAACATGCATCTAAAAGACCATTTTGAATTTTCAAGAAAGCTTCACCGATTGAATTCGTCGCACTAGCACAAGCTGTGACAATATCTAAGCTAATGCCTCTAGCACCAAATTTCATGGAAATATTTCCTGCACCCATATTACCAATGGTCATTGGTACAAATAATGGTGGGACTCTTTTTGGTCCTTTATCAATCATTTTACGGATTCCATTCTCAATTTCGATTAAGCCCCCAATACCGGAGCTCACGAGTGTTCCTACCCTATACGGGTTTTCTTCGATATTGTAGCCACTCATTTCAAGTGCTTCTGCAGCCGCAGCAACACCATATTGAGAAAATAAATCCATTCGTTTATATTCTTTGCGATCCATGGTTAATGTTGGATCGAAATTTTTGACTTCAGCCGCAACACTGATTCCAGTATTTTCAGCATCAAATTTTTTAATTTCAGCAATACCACTTCGATTGTTCGTCATACTATCCCAAAATGATTGAACATCATTTCCGATAGGTGAAACTGTTCCAATTCCCGTTATTACTACTCGGTTCATTATTTTCCTCCTTGTGTAAAAACATGTTCTTACATGTTCATGCCGCCATTTACTTCAATTACTTGCCCTGTAATATAGCGGTTTTCAATTAAGAAAGCGACAGTTTGGCTTATTTCTTCAACTTGACCAAAACGTTTTAAAGGGATTTGGCCTAGCATCGTTTCAACAACACGTTCACTCAAATGCCCAGTCATTTCTGTTTCAATAAATCCAGGAGCAATCGCATTAACTGTAATAGATCGACTAGCAACTTCCCTAGCCAAAGCCTTGGTTAATCCAATAATACCTGCTTTACTAGCCGCATAGTTAACTTGACCAACATTTCCGGTCACCCCTACGATACTAGACATATTAATAATCGATCCGCTTCTTTGTTTTAACATAATAGGCACAACGTGACGTGACATATTAAACACACCATTTAGATTCGTTTGAATCACCGTGTTAAAATCATCTTCAGACATGCGCATAAATAAACCATCTTTTGTTATCCCTGCATTATTGACTAAAACATCAATTCTGCCGAATGTTTCTTTAACTTGGTCTACAAGTTCTTTTGCAGTTTCGAAATCACTCACATCACCAATCATTGTTCCAACTGCTAGTGGATAATCAGCAAACTGTTCTAAAATTTCGTTGTCAAATGGTCGACGGCTATTTAAAACTACTTGATGGCCAGCCTTTGCTAATGAATGTGCGATTGATAAGCCTATACCACGCGAACTACCTGTAATAATACAAACAAGACTCATATTAAACTCCTTTAATTAAATAAACTTTCTAACGCTTGGACATCTTCGACTTTATCGATAACTAATACTTTAGGGACATTTTCTTGACGTTTTAGTAAAGCTGCCAATGTTTTTCCTGGTCCAATTTGAATAAGATGTGTTACGCCTTGGTCTACAAAAAATTCAATTGTTTGTTGCCATTGAACAGGTTGAACTAAATGATTTGCTAAGTGTTCTTTTATCGTTGATAATTGATGAGGTTCAACAGTTAAATTAGACATAACTTCTACATTAGCTTGTCCAAATTCAATATCAGCTAAAGCTTTCTCGAAATCATTTACTGCGTCTTGCATTAATGGTGTATGGAAAGGACCCTCAACCTTTAATGGCATAATCTTTCGATAACCTTTTGCTTTAGCTATCTCAGAAAATTGATTAATTGCTTCCACCACCCCACCTAAAACAATCTGTCCTGGTGAATTATAGTTAGCAATATAAAGAGGCAGTGATGGATCAACTTCTAATAATGTTTCTTGTATGACCTCTAATGGCATATTTAAGGCCGCAACCATCTGTACATCTGTCGTATCTTTCAGTTTACGACATTGTTTGGACATTATTTCTCCTCTAGCTTTTAATAAAGAAAATCCAGCTTCAATTGAGATGGCACCACTTGCTATTAGGGCTGAGTATTCCCCTAAACTTAAACCAGCCATATAAGATACGGCTGGCAAAAGAGGAGCAATACTTTGATAAATAACCAAACTAATGGCTGCTATCGCCGGTTGCGCAAATTTAGTTTTTGATAAAACATCGATATCCTGATTAATCCATTCCTGAATAGGATAATCCGTAACAGATTCTATTTGTTGCATAAGTTCTTTGGCAACAGGATATTCAGCAATGAAATCTTCACCCATATTCTCATAATGCGCACCTTGTCCATTAAATATAATGGCTAATTTCATCGATAATGACTCCTTTAACTATTTATAAAATTAATCCACAAATTTCTGGTTAATTTTAATTATCTCTTTACATTCATTGATATAATCTTGAATAATATCATGACATGATTGTTCTTTAGAAACTAATCCAGCAATTTGTCCTGCCATAAAAGATCCTGATTGCCAGTCTCCTTCAACAACGGCGCGACGTAAAGCTCCTTTAGCAATTTCATCTAAACGCAGAATGTCAGGTGTTTCTTTGCTCGTTTCTTCTTTTTCAGCTTGTAGATACTGAGTGGTTAATGGGTTTCTTAAAACGCGGACAGGATGTCCTGTAATTTGACCTGTAACAACTGTATCAATATCTTTTGCTTCGATAATCGCTTGTTTAAAACGCGGATGAGCGTTTGATTCATGAGAAACAACAAATCGCGTTCCAACTTGAATAGCGTCAGCACCTAACATTAAGGCTGCTGCCATCCCACGTCCATCACCAAAACCACCGGCAGCAATAATGGGGATATTTATTTCATCAACCACTTGAGGTAAAAGTGTCATGGTAGTTGATTTACCAATATGCCCTCCTGCTTCCATTCCTTCAACGATTATTGCGTCTGCGCCAATACGTTCCATTCGTTTAGCTAAGGCAACAGAAGCAACAACTGGAATAACAGCTATTCCAGCTTCTTTAAATCGCTTCATGTATTTTGCAGGATTGCCAGCTCCGGTTGTTATAATTTTAATTCCAGCTTCAATTAAATAATCAACAACAGCATCAACTTGTGGATTTAAAAGCATGACATTGACTGCAAAAGGCTTCGAAGCCTTTTCTTTCATCAATGTCACTTTTTTTTCTACCACTTCAACAGGATCATGTCCTGTACCAATAACACCTAATCCACCTGCATTTGAAACAGCGCTTGCTAAGTCAGCGTCAGCAACCCATGCCATCGCCCCTTGAACTATCGGATATTCTATATTTAGTAGTTCTGTAATTGCTGTTTTCATTTATTAATCATTCCTAAGCTTCTAAATCTTCAATATATGTCACTAAATCTTGAACTGTTCTTAAATTTTGATCTGTATCGATTGTAATATCTAATTCATCTTCAATATCACTAATGATTTGGAATACGTCTAATGAATCTGCATTTAAATCACTTTCAAAATCTGTTGTTAATGTCACTTCATTTTCTTCAATACCTAATTGATCTGCGATAATTACTTGAATTTTTTCGAACATAATAAATTCCTCCGTAAATTTTATATATTTTTTGGTGCAAGTTATTCACTTACATTATATTTCAAAGTACAAATGTCCCCATGAGAGTCCACCACCAAAACCTGATAATATCACTTTTTGGGTGCCATCTAACTTCAATAAATTGTCTGTTACCATCTGGTCAATCAAAATCGGAATACTGCCTGCCGATGTATTAGCAACATCTTTAATATTACTTGGTATTTTAACCATCGAAATTTTAAGTTTTTTTGCAAATATATCTAACAGTCGTTGATTGGCTTGGTGACAGATTAAATAATCAAATGATAATTGATGTATTTCAATAAAGTCTTGCAAACTATTGACGACGGTGCGATTCACAAAATTAAATACATCACGGCCTAGCATGGTAAGGAAAAACTTTTCTTCTTGCCGTTTTAAATGAATCGATAAAGCTTCATCACTAGCCGTTGCTAAATAATGCTGATAACCTTTTAATTGTTGACCATCATTTTTAATTAATACAGCGCCTGCTCCGTCTCCGAACAAAACAGCTGTTGAGCGATCTTCAAAGTTCAAAATATTACTCATTTTCTCAGCTCCAATGACTAAAGTGTAGCCATTCGAATAATTCCGTGAGACTTGGTTGGCTAATTCTAGTGCCATAATAAAACCACTGCAAGCTGCATTGATATCTACTGCCCAGGCATTCGTCGCACCAAGTGCTGCTTGAACTTGATTGGCTAAACTAGGCGTTGGGGAAAAAGATGACATGCTTGCTACAACGATAAATGAAATTTCCTTAGAAATATCATGATTAAGTTTAGAAAGCAAATTTTGACCCGCCTTAATCGCTATATCTCCAACAGATTCATCATCAATGGCTAAATATCTTCCTTCAATTCCAGATCGTTGTTGAATCCATTCATGGCTAGAATCGATCGCATATTTATTAATTAAATCTGTATTACTATAGTAATTAGCAGGTAAATACGAACCTGTTGCAACAATCTTACTCATTCTTTTCTTCCTCATTCATCTGTGATTTAATCTCAAATAAAAATTGATGTATATTTATAATGCCCTTTATTAAGATTGGAATTTCTTCTTCGGTTAACCCATCAACTGCCGCTTCAACCATGTTCAAGTGAAACCTTCGGTGTAAACGATATAAGAGTTTACCTTTTTTGGTTAACTTTAAACGAACGACTCTGCGATCTTCAGGTAACCTTACTCGTTCCACATAACCTTTTCGAACTAAGTTTTGTATAGCAACCGATAAAGTTCCCACGGTGATATTTAGTCTCCGGGCCACTTCAGTCGAACTTAAATTTCCCGCTAATGAAATAGCTTCGATGGTATGCATCTCTGTTACAGAAATATCTTTAAATTCTGACTGCTGTAAAGTTCCTTCTTCGATAAGCAAAACTTCATTAAAAATTTTCATCAAATAGTCATTTATCTCGTTCGTCAGTTCAAAATCCAATCCATATCACCTCACCTTTAATACTTTGAATATCAAACTATTTGATATTCAAAGTTTATATTAACTTAATAAATTTGTCAACATACCATACCTTTAAGAGTTTATTAACTTTATACTATTAATTCTTAAAACAAAAAAACGCTAAAATCTCTTGTTTAGGAGAGACTCTAACGCTTTTAAATTAATACATGCCCATTTCGATCATTTGATGGGCTATTTTTTTGAAGGACGCAATGTCTGCAGCCACTGCAAAATCCTTACCTAGATTATAATCTTCACAGGCTTTGACACATTGCTCAAAGATTCCCTGCATAATTATTTTAAGCTCTTTGTCAACCTTGTCCGTTGTCCATTGTAACCTCATGGAATTTTGTGACATCTCTAAAGCCGATACTGTGACACCTCCAGCATTCGAAGCCTTCCCTGGCGCAAAATAAATATCTGCTTCTTTAAACACTTTTATTGCTTCTGGTTTCGAAGGCATGTTAGCTCCTTCTAAAACGAATTTAACGCCATTGTTCATTAAACGTTTGGCTTGTTCTTCATTGATTTCATTTTGAGTGGCACAAGGCAAGGCTATATCTGCCTGAATATCAATATCCCAAACCGACTTTTCTTCAATTTTTGTCTCTTTATCTGACGTGTGATAATTTTTAATACGATTAGCTGAATTAATTTTGAGAATTTCAATCTGGTCTAAGTCGATGCCATTAGTGTTGTAGACAGTTGAATTTGAATCACTCATACTGACAACAATCCCACCTAGTTCTTGTACCTTTCTAGCAGCATAGTAAGCAACATTTCCGGAACCTGAAATAATCACTTTCTTCCCTTCAAGAGACTGATCGGCAACAGCTAACATTTCATTAAGAAAATAGATTAATCCATAGCCCGTTGCTTCTGTTCGACCATAACTACCAAATAAATCTGTGGGCTTACCAGTAAGCACACCTAAATGTGGTCCATTTAATTTTTTGTACATGGCATATAAAAAAGATATTTCCCGTTTACCTACTCCTATGTCCCCACTTGGAACATCATAGTCACTACCGATGTACTTATTTAACTCTGTCATAAAGCTATAACAGAAATTCATAATTTCATTGTCTGAACGACCTTTAGGATCAAAATCTGATCCTCCTTTTGCCCCACCTATCGGAAGATTAGTTAAAGAGTTTTTAAATGTTTGTTCAAATGCCAAAAACTTAAGTACACTTTGAGTGACCGTTGGATGAAACCTTATACCACCTTTGTAAGGTCCATTCACTGAATTAAACTGAACACGATAACCACGGTTTACCTCTATTTTTCCTTGGTCATTTAACCAAGGTACTTGAAAACTAATAATACGTTCTGGTTCGACTAAGCGTTCAAGAATAGCATGTTTTTCATAATTATCATCTTCATCAATTACAATTTCAATAGCCTCAAAGAATTCTTTGACTGCTTGCAAGAATTCAGTTTCATGAGCATTTGATTCTGTTAATTTATTGTAAACTCTTTTTACATATGCGTTATCCATAGTTATCCCTCCGATTTAAGGAAAATTATAGCATATTTCTTTTCGTTTAAGAAATCATTTTAATAATTTTATATTATATTGATTAACAAAAAAAAGGACTACCGATTAGGTAGCCCAAACGCACGTGCTTAATCAAAGAAGCACTTGTACTAATTTTCATTAGTACATTTCAATTATATCTTATAAAATTATTTTGTCTATATCTAAATAGATTTTAATTTTATATTATTTTAGTTTTTATTGAGAAATTGAATTGAGTCGTAAAACATACTAAAAATACAAATTTTAGAACAATATAAACTTTTAAGATACATATTGTATTACCATCCAGAAATTGTCGGACTATTATGAATCCGAGTGAGATTAAAGTTTTGGTTATTGTATGTCAACTGCTTAGTTCACTGACATAAAAGAGGTTTATTGTATGTCAATCGCTTAGTTCACTGACATTAAAGAGGTTTATTGTATGTCAATCGCTTAGTTCACTAACATTTAAGATGTTTATTGTATGTCAATCGCCTAGTTCACTGACATTAAAAACCCTTATTGTCGGTCAACTGCAATGTTGAGTGACATATGGTATAACAATAGTAAAATCTTACACCTATTTGGCTTAATAACCCACTAATTCAACAAAAAAAACAGAAATCACTAACTCATAAATGAATTAGTGATTTCTGTTTTTAAAGATTTCTGAAATCTTTTGGCCAAATGTTTTAAAAAACAAGGTTTAGCTAAAACTAAGAATGTTGATTTATCAAGCATTTTTATAGGCTAACTCAGGTTAAAAATCGGTGTAAAACGTCACAGGAGGGATTCGAACCCCCGACCGTTCGCTTAGAAGGCGAATGCTCTATCCTGCTGAGCTACTATGACATAACAACTTCTCCATTATACCGAGATAGAGAGAGGTTGTCAATAAAAATTTCACATAAAATGTATATTTATAGGCTGTTTCCATCTATATTATTCGAAAGCATCCATCAATACAAACATTAAATAATAGTCAATTTAGGATCTTTCGCCCATGGATCCGTCTCGTTAATATGATCATAGAACATGATCCCTTTCAAATGATCTAATTCATGCTGGATAACAATGGCTTCATAATCACGTAATCTTAAGACATGTTTAGCGCCTTTTTCATCTTGGTATGAAAATTTAATTCGACGTGGGCGTGGGACAAAGCCAGGTACGTTTCGATTGACTGATAGGCAACCTTCACCGTCTTGCAAGGCAGCATTTTCAATCGAATGACTGATGACTTTCGGATTGAACATCACTTGGCTCATTATCGGTTCAGTAGGATTTCCATCTTCATCGTATTCCATTAAATGAATCGCAAATATTTGCTTGCCGATTCCTATTTGTGGAGCTGCTAGTCCAACGCCTGCACGTAATTCATACTTTTCAGAAAGTTCTTCATCTTGACTGTTAATTAAAAACTCTAACATTTCATCTGCTAATTTTACTGTGTCATTATCTAAAGGAAATTGAACTTCCTCAGCAACTTCTCGTAAAATTGGATGGTTTTCTGGAACAAAATTGTCCATTGTAATCATTTAATCTCCCCCAATTGCTTCTTAATTATCATTTAACCTTCTTCTAAATCCTACAATTTGATAGCTTTGTTTTTCTTCATCAAATGTAATCTCTTGAATGAGTGTTTTTTGGCGATATAAGGCAAGCAAATTTGCTTCATCTTGTTGTACTTCTACCGTATAAGGTTCAGATGCATCCATCAAAACATTCCATATTAAGGATTTAAGGGACTGCAAGTCCTCATGATTAAGCGCGGAAAGGAGTATTTGAGGTTGATTATTTGGAATGAACTGTTCATCTACTAAATCTTTCTTATTGTAAACTGTAATCATCGGAATCATTTGCATATCCAAATCATTTAATAATTCATGAACAACTCTTTCATGAGCATAATAATCTGGACTACTTGCATCCACAACATGTAAAAGCAAATCCACATAGCGTAATTCTTCTAATGTTGAACGAAAAGCATCAATTAATTGGATTGGTAAATCTTCAATAAATCCAACCGTATCCGTCAAGGTGAAAGCATCGTGTCCATTTATTGAAAAGCGTCTTGTCAGTGGATCAAGCGTCGCAAATAATTGGTCTTTTACAAAGGTTTCACTGGCTGTTAATTCCCTTAATAAGGTTGATTTACCAGCGTTGGTATAACCTACTAAACCTATATTATACTCACGTCCACTTTGGCGTTTGACACGGTTTCTTTCGCGATGTTCTTCCATATTCGCCAATTCTTTTTTGGCACGAAACATTTGTGACCGGATATGACGTCTGTCTGATTCTAATTTCGTCTCACCAGGACCACGAGTTCCAATCCCACCACCTAATCGAGACAAATGCTTGCCTTGTCCAGACAATCTTGGTAAAAAATATTCGTATTGTGCAATTTGCACCTGCAACTTACCTTCTTTACTTTTAGCCCGTAAGGCAAAAATATCGAGAATCAATTGCACACGATCGATAACACGAATATTTAAACGTTCTTCTAAGTTACGATTCATACTATTCGTTAAATCATTGAGCGTAATCATTAAATCAATCTTTTCATTCTCAACAATTGATTCAATTTCGTCTAGTTTTCCACTACCAACAAGTGTCCGATTATCGGTTCTTGCAAGGTTTTGAACAACTTTTTCAACTGGAACTCCTCCAGCAGCAATCGTTAAATCAGATAATTCTTTCATTAACAAATTAAATTTTGAACTGTCATACTCATCGGTAGCTACACCGACTAATAGGACACGTTCGGGGTCCTGCCTTTCAACTTCTATCATTCAATTTCCCTTCCTTAATTGTTAACAAATGTTGACTAATAATGGATTTTGCTGTCGCTAGAGCATCAGCTTCATTTTGATTTTCAATCCATTGTGTCTCTTTTAAACGATTTCTAAACCAGGTTAACTGTCTTTTAGCATAGCGTCGTGAATTCTGCTTAATTGCCTCAGCAACTTCGTTCAGTCCAATTGAACCTTCAAAATAAGGCCACCATTCTTTATAGCCAATCCCCTTACTACTAGCAACTCTTTGTCCAGCCACTCTATCATATAAGGTCTTTACTTCTTGTTCTAAACCTCCGTTTAGCATTTGATCGACACGTGCATTTATTCTATCATATAATTCACTTCTTGGACGGTCGAGCACCAAAATAAGTTCAGCATAGCTAGATTCCTGATTTTGATGTGAACTTTGCTCTGAAAACAATTTGCCTGTTAGCTCCATCACTTCTAGCGCACGAATGGTCCGTTGGGCATTTTGATATGGAATTTTTGCCGCTGCATGTGGATCAATTTCATTTAATTCATCCCAAAGAGCTTTTTCACCAATCGCATCCAATCGTTGATATAATTTAGCCCGTACTTCTTTTGAATGGCTATTATCGCCACCAAACTCCAAATCATACAATAAACCTTCCAAATAGAGTCCAGTACCGCCCACCAATATAGGCAATTTCCCTCTTGAATAAATATCTACAATACATTGATGTGCATCTTCTTTAAATTGACTCGCATCATAACTAGCCTCAACATCTAAAAAACTTAATAAATGATGGGGAACTCCTTGCATTTCTTCTGTTGAGATTTTCCCAGTGCCAATATCTAAGCTTTTAAAAATTTGCATGCTGTCACCATTGATGATTTCACCATCAAAGTGTTTTGCAAGTTCAACACTCAAAGCTGTTTTCCCTACGGCTGTTGGACCACTAATGACGATTAGTGGAATATTGTCTGTCATACTCTCAACTCCATTTTACTATACTATTTGACTGTGTAAACGAATCAATTCTAAGGCTTGAAACGGCTCATCTGTCATAAGCGCCTCTAATTCGATTTTTGAATCAAATAAATAATGTTTCAAATTATCTTGGCCGTTTACCGTCCAAATTCTAAGGGGATATTTATTTAAAAGGTTTTCTGGAAGTGTTTCAGTTAAGAGGTAATCGATGTGCAAGGCATTCGCATGAAGCTCTGGAATGCGATCGGCATATTTATCTAATAGGGATTGGACTACTAAAAGTGCAATCGTGGCATCCGCATCAATCTCTCTAATCCGTTTTAAGGAATTCCAGTTAAAACTTGAATAAATAACATCAAAGGACACATCTTTTTGCTCGATTAATTGCAAAACATTAGCTTCGATATTTTCATATTCAATTTGATCTGTTTTTAATTCAATATTTAATTCACCGGTAAACTTCTTTTCTGCTAGTAAGTCAATGACTTCATCTAGTGTTGGAATTTTATTGTCACTAACAGTTCCGTCTGGGTTTAAAAGCTTTGCTTCTTTTAATTCAGCTAGCGTCAAGTCTTTGACATAGCCGGCTTGATTACTTGTGCGATCAATCGTTTCATCGTGTATAACGATTAATTCATGATCTTTACTTAAGTGCACATCTAACTCGATGCCAGCAACGCCTAAGTAGACAGCGGAATCAAAAGCTTCTAAGCTATTTTCTGAAAATTCTGATTTGTTTCCTCGATGAGCATAAATCTTTACCATTTTCTAACATCTCCTAGGATTTTAGTGCTTTTGTAATTCGGATAAAAGTTCTTTTGCTAATTTTAATGAGGCTGGTGTAATGACTTTCCCTGACATCATTTGGGCAATGACTTCACTACGTTCACTGTCATTTAAAGAAGTAACGGTAGTAAAGGTACGTTCATTTTCAACGTCTTTTCGAATATACAGTTGCTGATCAGCAATAGCAGCGACTTGTGGTAAGTGTGTGATACACAGGACTTGATGTTCATTCGACATGCCGTACATTTTTTCTGCTATTGCTTGCGCGACTCTACCTGAGACACCCGTATCAATTTCATCAAATACCATTGTTTTAGAATCTTCATGTTGAGAAAAGACGGATTTTAACGCTAGCATATAGCGCGAAAGTTCTCCCCCACTAGCGACTTTCACGAGTGGTTTAAATTCTTCACCCACATTCGTTTTAACATAAAATTCGACTTGGTCATAACCTGTTTCATTTAGACGAAGCCATTCTTCACCAATGAGTTCTGATAATGAGCTATCTAAATCCACCATCAAGAAATCAACTTTAAAGCGGCTATTATCCATATATAAAGCAGATAATTCAAAATCAATCGCTTGTGTCATGCTAAGCGCATTATTTTCACGTTCAACATGCAGTTGGTCCGCTAATTGCAAACATTTCTCGTAGGCAAGTTTTATTTGATCTCCTAATTGTTGTAAGTAATGATCACGGTGTTGGATTTGATAAATCTCTTCTGATATTTCATCATAATAAGCGATAATTTCAGCAATCGACATATTATACTTACGCTTAATTTGTCCTAGCTGAGCTAAGCGACTTTCAACTTCATCTAATGACTGGTCGTCACTAAAATTATCTAAAGATTCAAGCGCGATTTCCTGAGCGATATCTTCTACATCAATTAAGACGGCTTCTAAACGTTGATAATTGTTTTCTAATTGTGGATTATGAGCTTTTATGCTATCTAAAACATGAAGAATTTGATTCAATTGAGTGATGACACTGGATTCAGCTTCACTAAATAAATAATTGATTGTTCCTAAAGCTTGTTCATTTTCATTGGCTTTTTGTAATTTTTGACTGAGCGCTTCAAGTTCTTCATCTTCTTTAGCAACCAAATGATACTGTTCAATTTCATTTAGTTGAAATTCTAAAAAGTTTAACCTTTGAACATGATCGGATTCATTTCTTTGAGCAGATAAAAAATCTTGTCTAAGTTTTTTATAGTCATTAAATACAGTTTGGTAAGCTTTTAAAATTGATCCGTAAGCATTAACACCATATTCATCTAATAACATTAAATGATAATTTTTATCTAAAAGCGTTTGGTGTTCATTTTGTCCATGGATATCCACTAAATATTGACCGATTGATTTCAAAAAAGTCACATTCGTTAACTGTCCATTAATTCGAATCGTATTTTTACCATTTGCATGGATTTCGCGTCGAATAATAAGGGATTCTTCACTTTCATCCCAATCGATTCCTTTACTTTCAAGAAGTTGTCCTATTTTTGATGAATAATTAAATTGAAATAGCCCTTCCACCACCAGTTTTTCACTACCATATCGAATTAAATCTGTTGAACCTCTACCACCTACTAATATCCCTAAAGCATCGATAATAATGGATTTACCTGCACCCGTTTCACCAGATAATACTGTCATGTCGCTATCAAAAACAATTGAAACTTCATCTATAATGGCAAAATTTTGGATGGTTAGACTACTTAACATACTTATCCCTACTTATCTTTCAAAAGTGTTATGTGCTGCTTGAACAACTTCATTAATATTAATGTCTTTCCAGGAATCATTATTTGGCTGATTTTGATTGATTAAGTGAGCCAAAAACTCTACATTACCTTCTCCACCGGTAATCGGTGAAAATGTTACTTCTTTTACAACAAAACCTATTTCACAGATGAATTGCAATACTTCTTCCAACACATCATGGTGAACTTTTTCATCTTTTATGACACCATTTTTACCAATTCGATCTCTGCCAGCTTCAAATTGAGGCTTGATTAAGGCGAGAACACTCCCGTTGGCTTTTAAAATAGTTATTAAAGGTGGCAAGATTAGTTTTAATGATATAAATGACACATCAATACTGGCAATCGTCGGTTGTCCTAATTTAAAATCATCAGCAGTTGAATACCTAAAGTTTTGCCGCTCCATGACAAAAACACGTTCATCTGTTCTTAAACTATAAGCGAGTTGATTATATCCTACATCCAAAGCATAGCTTCGACTAGCACCAAACTGTAAGGCTGCATCTGTAAAACCACCGGTCGAAGCACCAATATCTAATAAAATCTGACCTGTCATATCGATGTTAAAGGTCTTAATGGCTTTTTCAAGCTTTAAACCACCTCGACTAACGTAAGGGAGTTTTTTACCTTTAATATGAAGTTCTTTAGTTATATCAATTTTTTCACCAGGTTTATCGTACCGCTGATTATTTTCATCATAGATTTGGCCTGCCATAATCATTCTGCGAGCTTGTTCTCTTGATTCAGTTAAGCCAGCTTGAACAACTAACTTATCTACACGTTCTTTTTTCATCCTATTTATGCTTCTTTCAATTCTAAAAGATTTAAAAAGACTTCCAGTTGTCCATAGTCTTTTTGAGTTTGTTGGCTCAGTTGATTTAAAATGTCACGGCCAGCAGTCAGTTCTTTATTTAATTCGATTTTGCTTTGTTCTAAGCCAAGCAAAATCGGATAGGTAACTTTATCAAGATCTTCATCTTTGTGAACACTCTTGCCTGTAGATACTTCATTCCCCTCTACATCCATAATATCATTGTGAATTTGATAAGCGCGTCCAAAATGCTCACTAAATGCCACTAATTGTTGCATTTCATTTTCTTCAAGCATCGCAATAATCGCAGCTGCTTTTATTGCAAAAGTAAATAACTTGCCTGTTTTTAAACTGTGAATGGTTACTAAATCATCGAATTCTGTCTGATTAATATCAGCTTTAACATCACTTAATTGACCAGCGACCATTCCATGCGAGCCTGCCGAACGACTTAATTCAAAAATCAGCTTGGTTTTAATTTCATCAGAAAGCAGCTCATCTACAACAATGATACCAAAAGCATCAGTAAGTAGTGCGTCTCCTGCTAAAATTGCTGTTGCTTCATCAAATTGAATATGGTTGGTCGGCTGTCCGCGACGTAACTCATCATCATCCATCGCTGGTAAATCATCATGAATTAATGAATAGGTATGGATGTACTCTAAGGCAATCGCAGATTTTAATCCTGATTTAATTAAATCTGTTGACTGTATCGATAATGTTGATAGTAAGAGTAGCGGTCTTAATCTTTTTCCTCCATTTTTTAAAGAATAAACCATTGGTTTTAACATTTCAATGGGAGTCATAACATAACGAATTTGGTCGTCTAAAGCACTATCAAATAACGTTCTTAGAGTTGTTAGTAAGTTATTCTCCATTTAATGGCACTTCTCCTTGTTTTGTCATCATTTTTGCAACAGTTTCTTCTGCATCGCTAAGTGTTTTTTGGCAGTATTGGCTTAAAGCAACTCCTTCTTGAAATGCATTTAAAGCACTTTCCAAAGGTAGCTCTCCTTGCTCTAATTGTTGAACAATTTTTTCTAAATCTTTTAATGCTTGTTCAAAGCTTTCAGGCTCTTTTCTTAATTCAGTCATTAATGAACTCTCCTTCTTCATTTGTTTCAAGTTTGCTTATAATATTCGCTTTCGATTTACCATCACTAAAGTTCAACGTCACTTCTTGGTCCAGTTCAATATCTTTTACGGACTTGATTACAGTCTCGTTTTGCTCAACAACAGCATAGCCACGTGACATAATTTTTAATGGGCTATAAGCATCTAATAAATTAATCTGCTCAACCAAAGCTCTTTGTGACCACAACAAATTTTGATTCATATTACGATTCAGTTGTTCAAGTTGTTGTTCTAACAATTTATAAGCTTCACTAATACGCTTGTTGGGGTGGTTTAATTGTAGCCGCTGTTTGAAAAATAATAACTGCTGACTATTTCGATTTAATAATTGCTGTGTCAACCCCATCAATTGATTGGATGCCATATCAAGTTGTTGACTATAGGCTTGGTATAATCGTTCTGGTTGTTTTAATACATAAGAATTTGAAAACCGTTCAAGCTGTTTTCTCATCTGTATCAGTCTTTGATTCATCGCATAAAATAAGCGATCATGGTATTGATTTAACTTACTAACGACATCAATTAACATGGGTACGGCCAATTCTGCAGCTGCAGTAGGTGTAGCCGCTCTAACATCTGCTACTAAATCCGCAATCGTAGTGTCCGTTTCATGTCCAATCGAAGAAATGACAGGGACTTTACAATTAAGGATAGAAAAAGCGACGGCTTTATCGTTGAAACACCATAAGTCTTCAATCGAACCACCTCCACGAGCTAAAATTAAGGTATCATATTCTTCAGCTACTTTATCGAAGGCATCAAATGCTTTTACAATTTCTCCAACAGCTTCCTTGCCTTGAACCCTTGTTGGAAAGACAGTTATATCCACAATCGGATATCTTCTTTTGATGGTTGTTAAAATATCCTGTATAACCGCGCCGGTCGGACTTGTTATGACAGCTATTTTTCTAGGATAAGGGGCTAATGATCGTTGAAGTTTTTCAAACATCCCTTGCTGCCTGAATTCTTCTTTTAACTGTTCCAAAGCTTGATATAAAGCTCCAACACCGTCGGGTTCCATATGTTCAACATAAATTTGATAGTCACCATTAGGTCCATAGACGCCAATTTTTCCCGTTGCAAGAACTTTCATGCCTTCTTCAACTTTAAAAGGAATTTTATTAAAATGTTGTTTAAATGCAATAGCCTTAATACTCGCATTTTCATCTTTTAAACTAAAGTATTGGTGACCGTATTGACGGTAACGGAAATTTGAAATTTCACCCACAACCCATACATTCTGTAAATAAGGGTCAGCATCAAATTTACGACTAATATATTGCGTAAGAGCGGTGACAGTTAAATATTTAGTTTGTGTTTCTTTTTCCATTTTTCACTTCCTCACACAATGGTTACATTAACATATCTATTTTAACATATTTTACTAAGCACACACATAACAAGTGATTAAAATAAGACGATATGATATCTTTCATATTATTTTTTATCAAGAAAAAAATACCCTTGCCCATTGGATATGAGCAAAGATATTTATTGGTTTGATTATTAAAAAGAAGTTATTCTGCGCTATCTTCTGCAGGAAGTTCACTTAAGTCTTCTTCGGAAGTTTCTACTGGAAGTTCTTCAACGGTTTCCTCTTCTTCTGGAACTTCCTCAACAGTTTCTTCTTCAACGGTCTCTTCCTCAACAGGTGCTTCGTAACCTGGAATAGTGAAGTCAGCCGGGATCGTTATTAATGGTTGATATTGATTTTCAACTTCGACACCGTAATTTGCTAAGAAATCAAAGCTTGGATTAACCGTTGTAGCTTCTAAAGTTGTTGGATCGATGTAAGAAATCGCATCATCTAAGGTATTGATTTGGTAGCTATCTACGACAGAATAATGAGAAATTTCATCAGAATAAATCATCGATGTAATCAATGACTCCTCTTGTTGAACATCCCCATAAATAAATACTTCTGGAGCTAAACCACTGGCATTGGCAATTTGAGTAAACAACTCATACATTACCGGGTCATTGCTTGCAAGCGATTGGTAGGCATTAATTTGATCTAACCACTGCGTTTGTAAACTAATCGGTTCAATACCCATAGCTGCAAATTCTGCTTTACGCATTTCGAGTGTGCTAGCTTCAGTGTATTGGTAAATCAATGTACGAATCCAATTTAAAGCTTGTGTATCTGCCGGAGTCATGTTTGCTGTCATATTTTCAAAGATGAAAGTATGTGAATATAGGTAAGTTGCTGATTCGCCAGCTTCAGCTATTTCATAGAAACGATCAAGAAAAGCTTGCATGATTGGGTGATAAACAGCTTGATCAGAAAAATCTTGTCTATCCATTGCTAAAATATCTTCAACAGATGCGATTGTTTCAGTTGAAGCAAGAACTTCGCTCCATGGTCGATTTAATAAACTTGAGTCAATTTGTTCTTGTGTACCTTCATCAGAAGCTGCTTCTGTATCCGCAAATTCTCTGATTAAATCAATAATCTCTTGTAAAGTTGATTCATCAATCTCAATATCTTTAAAATTATTTTGAACAATTTCAAGGATCACCTCATCCGTAATGGATCCATTTTCTAAGATATATTGATTAATTTCACGTTTTATTTGCGATATAATTAAGTTAATTTGGTCTTGTGTTAACTGTGTTTTTTCTTCAACTGACCCAATAACTTGAATCTCCTTTTGGGCTACTTGTATATCTTGTTGGTTAAGTTGGACGCCCGCATTTTCTAATAAGGCATAAACACCTGTTAATGCTCCTTCACCCGTCACTGGATATAGAGTTGCAATCCGAATGGTTACATTCGAAAAACCTGCAGTAATTGCAGCGTTTTGATAAGTCGATGCACTAACTTGTTGGATATTTTCTGGGGTGACAATTTGTACTTGGATCCCATGTCCAGGTCCAAATTGTTCGATGAGAGCTGATGAGTAAACATCTGTTTCTGCTGTTGATCCATCATTTAAATAATTATTAATGGTAACACCATCTATGTATACCGTATTATCAACTGCTACATCTGTCGCATTTAATAGTTGCCTTGTTTGGGATGCTTCTGCTTCATTTAAGCTTGCTCCTAAGGATAACAAGCGCGTTCCTTGATTTAGAGCGACCGTTTGGGCTGATACAGTATCTAACGCAATCGTTGATGCCGCTATGGGGGTTAATAATAAGCCTGCTGAAATTAAAGCAATGTATTTATTTATACGTTTCATTTCTTATCACTCCTATTCTTTTAACAGCTTAATTATAACATAATCTTCTTATTAATTAGCTAATTCATCAATTATTCAAACTTATTACACAATTTTTCAATGAAAAATTTAAGAAGTAAGATAATGGTGAGTGTATGAAATAATTTGTCCACCCTCATCATTACGTTGAGGGTGGACAAATTTTATTTCCTTTTATTGATAATACTGAGCTTGTGCATTCCAAAGGTCTGCATATTTTCCTTCAACAGCTACTAATTCCTCATGTGAGCCTCTTTGAATGATTTTGCCTTGGTCGAAAACCAAAATCTCGTCACAAAAACGACAACTTGATAGACGATGTGAAATATAAAAGGCTGTTTTATGATTAATTAATTCATCAAATTGTTGGTAAATTTTAAATTCAGTCACCGGGTCTAAAGCTGCAGTCGGTTCATCTAATATCATAATGGGTGCATCTTTATATAGAGCTCTGGCTAAAGCAACTCTTTGTTCTTGACCACCTGATAAATTCACCCCATCGCTTTCAAATTCTTTACTTAAATAAGTATCCAATTGTTTTGGTAAATGATCCACCATTTGTTTTAAATCAAGTTCTTCAATATGTTCCATGGCACGTTCAGCATCATAACTTTGATTGACCGCAATATTTTGCCCTAAAGTTAAACTAAGTAATCTAAAATCTTGGAAAACAACTGAAAACAATTTAAAGTACTCTGTTAAACGATATTTCTGGGCATTAATTTCGTTCAATGTTATTTGCCCGGCTGATGGATCGTATAAACGCATGAGTAACTTAATAAAGGTAGACTTCCCTGACCCATTCTCTCCTACTAAAGCATACTTTTTACCCACTTCGAAATCGACAGATATGTCATCTAAAACATTTGTTTCAGTCCCCGGATATGCAAAGGATAAATTTTCAACGGATAAGTGATATTTATTATCTAAACGCTTTTCAATCGGTAAACTGCCAACTTCTTTTTCATCCGGTAAATCCATAAAGGCATAATATTCTTCTAAAACGTCTGGTTGCGAAAGCATCATAACTAAATACTGAATAAAGTTTGGTAAATTGACAAGTAACTGGGTCATGGCACTCGACAACTGAACAATTTGTCCAATAGGTAACAAGCCTAACATGACACGGATCCCAATAATAGCATAAGCAAAGTATTGGAGTACTTGATTAACAACTGTCGTTAAAAGATGTCCGCTTATACCTATATGGGTTAATGTAACGATTAACTCACCTGTAGACTTATCTAATGCTAGTTGATTTTGAAAGATTTTATCCTGTAACTTATATAAACGAATTTCTTTTCCTGATTCAGCATTTGCTAAAATATCTCTTTCATAATTAAACATGGTATTGGTGCGGATAATCGATTCATCAATATTTTCCATAAAAGCAGATGCTTTACCAGAACTTAGCGACTGGATATAAATCGATAGAATGATACCTACCACAAAAATTAATGAAACCCAGGGACTCGTTAACCAAACAAATGGCTCAGCAACAGTGTGGTTAGTTTGTGTAAACATAGGGATCAACAAAATGATCGACCAAATAATACGAATAAAATAATCGATTAAATACGGGATGCGGACATTCATTAAATTTAGACTTGATTGACGCGACAAATTACCAATCCGTATACGTTCAAGACTTAGTTTCGTTTCGGCACTATCAGCTAAATGGTATTGCAAAGTTAACATTTTTTCAAAAGGCAATTCTTGGATACGCCTTTGAGTTAATTCTTGAGCATTATTAACTAATGGCCGAATAAGAGTGGAGATTAATTGCAAAATAGCGAAAACAACTAAATAAATAACAATCAAATTAAAAGCACTAATCATTTCTTGTTGACTCATCAAGGTTATCAATCGATTCATAAAAATAAATGACATAAAGGTTTGGCTAGCAGTTGCCAAATATTGTAGAAAAGTAAGCGAATAATATGTCTTGCCTACCCGCCATAAATCTTTAAAAGCCCGAATAAATAAAGCTCTATTTCTCATATTAAATCACCCCTCCAACTTCAATTTCTAGCTCTTCCATTTCCGCCTTTAACTCAGTATTGTTACGGTAATAGTAGGCTTGCGCCTCATAGAGATTATAATAATCTCCTTTTAGTGCCATCAATTCATTGTGTGAGCCTACCTCAGTTACTTTCCCTTCACGTAAATAAAGGATACGATCACAAAAACGAGTAGAAGCTAAACGGTGGGAAATAAATAAAGATAATCTATTTTGTGAAAAAGTTAAATAATCTTGATAAACTTCATGTTCTGAAATGGGGTCAAGGGCGTCAGTCGGTTCATCTAAAATTAATATCGGCGCATCTTTATATAAAGCTTGGGCCAATTTTAATTTTTGTAGTTGACCGCCTGATAGTTGAACCGCATCTTGATCGACATCCTTCACAATTTTCGTTTCGTCACCATCTTTAAATTGATTTAAAAACTTCTCGACGCCACTTTGCTCTAATACTTTACGATAGCGGTCTTCTTCAAAAGGCATTCCTTGAATAATGGTATCTTTTATTGAATAGGTCAATAAATAATTATCTTGGAAAACCGTTGAAAACAATTCATAATATTCCTCGATATTAAACTGCTCTTGCTTAATGCCATTAATCAAAATCTCTCCCGAATCTGGCTTAATTAAACCACTCATCAATTTGATTAAGGTTGTCTTACCTGCTCCGTTTTCGCCGACAATGGCTAATTTTTCACGTGGATTAAATGTAAAACTAATATTTTCTAAAGCCATTTCAGACTTACTTGAATAAGTATAACTAACATTTCTAAACTCCACGCTAATATCATCTGTTGGTAAAACTTGACCTTTACCATGATTAAATACTGCTGGTTGATTCATAAAATCAGCATAATACTGAACTTCTTCTAAATCTTGATCTAAAATTGAAACATGATTAATTAAAACGGTAATCGTAGAAGCTAGTAGAGTAATCGCCCCAACATACACCACAAAACCACTCACATTCAAAGCGCCAGTTTCAAATTCTTGAATACTTGTAATGTAAGCAAAGGACGTTAAAATAATTGTTCCAATTGAAAGGTAAATATTTTCAAAAAATATTAATCTGTTTTTAGGACGCATGATGTCAATATAAGCAGCTGAAATACCCTGCTTAATTTCCATAAACCAATCCATCATCTGATAAAGTCGAATATCTTTTGCTAAACGCAAATCACCATACAAACGACGTAAATATGAATTTTGTCTGTTATTGGCAGATTTTTTCAAGTTAATTCTTTCATTCACCCGTTTTTGTAACACATTAAAGATTAACAAGCCGATAATCATCACAGCAATAATAATAAGAAATAATCGATCCACTTGAAATATTAAGGAAGCATAAAGGAAAGCACTAAAAACCGCACTACTTAATTCCATTAGGTCTGTAATGATACGTCCAAACAGAGCTGCAGGACTACCGGCTAATCCAAGTGCAGACGTATATTTTTCTTGACCTTCCTCAGATTGTATATTGGGAAAATCCAAGTAAAGAATTTGACCAGAAATCTTTGTCCCAATTCCTAATCTAAAGCGATCACGTTCTGATTCAAAATAAAATAACAGACCTTCATCGACCAACTCTAAAAGACATACAATAGCAATGCCAATGGCTAATTGAAATAAAAACTGCTCAATATGTATTCCTTCTATTAACCATTCAATAATCATTGCTGAAAGAACAATTCGACTTAAAGGCAGAATCGTTTTTACCAACACATTCACCGTCATCCAAACCCAAATGGTTTTTGAATACGATGTTATTTCTTTTAATAATAATATAAAATTGCTCCATTTTTTCTTCATTCTCTTCACCTCATCTGTATCATATATAATTTTTTGAAGGAATTACTTATTTGTGTTTAAACGGTTGGTTTTTTGGTTTAAAAGGTAAAAACCTTAGAATAAGTGTTTTACTTAATCTAAGGTTTTGTTAAATAAGGGAAGCGTGATTTCAGTAACGAACACTCCTTCTTCCCATTGTCGGTTAACAAAGCCTTGATATTTTTGAACGGTCTCATCAATCCGTCTAATACCATAGCCTTGCCGATTGGGAGCTTTGATTGACATAAAATTTTTCTGAGGATTTTTATCCATTGTGTTAGTAATACTAATGTACAAATTATTAGTCATAGGTGCAATGTATAAACGGATAAAAGGATTCGATTTCGTGTTTTGCTGAAGTTGATTGGTCGTTGCATCGATGGCATTGCTCAACAAGTTTCCAATAATCACTGATAAATCAACATTCTGAATGGGCAATATAACAGGGGCAATGGCTGTGGCATCTAATCTAATCCCTTTATGCTTAGCAATAGACAATTTCGTATTTACTAAAGCATCTATTAAGGTATTACCTGTTTGAATAATAGTATCTACTTGGTTCAATTCATTATTTAGTTGTTGGATGTACACTTCTAATAATTCAAATTGTTTTGATTTTACAAATACATCCATAACTTGTAAATGATTACGATAATCATGCCGAATTGCTTTTAATTGCCGATAAATATGTTCAACTTCAATAGCATAATCATCCAATTCTTCTTGTTGAAGCTTATGAAAGGTTAATTCTTTCCGCTGATATAATATCCGAATAATAAGAACTAAAACGAGTAAAATGAGTAAGATAAGCAATATAAATAAATAATTCATTGTAAGGTTACCTTCTGTTTATGATAATCTATAAATGCTGTTTGAATCGTTTTTGCTTGACGACGCGATAAAGGAACTTTATCTCCATTCAGTAGTAGAACATCTTGCTTTAAAATGTGACTAACAAAATCCAAATTAACTACACATGAGCGATGGGTCTGTATAAATCGATGATCTAATTGGTTTTGAAATGTAGAAAGTGGTTGTCTAATTAAATAAGATGCATTCGTTGTTACAATTTCTAACTCACGTTGTTTAACTTCAAGATAAATTAACTCATTCAATAAGATTCTTACCTGTGTTCCCTCTGTTTCAATCACAACCGACTTTTCTTCCTCAGGCTGAGACTGCAGGAAACTTTCAATGACACGCTTAACTTTTTCTATTTTAATTGGCTTTAACAAATAAGCTAAAGCTTTCACTTCATAGCCTTCAATGGCATATTCAGCAAAACCGGTAGCAAAAACAAGACTTAATTGTAAATCTTTTTCACGAATAATTCTAGCCACTTCCATACCATTTAATTCTGGCATTTCAATATCTAAAAAAGCGATTTGCCAATCGAGGCGATCCTCTAAATCAAACAAAAATGCCTTTCCATGAGTATATTGATCGACCTTGATGGCAACTTTTAACTGTTGACCTATTTCTTGTAACAAGGATTCCATATAAACAAGTTGAATTGGATCATCATCCACAATAACGACTGACAAGTATTGGCTCATTCAATTTCCCTTTCTACGTCATTTATTTATAATTACTTCAAATTTTTGCGAGCTTCCCTCATACTCAAAGCACTCATTACATCTTGTTTTTCAATTAAAAATGTAATAACCCAGTCAGGATTCGTCTTAGCATATTCTCTAAGAGCCCATCCAATGGCTTTATTGATAAAAAACTCCTGGCTTGCTAAATTATTTTGAATAACTCGGGTTAAAAGTTCTGGATTCGTCTTCTTTTTATAGGCTAATTGGTGAATGATTGCCGTTCGACGTAGCCATAAATTGTCTGAAAGGCTCCAATCAAGCATTAAAGCCTGCATTGACTCTTTCTTTAAACAAATATGACCTACTAATTTAGCCAATGCATCTACAGAATCCCACCACGATTTGCTGATGATTAACTTTTGTAAATAATCGATATCTTCTGGCGCCAAGCATTCTTTTAAAGCAAGCAAATAATCAATTGCCAACATTTGAAACTCTCGTTCTTGCCTCTTCCAGCACATACTCACAAAATCCCAATCAACAGAATCCCTTGCATATCTCGCAGCCTTCGCTCTTTTATTCGCTTCCTTTAAATAAATACCACTGATTTCACGCCTTAAAGGCGTCTTAATGCCAAAAAATACAAACTGATTCCGCATATAGCGTTCCATAGCCATTTTATTTTGTGCATCTGCATATTTAGGTAACTCATCAAATAACTCATATAATGTCATCATATTTTTCCTTTTATAAAATCTTTCATGGTCATTGGGATACACTCAATGATTCGGCTGGGTAAAGTTACATATTGGTTTCTAGCTAATTGATCCGCTATGTAACTATGTAAAAAGACAGCTGAATTAATCGCTTGAGTTGCATCAGCGTATTGTCCTAAAAAGCCAGTAATCATTCCTGCACATGTGTCCCCCATACCACCAGTAGCCATCGCTGGATTACCCGAAGTATTTGTCCAGACCTCATCATCATAATAAATTTCTGTTCGAGCTTTTTTCAAAACAACAATAGCTCCAAGCTGTTCTTGGGCAGTTTTATTTATTTCATGATGTTCTTCATTGGCTTTGACTCCAGTTAACATTTCCCATTCACCTAAATGTGGGGTTAAAATAATTTTTTTAGCAGATAGCGTATATTCTTGTCGATATTTTTTATAAAACGATAAACCATCTGCATCGATTACTAAATATTGCTTTTCGCTCATTGACTGCATGACTGTATTAAAGATATGTGAGGCTTCCTCACTTCGACCCAAGCCTGGTCCTATTAAAATAATATCCATTTTCGACACCAACTCTGTTAACCGATACAAATCAGATATATCCGCGAACATTATCTCAGGCGTACGTGCATGAATACTAGTACGATTAACTTGATCGGATGCAATCGTAACAAGACCAGCCCCTGTATGTAAAGCAGCCCCCGCTGCTAACATAATAGCGCCTCCCATTTCATGATTGCCACCAATACATAAAACACGCCCAAAGTTTGCTTTATATGCATCGAATTTTCTGATAGGCAAATGGTTTTTGACGTAATCTAGTGTGATATTTGGCATAAAAAGCTCCTTTTCTTTTCATTATACTATAGAAAGCATTCATTGAAGCAAAAAATATAGTGCTTGAGATGAAAGTAACGTTTATCAAAAATTGTATGTGTTATATGTTGGTTTGGTGTAGAGTTAACTCACATTAATTGCGGCTTTTGTCGGTCGACGGAGGCGTCCACTGTCATTAAAGACTTTTATTGTTGGTCAAGTCGCTAGTTCACCGACATTAAAAACCGTTATTGTAGGTCAAGTAATACGTTGACCGACATTAGCTCAACCATAATGACCTACAAATTAAGAAATGCAGCTAATTTAACACAAAAAAACAGAAACCACTTACTCATGAATGAAATAGCGGTTTCTGTTTATTTAGATAGCTAAAGTTTTTGTCCCAAATTTTATATTATTTATAATAAAGACTAAAATCCTTATGCAAACTGCGCATTATATAATTGAGCATAAAAGCCATCTTGTGCCATCAATTCGTCATGGTTACCTGATTCAATCACATCACCTTGATTCATTACAATGATGTTGTCAGCATCGCGGATAGTTGATAAGCGGTGAGCCACTACAAAACTCGTACGGCCTTCAAGCAGACGATTCATCGCCCTTTGAATTAATACTTCAGTTCTTGTATCCACGCTTGAAGTAGCTTCATCTAAAATCAGTACATCTGGATCTTGTAAGAAAGCTCTAGCGATCGTTATCAATTGACGCTGACCTTGTGATAAGTTCGTCCCATCTTCGGTTAACATTGTTTGATAACCATCTGGAAGCGAACGAACAAAATCATGGACGTGAGCAGCTTTTGATGCATTTAAAATATCATCATTCGAAATATTCTCGTCAGCACCATATTTTAAATTGTCCCAAATGGTTCCATTGAACAACCAAGTATCCTGTAAAACCATAGAGAACTTACTTCTTAAATCTTCACGACTCATATTACGAACATCGCGTCCATTATAACGAATTGCTCCACCAGAAACATCGTAAAATCTTTCAAGTAAATTAATCAATGTTGTTTTACCAGCACCAGTTGGTCCTACAACGGCAATCATTTCACCTTCTTTAACTTTTAAATTAAAATCAGTCATTAATAGTTGATTATTGTTGTAGCCAAACTGAACATGTTCAAATTCAACTTTATATGAGCTATCATTTTTATCTTCTAAACCTTTAGGGTTTTCCATTTCAATTTCATCAAGAACTTCAAAAACACGCTCAGTTGCTGCAACTGTCATTTGAATAGTATTGGCTAAGTTGGCCAGCTCACGAAACGGATTACTAAATTGGTTGGTATATTGTAAGAACGATTGAACAACACCAATTGTAGTAGTTCCATTAATAATGCCAATCCCACCAAATAACGCAATTAACGCATAAATCATATCTTTCACGGTACCCACTAATGGATTCATTAATCCGGCATAATATTCTGCTTTCCATGAAGCTTCATTTAATTCTTCACTCCGCTTATTAAATTCTTTCGCTTCTGTTTTCTCCTGATTGTAAATTTTAACAACAGTTTGCCCAGAATATTTTTCTTCAATAAAATCATTCAAATTCCCTAAAGCTTGTTGACGTAAATTAAATTGATTCTGAGCTTTAGGTGCAGCCCAACGAATAACAATCAAATTCAAAGGAATCATTAACAATACAATAAACGATAAGCTACCACTCAAATAAAGCATAGTAAACAATACTGCTACTAGCGAAACAGCACTTGTCGTTAACTGTGTGAGTGACTGCCCTAATGATCCTGCCACTTGGTCCATATCATTAATAGCTCTGGATAAAATATCACCGTAAGAATGTGAATCAAAATATGAAATCGGTAAACGGCCCATTTTGGCTTTGATATCACGTCTTAAACGATATACAGTATGCTGAGAAATTCGAGCTGTAATAAATTGTTGTGAATATCTGAAAATTGCAGAAAGGACATATGTAGCTACTAAAATTAATACGGTATTTGTTACAGCTTCAAAATCGATTGGGAAGTATCCTTCACCATTCCCTTGCCAGCCTTTACTTACTCCTTCAAAGACAATTGTTGTGATATTACCCATAATTCTAGGGAGTTGAGCGCGTAAAACAGCGGAAATAGCTGCAAAAATAATTACGAGCAACATCCACCAAGCAAGGCTCGACATATATTTAACTAATCGTTGTATAGTACCCCAAAAATTTCTTGGCTTTGCTTCTCTTTGGCTTGTATTTTTTTGGTTTTCTGCCATTACTGATCATCTCCTTTCATTTGTGATGAAACGATATCTTGATAAACCGGGTTATTGGCCACTAATTCTTGATGCGTACCTTCCCCAACAATTTTACCATTTTCTAACACAAGAATCCGATCTGCATCAATTACAGTATTTACTCGCTGTGCAATAATAACGGTGATAGAATCTTTTGTTACTGGTTTTAAGGCCCTTCTTAGATTAGCATCTGTCTTAAAGTCCAAGGCAGAGAAAGTATCGTCAAAAACATAAATATCTGGTTTGTTAATGATAGCTCGCGCAATACTTAGACGTTGACGTTGTCCACCTGAGAAGTTGACACCACCTTGATCAACTCTTGTGTCTAATTTTTTATCTAAGGTTTTAACGAAATCCGCTTGCGCAATCTCTAAAGCTTCCCAGATTTCTTCATCCGTTGCATCTTCTTTCCCGTATTGCATGTTGCTACGGATGGTTCCTGAAAACAGTAAAGCTTTTTGAGGGGCGAATCCTACTTTAGAACGTAATTCTTCTTGACGAATATTTTTTACATTGACACCGTTAACCCGAACTTTACCTTTACTTGCTTCATACAATCTTGGAATGAGGTTTGCGATTGTGGTTTTCCCTGAACCTGTTCCTCCAATAATTGCAAGTGTCTCGCCTTTAGAAGCAGTAAAATTAATATCTTCGATTGCAGGACGTTCAGCTCCTGGGAAGCCAAAATCGACATGTTCAAAGGTTAAGGTAACTTCTCTATTTTCAAGAACATCCACTTCTTTAGTTAAGTCTTCAATTGAAGGCTCAGTCTCCATCACTTCTAAAATACGTTCTGCCGCAACTTGAGCCCTTGGTAAGAAGAACAACAGAAAAGCTACTTGTATTACACTGTTTAAAATCATAAAACCATATTGAACAAAAGCAATTAAGTTACCGACATCCATTTCGCCAATACTAATTAATTGAGCACCATTTAAGAATATCAGCGAGTTTGATACTGCCATGACAAGTAACAAGCCTGGTAACATAAAAGCAAGAATCGAATTGGCTCTAATGGAAGTATTTCTGAAATCAGTGTTGGCATCATCAAAACGTGCCTCTTCATATTCAGTCGTATTAAAAGCACGAATCACTCGAATACCTGTTAGTCCTTCTCTAAAGACCTTATTTAAACGGTCAGTTTTCCCTTGGATTGAACGGAAAATTGGACTCGCAAAATATAAGATGATACTAACAACTAAAACAATTAATGGAAGTGTTATAGCAAAAACCCATGCTAATTGTGACTCTTTTTGATAAGCAAAGTAAATTGAAACTAACATGATAACAGGTGAAATGATAATTAAACGAATAACCATTTGGGTTACTAACTGAACCTGCATGACATCATTAGTTGTACGTGTAATCAGTGTGGACGTTCCAAATTTCGCAATATCTTCTTGTGAAAAATTCATGATATTTTCAAACATATTTTTACGTATTTTATGCCCTAAACCTTGAGATTCTTTTGCACTCATTTTAACACTGATAAAAGCTAGAACTAATGAGAGCGTATTAAGTAATAGCATCGCAATTCCTACTATCCAAACTAAACGAACATCTCCATTCAATGCACTATAGTTTAAGATATCTGAAGCTAATGTTGGTAACAGCATAAACATTATTGCTTCAAATAAAATCAATAGAAATATTTTGATAAGATTTTTCTTATCCATCATCTTCCATAAAGTTAACATAAATTCCCCTCTTCCAAATTAAATTGAATTTGCTTCAACTAAGTGAAAAAATGACATGCATCTTAATAAAATAAAAAAAGAGTACTTTTCTGTCTTTTAAAAAAACAGAATAACACCCCGAATCGACTTAGCTATGGCAGCCCTATATTAAAACACATAATATAGATTTTAAAATCTACATTTTTCACCTAGTACGTGAATAAAATTAATATCCTTAACTATTGTAAGCCAATATTTTTTTTAAGTCAAATGAACTGTCGTTAAATAAATATCTCTGCATTTTAAATTGTAAAAGATAGAAAATTTGGGCTATAAACTACATTTCAAAGCAAAAAAATGAATTTCATTTATATTCACACAAATGAAATTCATCCCATCTTCTATTATTATACTTATGTCATTGATTGAATCGCATGAATATCAATGATTCTTGAACATGCTTGAGCTACATATTGATCATGTGTAAAGATGATAACAGTTTTTCCACTTTTATTTAATTCTATAATCAGATTTAAAATATTTTCTCTATTCTCATCATCCAGTGAGCCTGTTGGTTCGTCGGCTAAAACAAGGTTACTTGGTTTGATAAATGCTCTGGCAACTGCAATACGTTGTTGTTCCCCACCAGATAATTCATATATCTTTTTACTTTCAATATCAGCTAGTCCAACTTTTGATAAAATATTTGAAATAATATCTTTTTTTCTTGTTTTGATTTTTGGGTGTATTTCAAAGCTAAGTCTAAATTATATTTGACAGTCTCATTATCGACTAACGCATAGTTTTGAAATAAATAACTAATTTGATCCCTAATGATTGCTTGAGACTTTGATGTATTAACTTTAATATCTTTGATTCCATTAAAATTAAGTTCTCCTGAATCAAATGGTTCGATTAAGCCAATGATATTTAGTAAAGTTGATTTTCCGGACCCACTCTGACCAATTTATGCTACCAATTCACCATTTTCAATGTTCAAATCAAGATTCTTTAAGATCTCTTTTGAACCAAAAGCTTTATTGATATTCTTTAATTCAATCATTTTTATTCTCCTCCCTACCCTAGTCACTTAGTGCTCTTTTAGGGCTAATACCAAACTTTTTCCTTCTATATTACGGATAAAGACTAGTACGACTAGAAAATCAATAGCTATTGATAAAAGAACCGCAAGTAAAATCCAAATTGAATGACTCAATATCAGCATCAAAATCATCTGAATAACATAAAGCAATAAATAACTTATTAATGGCCATTTATATCTTTCCATCAATTTTATTCCTAAAAATTTCATAATAGCGAGTTCTTTTTTTACACTTTGTATAATTGTTGCAAATAAAAATATGGATGAAAACAAATTCAAAACAATTAATACAACAATAATGATTATATTATAATTCATCCCTAGAATAAATGAATCTCGCATCTCTTGTGTGATCGTGCTTAAAGATGATAAATTAATTGTTAAATCACGATTATTAATTTCACTTAGAATTTTTTCAGTTTTTAATCTATTCTCGGGAGTGTTTTTAATTTTAATAGGGTTATTTTCTCCAGTATTCGTTAAAATCGGTTTTTCAAAATCTCTAATATTATCTAGATTAACTATTGAGAAAATAGGATTTTCAAAAGAATCAGATAACCTTGAATTAAAAGGGAAAACTTGATAATCAGTTTGATAATAAGTTAATTGAACTGGAATTTCAAAAAGATTCGTCTCTTCACGTTGATTGGAAGATAAATTACTGTACACTAAGCTCTGACAAAATAAAAATATTTTGTCTTCATCATTTTTAAGGTTTTCAGGTATTAAGTACTGATGCATATTGGAATCTAGCTTTGGGTAACTCATGTTAATTGAATCTAAATATAGCTCATTTACGTACATAACATTAAAACTATCTGCAGTTGTAAAAGAAGAATATGACTCTAAAGCAGTAAAGTTTTGAACAGGTTCATACGTTTCACCATAAGCATAGTAAGCATTAGTTTCTTCTTCTAGCCTTACGAATAAATCAAAAAAAATATCTTCAAAGGCATCGTTACTCAATAACGCATTCTGAGTATACTCCCCATTCGTACGATAGTTTTCAAATGTTATAAAATCACCTTGTTTTGCCCAATTAGCAACATAATCAGATTGTTCTTTCACTGCATCAAAAGTTAATGAAAGGTTAATAAAAACTAGACTAACGATTGCAACAAGACCAAATTTAATCATATAGCCTAAAATGACGCCACTTTTGAAATTGGTGAAACCGTTTAACATACTACTAATGGTAACATTTCTAATGAGGAAGTAACCTGCTAAATTTAGTAACAAAAATAATTGAGAAACTAGGAAATAAGTTAAAAATAAAGCAAGAACAAAATTTTCTGGAATGTAATTTATTGTAGAAAAAATAATAATGGATAATATGATACAGACTATAAGTCCAATCCCAAGCGGTTCTTTAATGAGTTGAAAAATTATCTTGTGTGAACTATAACCATGTAATTTCATCACACCAATTGCTTTTATTTCTTTAATAGGATAATAAGTAATACATAACATTAAAATTAAAAAAGCTGGAATAAAAACCACAACCATTAGGATAAGGTCTATATTGATATATCCAACTCTACCTACGAATGGTGGGGAAATTAGATGAGTTCTATCTATAGCAAAAAATTCACTTAATTGATTGATTGTTTGATCTAAATCTTCGTTATTATTAGCAACAACCGTATAGGTTCCATTGACAGATTTACTAGTATCTGAGCAGTAATTCTCTAAAGTTTGCAGAATGATCTTATTTCGACTAGAGAATACTAGTATCGTATAATTCTTGTCCTCAGCAAAACTAGCATATACATCACTTGTATTTTCAAATAAAACTTCTTGTGGAATTCGAAAATTTTCTGTCGGAAAACTTTGCTCATTATACATAACAGACTTAACGATAGCACCATCAAATCTATCAGTTCTAAAAATATTGACTGAATTTGTTTCACTGAGCTCAACGAATTTATTTAATACTTCTTCAATTGTTTGATTTGCATCTGTTAAATAGAAATTTTCCGAAAATTCAGTTTGTTCTATCGCTTGCAGGCGATCTCGTTCATTCGTTTGAAATAAATTCATGAGTATTAATGTTGGTACAACAAGCAATAAAACAAAAATCACTTTGATGCTAGTTTTCAATATTATCAACCCCACTTTCAAGGATATATTTGAAAATAAATACTAATTATGCAATTAAAGACTTAAAAGAAGCTAATTTTGCTTCTTTTAAGTCTAGTGACGTTTTATTCAATATTATAGTAATAACTTAAACCAGCTGGAGGAATTTTAGTTAAGCTAGCTTGTGACCAGAGTCCTGAACCAGCTATTGATTTATTAGTACTGTTTCATAATCAATCTCCTTATAAAATATACTAATTTTAATATCCGACATTTGATTATTGGTAATAAGCTTTGGACTAGAGATAGGAAAAAGTAACAACTGTATGAAATCGATTTCAAAATCACTATACAAAAAAAACTTGTCAAGCTTTATTATAAAAATAATTAAATACGTGACTTTTAGTTACAGAATTATTCATGATATGTACGTGTTTTATTCTGTATCAGTAATTCAATAAAGATCTTTATCTAAAAATAAAAACAGATAGAAACTCAATTGAATGGAGTTCTATCTGTTTTTTTGGTAATTTTTATTTTAATTCTTCTGACTGGCTTAACTTCCCTAAAATACCACTTATAAATCGACGTGATTTATCATCGCTAAAAACTTTAGATAATTCAATTGCTTCATTAATTGCAACTTTAAAAGGTACGGGATTCTCACTGTACTGAATTTCGAAAAAAGCCAGTCTTAAAATAGTTAGATCCAAAGGCGTTACCCGGTCAAAGTTCCAATTTGTTAAATAGGTTGAAATTGATTCATCAATTTGTTGTTGATTGAAAATAACCCCATCAACTAAAGTATAAAAATAAGGATGTGGAATTGATTTATAACCAGTATCTGGGTCATTTCCAGATACAAGTGCAAACTCAATCGCCTCATCTTTTGAAATTGAGTCTTCAGTAGGTACTGTAAATTGATATAAGGTCTGCACCGCTAAAATACGAGATTGTCTTAATTGTCTAGCATGACTCAAAATTATTCACCTAATTCATCTTCTAAACTTAAAAATCCAGTATCACGATCAGGATTGGTATCAATCGATACAACATGAACATTAACTGCTTGGACAACTAAATCCGTCATGAACAAAATTTGTTCTTTAACACGTTCTTGCACTTTAAAAGCGACATCAGGAACGGAATAGCCATATTGTAAATGCACAAGAATATCAATCGTTAAATTATTGCCTTCTTTTTTTACTGTTGCCCCCATACGTTCACGGTCCATGCCAAAAAATCCACCTACTTCTTTTTGGAAAGATGTGTGCATTTTATTGACACCTTCGACGTCTGTTGCAGCTTTTGCAGCAATTGTTTCTAAGACGCTAAGGGTGATATTTATTTCACCGGCAGGATTTTGGTTCATTTCAAATGGTACAGTTTTCGATTTTGCCATAATACCCCTCCTATTTTATAGTATGATTAAATGTTTAGGACTGTTATTTAATTGTTCAACTGAATCTTTGCGGACAATTAAATCATTTTCAATTCTTACACCACCGAGTCCTTCAATATAAATTCCTGGTTCATTCGTAACAACCATATTTTCTTTCAATGGTTCTTCATTTCTAAATGAAAGTGATGGTAACTCATGTACATCCAAGCCTAATCCATGACCCGTACTGTGACCAAAGTATTCACCATAACCTTTTTCAATAATGTAATCTCTTGCTAAAGCGTCAACTTCCTTACCAGTCATTCCAGCTTTAGCACCTGCATTAACACGTTCATGAGCTTCCAGGACAATATGGTAAATTTCTTCTAGCTTAGGATCTATACTACCAACTGCTATCGTACGAGTCATATCTGAACTATAGTCTTTATAATAACAACCGTAATCTAACGTAATGATGTCACCATCTTCGATGACTTTTTCACTCGCTACCCCATGAGGCATCGCTGAGCGAACCCCTGAGGCAACAATTGTATCAAATGACATCGCAGAAGCACCTTTGGTTTTCAAGAAACGTTCCAATTCATTAGCCACTTCAATTTCTGTTACACCTGGTTTTATAAAAGTCAAAATATGTTCAAAGGATTCGTCTGTAATTTTACATGCTTCTTTTATAATGGCTAATTCAGCCTCATCTTTTATTTCACGATTTTTTTCAATGACACCTACCGTCGGCACAATTTTAGCTTCAAATAATTCTTGAATAGTGATGTAATCTTGTACTTTCATACTTTGAGCTTCAATACCAACAATATCAATATTATGTTTTACTAATAATTGGTTGACTTCTTGATAAATGCCCGCTTTATGAATTACCACGGTAAATCCTTTAGCTTGTTCGTTAGCTTGCGTTGTGTAACGAAAATCAGTGATAAAATATGCTTCGTCTTTGGTAATGAGGGCAGCTCCTGCACTACCTGTAAAATTCGCTAAATAACGTAAGTTTTTAGATTCTGTTACAAGAATTGCTTCTATATTTTGATTACCAAATGTCTCTCTTAATGCTTCTATACGATTAGTCAATTATTTTCCTACTTTCTTACTTAAATCTCTTAGCCTTCGTTACTTACTTTATTCGTTTTCTTTTTACGATTACGGACTCCTTTATTGACATCCAATAATACAGGGAGAATCATTGGGGTTCTTTGTGTTCGTTCATAAATTAATGGTTTAATTGTGTCAAGAATGATTTCGCGAATCATGCGTTCATTGATTTGATTGCCATTTTCGTTTAAACCACGATTTACGGCAGCTTTTATTTGTTGTTGAATATCACTAATTAAATCGCCTGATTCACGCATATAAATAAAACCACGCGACATAATATCTGGACCTGAAATAATAGCTTTATCTTGGTAATCAATCGTTGCTGTAACAATGACTAGACCGTCTTCTGATAAACTTTTACGATCGCGTAACACTATATTACCAATATCGCCTATTCCACTACCATCAACATAAATATCTTGCGCTTGGAAACGACCAGCAATGCGTGCAGTATTTTCTGTCACAGCTAGCATATCACCATTTTGCATAATGAAGCAGTTTTCTTTAGGTATTCCGGTTCTTTGTGCCAATACAGCATGAATACTTTGCATACGGTATTGTCCATGCACTGGCATAAAGAACTTCGGTTTCATTAATCTTAACATCATTAATTGCTCTAATTGTCCACCGTGTCCAGAAGTATGGATGTTATTGACTTTTCCATAAACAACTTCTGCACCTAATTCCATAAGTTGGTTAATTAAGCGGTTGACACTGATTGTATTCCCCGGAATTGGTGAACTTGAAAAGATTACTGTGTCATTTGGCTGAATTGTAATCTGGCGGTGTGTGCCATTAGCAATTCGACTTAAAGCAGCCATCGGCTCCCCTTGTGAGCCAGTTACTAAAAGAATCATTTTTTCGGCTGGATATTGATTAATATCACGGTTATCAATTAACAATTCTTCATCATCTTTAATATAGCCTAACTCTAATCCAATTTTGATGGCACCTTCCATGCTTCGTCCAAAAGCTGCAATTTTACGGTTTGTTTCTCTAGCAACTTCAAAAACTTGTTGAAGTCTTGATACGTTTGAAGCAAAGGTTGCGAAAATAACGCGGCCATCCAGTTGTTGAATAATATTTTTTATCGATTGTCCCACAACTGTTTCAGACTGGGTAAAGGTTGGTATTTCAGCATTAGTACTATCTGCCATTAGTAGTAAAACACCTTCAGAACCAATTTGAGCCATACGGTGCAAATCTGCAGGTTTACCTACTGGCGTAAAATCAAATTTAAAGTCACCGGTAAAGACAATATTTCCTGGAGGTGTTTTAACAACAATCCCATAAGCTTCTGGAATACTATGGTTCGTACGATAAAAAGCGACACTTGTTTTTCTAAAACGGATCACTGAATCTTCATTAATTTCATGAATTTCAGCATCACGTAATAAGTTCTTTTCTTGTAATTTATTACGGATTAAAGCACTTGCTAATTGTCCCGCATAAATAGGCACATTTAGTTCTTGTAATAAATAAGCAATACTACCAATATGGTCTTCGTGTCCATGACTAATAATGACCGCTTTTACTTTATGCTTGTTTTGTAAGATATATTGAAAATCAGGGATCACATAATCAATCCCTAGTAGTTCATCTTCGGGAAATAGTACGCCACAATCTAAAATAATTATTTCGTCTTGAAATTGGACTCCATACATATTCTTCCCAATTTCACCTAATCCACCTAAGGCGAAGACGCCTACTTCATTATTTTTAACATTAACACTCATATTAAAACTCCGTTAAACGATAGTCAGGACTACTTTGTTCATACTCTAAATAGGCTCCTGAAATTTCTTCAATGTGCTGAATATTATATGGAGTATTATCAGCTAATCTTTGACGAACCTCTACTTTACTGTCTGCTTCCATAAAAAGTGTTTTCGCATTTTCACGTAATGGAACTTGACTTGGGTTTTCTTGATAAATAATTTTAAAAATCATTATATTACTTACTTCCTTTCATAGTTTTTCATTATATTGCTGAAAAGACAACAATCTTCACTCTACCATTTTAACATATCCAAGAATTCAAGTATAGTTAAGGGATATTTTTTATAGGCAAAAAGTTTTATTAAATAAAAAATGGAAATCGCGTTTTTTTGTGTATATATGTATGACATGTCGATTAAAGGAGTACTTACTTATGATAGAAACTTTAGTTCAAGCAATTATAAAGGCTGCCGTTACTTCAGGAGTATCAGATATTCATGTTTTGCCACAAGCACAAATGTATCATGTTTATTTCAGAATTAATAGTCAATTAGTTTTTTATCAACATTTATCCATTGAATTAGGCAAGAGATTTATTAGTCACTTTAAATTTTTAGCAGATATGGATGTAGGTGAAAAGCGAAAACCTCAATCTGGGGCTACTCAATTATCTTTAAATGATCAAATTGTTGAACTGCGTATGTCGACAATTACCAATGTTAATTTACTTGAATCACTAGTTATAAGGATTTTTGCACAACAACCAAAAGTAAGTCAAGCAATTCAGACTTATTTTCCTAATGATTTAACCATATTACGTCAATTATTTATGCGTAAAAGTGGATTAATACTATTCTCAGGTCCTGTAGGATCTGGAAAAACAACCACAATCTATCAATTACTGCGTGAGCGAGTCGAACAGGAACCATTACAGATTATGACAATGGAAGATCCTGTTGAAATTTATGAACAAGCATTTTTACAAACACAAGTAAATGAAAAAGCAGGAATTAATTATGATACGCTTATTCGAGCAAGTTTAAGGCATCATCCAGACATTCTGCTAATAGGTGAAATCCGAGATGAACTCACAGCAAGAATGGTCATTCGTGGCGCCTTAACCGGTCATTTAATGATTGCAACAATTCATGCTAAAAATGCCGAGGGGGTGATTGCTCGTTTACAAGAATTAGGTGTTACAGATGAACAACTAAAGCAAACGCTCATTGGTATTGTTTCACAACGCCTTGTTCCACGCCATTGTTTTTTATGTCAGGGCCGATGCCATATGTCATGTAATCATCTGCCAACCAATCAAAAAAGAGCAGCCATTTTAGAATTACTGACTGGCAACGAACTACAAAAAGCTTTAAATCATACTAAACAAGATCATTTTCCTAAACTCTCACTTAATCGTAAATTAAGAAAGGCGTGGGCATATGGATACATCAACCAAAAAGCATACCAACAATTTGAACTTGTTTAGTCGTTCAGCAACAACATTAAAGGAGAAGCAAAAAGCTTATTTCTTACAAACGACTTCTGAACTATTAAGTCAAGGCTTTTCAATTAATCAAAGTTTACACTTTTTAAAACTACTGATGTTGAAAAAAGTACATTTAATTGAATTGGTTGAAAAACAATTAGCTCAAGGAATCCCTTTTGAAAAAAGCATTCAAGAATTAGGATTTTCTCTAAACACAGTCGCTCAACTATTTTATGCTCAAAAACAAGGTCGTTTTATTGAGGCCTTAATGGACAATGCCAAACAAATCGAAACTGCTGATTGTTATCGTAAACAAATCCTTAAAATTGTGACCTATCCTTTAATAATGAGTGTTTTTCTTATCTTCCTTCTATTTGGCATGCGGACCTTTTTACTGCCTCAAATTGCATCTTTTATCAGTCAGGAGGTGTTTGAACAAAATTTTTTAGTTCGTCTATTGGTAAACTTTTTCAATTACTTGCCTCAGATTTTCGGTTTACTTTTAGCTATTAGTTTACTGTTTTATTTATTTTTTGATTTTTACTTAATGCGATTAACTCACCTTAAACGTTATCAGATTCTCGTTAAAATCCCCTTAATAAATAAGTGGATCAGACAATATTGCTCTTACCGTTTAACAAAGGAATTAGGTCACTTTTTTAGTGGTGGTTATTCCATCCAGCAAATCATTGATTTATGGATTAGTTACCCGATTGATCCCTTTATGACTGAAATTGCGAATTATATGAACAAAGAATTTATTAACGGAACAGCTTTAACGCAAATTGTCAGTGACCTTCAAATTTTTACGAATGAATTACCCTTAGTTATTTATCAAGGTGAGTTAATTAGTCAAGTTGGAACAAAATGTTTGATTTATAGTAGTAGTATTTTCACGGAATTAATGGAAGATCTAACACAAAAACTGAATATGTTGCAACCTATACTGTTCATGATAATTGCTGTTTTAATCATGTCACTGTATTTAATGATGATGTTACCTATGTTAACCATGGAAGGAATTTAGGAGGTTATAATAATGGAAATTAGAAAACAAGAAACGATAAAGAAAAAGAAGTCCGGATTTACGTTGGTAGAAATGTTGGTCGTGTTGGTGATTGTAGCACTATTAATGGCGATTATTATCCCAAACGTTGCCGGTCAAAGAAATCGTATTCAGGAACAAGCTAAGTCTAATATTGCAGAAATCATTGAAATGCAAATGAATACTTATGAATTAGTTGAAGGTGATAATGATATTACTTTAGCTAAATTAACAACAGGAGGTTATATTACTGTTAAGCAATCTAATGAAGCCAAAACCTTATTAGGTTTAACCGATGATGTTACCCTGACACCACCTTTATTAACAACTGAACCATAATGCATACAAAAAGTGGATACACTTTATTAGAGTCACTACTAGTTCTATTAATTATTGGTTTTATGTTAGTGATATTTACTTGGATTCCAAACAATCATTTAATGGATTCCATCAATAATCGGATTTTCTTTGATCAACTAACTCAAGAATTAAATGATGCTCAAACGCAGGCCATTACGAGAAATCAGACCATCCGCGTTCTTTTTAATCAAACACATCAACTTCTCAGCATCGAATCGCTAGATTCAGCTCATGTTTTAACTTATTTATATTTTCCAGAGGATTGGCAAATAAAAAAGACTTACAGCTTTTTCTATCTTGCTAATGGTCGAACCAATCGTTTTGATACCATAACATTTTATCATCAAAAAGAAAATAAGAGTATTTCATTGGTATTTCAGTTAGGAAGTGGTCGTTTTGAAATACGTTAACAAACAAGCTTTCACTCTTTTTGAAAGTTTAATTGCTTTTAGTGTTTTTAGTTTCATATTGATGTTGTATGTCCCCGCTTATTTTCAAGAAGTTGAACGGATCAAGAATGAATATGCTGAAGCCAGCAAATTGAGAATTTTTTATGAGCACGTCAAGATGGATATGGAGACACAAGGAATAGTTTATCCAGCAAAACATGCTCAATTCACAGTCGATGCATTTGAATGTCAACCTTTATACTGTCAAATATTTTTTAATGATGGAAGCTCTTATCAAATTGAGCTATTGATGCAAAATGATGGATAAAAAACATAAGGAAGCTTTTACGCTCATAGAAATGTTATTATCCTTGTTTGTTTTCAGTTTAATTATCAGTGGTTTGATGGCCTGTTTTAACCATTACAATCAAATTAATGAGTACATTCGTTTTGATCAATCGACTGAATGGCAGCTATTCACTATTACTTTAGAAAAAGAATTAGAACAATTTAAATTTGAAAAAGTTCAAAATAATATTATTTATTTAAGAGATCCAACAAATAATCAAGCTTATCAAATTATTTATCAAAATAATAAAATCTACAAAACACCTGGCCACCATCCTTATTTATATCAAGTCAAAAACTGGACGCTTAACTTAAATGATAATATTATTGATATTCGCCTGCAATTTCAAAATCTTCAAGTTTTTGAAAGTCGTTTGTTAATCAGGCAAAATTAGACTTAGCTAAGGGAGTGAATGCGTGAAAAATAGAAGCAAACAAGCTAAGCTTGCCTATTCGATGCCAATCGTTCTTGTGTTTATGGTGATTAGTCAGTTGATCTACTGGGGGATTCTTAGGTTAAATTATACACAAAGTTCTCAAAATAAAGCTTATCAAAATTACTATTTAGCTCAAATCCATTATTTAATGCTGGATAATTTTTTAACAGTAGATACTGATTTGATTAGCGAAGATTTACAGCAAACAATCAGTTCACAAATTAATTTAATCCATCAAGAAATAGACGCTAATCATAGTGTCATCCAAGCATGGCCATTAAACTGCCAATTCGGTATTAAACAACTTGAGACCGAAGGTGATCACGAACGTTTTTGGTTGTATTATACTGAAGTCTTTGTGGATGAAATAGGATTAAATTATTGCTCTTCTATGGCTGACTTGCACTGTTTTGGTCAAATTATGCCTGACGCAAGCTATCAATACTTAAATCATCCGCAGTTAAATGAAGGTAAAACTGATTGGTTAGCAGCTTTTTATCTTATTCAAGATGATTTATTATCAAATGGTTATCGTTTGGCCAATCAACGCCAACGAAATCGTCAATTTGAATGGAAGCAACCTATTGTTGAAGGACAGCAATTTCATAGCGACTATATGAACATCCAGTTCGTCCCTTCTATTCAGCAGTTTGAATATCATGTTAATCGCTTTGATCATAGTTATCATACGCAATTTACACAAGAAATCCAAAGAGGAAAAGCTTTAATACGATATACTGGTTTTTTGTTTGAAAAAGAAAATATAGATTAAATAAAAATAACTCGTAAGCTGCTGTATACAGTCTTACGAGTTATTTGAACTAACGGCTTTTTAAAGCACGGTCGATATCTCTTTTTGCTTGCTGTTCTTTTAAAGTATGACGTTTATCATATTTTGTTTTACCACGCGCTAAGCCAATTAATATTTTTGCCCTACCACGGACAAGATAGACTTTTAGTGGTATAACCGTCATACTTGATTGCTTGGTCTCATTTTCCAATTTTGAAATTTCACTTTTGTGTAAAAGTAATTTACGATCACGTAGGGGATCATGATTAAAAATATTCCCTTGTTCATAAGGGCTAATATGAACATTTTTTAACCATGCTTCTCCCCCATATATTGATATGTAACCATCTTGAAGGGTTATTTTACCATTTCTAACAGACTTTATCTCAGTCCCTTTAAGAACTAAACCTGCTTCAAAAGTTTCGATAATTTCATAATCATACCGTGCTTTACGATTTTGTGCTAATGGTTTATCTTTTGTTTTATTCATAGTCTAATTTCACCTACAACTGCAATTATTTACTTTCTCTTTCTCGTTTTCGATTGATTCTGCCTTTTGCTTGAACGATTAGATTGTTTGCTACTTTTTCGTGCTTGACGACGCATATTATTTTTATTTCGATCTTTATCTTTTTTGTTTTTTGTTATTTGCTTTTGACGGTTTAATTGTTTTAAATCAAAATCTTCTATCGGTGTAGCATCAATTAAATTAAAATCAATTTCTTTTTCAGCTACATCAACACTTTCTACTTCAATGGTGACTGATTGTCCAATACGATAGATTTTATTTGTTTTTTCACCAATTAAAATCATATGATCTTGGTTAAATTGATAAAAGTCATCCGTTAATTTACGTAACGTAATTAATCCTTCTACCGTATTGTGTAATTGAACAAAAATACCAAAGGAAGTGACAGATGAAATAATTCCTTCAAATTGTTGCCCAACTTTATCCACCATATATTCAGCTTTCTTCAAAGCATCGGTCTCTCGTTCTGCATCCACTGAACGACGTTCCATTTTCGATGAATGTTCAGCAATTTCAGGCAGAATGCCTTCCCAGCGTGCTTGTTCTTTATTAGATAATTTACGTTCTAAGTCTAAGTGAATGATACGATGCACAATTAAATCCGGATAACGTCTGATTGGCGAAGTAAAGTGCGTATAATCTTCCGCAGCTAAACCATAATGCCCTGAAGGTTCTTCACTATACTTGGCCTGTTTCATACTACGCAACATTAAAGTAGAAACAGCTTGATAATATGGATGTTCCTTTAAATCATCCAAAGCTTCTTGTAGTTGCTTAGGTCGAATGGTTTCAACGTTGCCTCTTAAGATGACACCAAATGATGTAAGAAACTCAGCAAATTTTTGCATCCGATCTTCATCAGGTTGTTCATGAATACGGTAGATAAAAGGAATTTGCTTTTGTGTATAATGCTCAGCAATTGTCTCATTAGCTGCTAGCATAAATGATTCAATTAAGCGTTCCCCTTGGAATCTTTCACGCAATTCAATATCAATCGGATGACCATTTTCATCAACAATAATTTTAGCTTCAGGTGCATCAAAGTTTAAAGCCCCTCTTTGATGGCGCATTTTTTCTAAAATTAAATGTAAATTCAACATATCATCTAACATTGGAACAATTTCTTTAAATTCTTCTCTTAATGCTTCGTCCCCATCATAAATCGCATTAACATCGGTATAGGTCATACGGTATGATGAATTAATGACACTTAAGAAAATATCATAATTAACAACTTTCCCTTTACCATCTATTTCCATTTCACAAGATACAGCTAGTCGATCTTCATTTGCGTGTAAAGAACAAATCCCATTCGATAATCGTTGTGGCAACATTGGTACAACACGGTCTGTTAAGTAAACTGATGTCCCTCTTTCAAAAGCTTCTTGATCTATAGGACTATTTTCTTTTACATAGTAGGACACATCCGCGATATGAACCCCTAATAAATAATTCCCATTCTCAAGACGTTTTAAAGATATCGCGTCATCTAAGTCTTTAGCATCCGCTCCGTCAATGGTGATAATCAATTCATCACGCAAGTCCCGGCGACGACTAGCCTCTTCTTGATCAATCACTTGTGGAATTTGTTCCGCTTCTTCTATGATCGCTTCTGGAAATTCTGACGGAATGCCAAACTGATAAAGAATAGCAAGAATATCCACACCAGGTGCATCCTTATGACCAATTTCCTTAACAACAACACCTTCTAAATGGTTGGGTTCATCAGCTTGTGGATACTCTGTTATTTCTACCAAACAAATCGTTTGATCGGCTGGATGAATGCCATCTTCTTTAATAAAGACCGTTACTAAATCACTGTAATCACCTTGAGGTTTCAACGACCCTAAATAGCCCGTTGACTCCCTTAAAATCTGGTTAAACGAAGTAAATACTCCTACCAAAGTTGTTGCCGAACGTTCAACGATATGTACCACTTCTGCTTCTGAACCTTTTCCTGTAGACGGATCAACTGCTTTAGTCACCAAAACTTCAACCGTATCACCATTCATAGCCACACCTGATTTTCCAGGGGGTACAAATAAATCAGGTTGTTCAGGAGCATAATCAATAAAACCAAAGCCGCGGTCATTGGCACGATAAGTTCCTACAATAAGTTTTTCTTGATTTAAAGATTGAAAACGACCACGATGATCGACTTCAACTTCATTCACACGTTCTAAAAAAGCCAAGGCTTTAATTAATTTCTTATAATTTTTACTGCCAGAATAATTTAATTGATGTGCGATTTCGTCTGGTTTATATGCTCGTTCGTTATTTTCTTTTAAAAATGCCAGTACTTTTTTTTCTAAACTTGTTAGGCTCATAATTGCCCACCTTTCGTACTAAGTATAAATACCTTATATTCACTATATCATTATATTCATCGAAATAGTATTGAAAACAATTATGAGCACTAAAATAAAAAGCCTCTGATTATTTAATCAGAAGCTTCCTCTTATTTACCTGCTAAATAAGTGATTGCAAGTGCTAAAACAAAAAATAAAACACCTAAAACAGTCGTTGCTCTAAGTAGAAAAGCCTCAAATCCTCTGGCTTTAACCCTTGCTTGAGGTTCGTCAGCGTTTCCTCCTGTTAAACTACTTGCTGCATTACTTTTTGAAGGTTGCATTACTACTAAAATAATTAATAAGATTGAAACAACAATTAATGCTACTACCAATGCATTATACAAATTAATATCCCCCTATTTAAAATAGTCCGTATGTAATATTAGCATAAATAAGTTGAAATTGCGAGATAGTTTCAGCAAAATATGGATATTTATTAAACGTATTGTCGCATTTCATCCGCAACATAAGCAGCATCAATAATTCCGCCACCTAAACACTCTTCTTCGTCATAAAATACAACAGCTTGTCCAGGTGTAATAGCTCTAACAGGCTCATCAAAGTAAACTTTAGCAGTAGTTCGATTATCGTCTAATACAACCTTTACTTTCACATCGTCTTGACGGTAACGGAATTTAGCCGTACATTCAAAACTATTTGGTAAATCAGCTGTAGTAAATTGGATATTAGATGCATCGAGTGAATCTGCATAAAGTTCTGGATGGTGATAGCCTTGACCAACATATAAAGTTTGTGTCGCTAAATCTTTCCCAATCACAAACCATGGATCATTGCTTTCACCACCGCCACCAATACCTAAACCATGACGTTGGCCGATTGTATAATACATTAAACCAGCATGTGTCCCTTTCACTTCACCGTCACGTGTCATCATTTGACCACTACGGTTTGGTAAATAGTTGGATAAGAAAGTATTAAAATCTTTTTCACCAATAAAACAAATACCGGTAGAATCTTTTTTTGTAGCTGTCGCTAAATTATTATCTAAGGCAATTTGTCTTACTTCTTTTTTGTTTAAATGACCTAGGGGAAACATCGCTTTTTGAAGTTGTTCTTGTGATAATTGACTTAAGAAATAGGTTTGATCTTTATTGCTATCAACTCCACGCAATAAGTGCACAACACCATTTTCGTCACGTTCTAGACGAGCATAATGTCCCATTGCCACATAATCTGCACCTAGACCCATCGCATAATCAAGAAAGGCTTTAAATTTGATTTCTTTATTACACATAACATCTGGATTAGGTGTGCGACCATTACGATATTCTTCTAAGAAATATTCAAACACACGGTCCCAATATTCCTTTTCAAAATTAACTGAATAATAAGGAATCCCAATTTGATCCGCTACTTTAGCCACATCTTCATAGTCCTCAGTTGCAGTACAATAGCCTCTTTCGTCTGTATCATCCCAATTTTTCATGAACAACCCAATAACATCGTAACCTTGTTGCTTTAATAATAATGCTGCAACAGATGAGTCAACCCCACCACTCATACCAATAATGACACGTGTTTTACTATTATCAGTCATCAATTTTCTCCTTTCTTAAATAATATTCTAAAATTACTCTACTTCAATAAATACATCTCTATCAACAAAGCCATCAAAAATAAAGTTGATCTTCTCTACAACCATATCATTGTTAGCTAATTTCATAACATCCACACTTTGTAAACCTTTAGTATTAACCGTTGAAATTTTAAGTTGTGTCAAATCACTGTTTATAGTAACTTTTAAAACTAAGCCATTGCGGTGTTCCACATCCAATGGACGTTTATATTGGAAATTGCCACCTCTTGTATCTTCAAAACCATTATCACGCAGCGTATACGGACGACATTCCGGATTAATCTTAAATGAACGATTAAACCCTTTAAGTGTTGCTACATTACTAAATGCCATTTGTTTAGCTCCTTTCATTCATTAATTTTATTTGTTTTATTAAATAATCTATCTCTTCAATCTGGGTTTGTCTACCAAATGAAATACGGATACTCTCTTGCCAACGTTGAGCTTCCTTGGGATAATAAGCTTTTAAAATCAAACTATCTTCAAGTGAACCAGCTGAACAAGCACTTCCTGCTGATATATATATTTCAGCCAAATCCATCTGAATCAAAAATTGACTAGAAGATAGACCTGGAAACCATAGATTAACAATATGTTTTGAATGATGTTCACCATCACCATTTAGTTTATATTCGATATTATTTATGTCAAGTTGTTCAATTAAATACTGAAATAAATGATTGAAATGTCCTTCTTCATCAAAGCTTTCATTTAAGATTAATTCTAAAGCTTTTGCCATACCAAGAATATAGGGTGTATTTTCTGTCCCAGCTCGTTTACTAAATTCTTGTGAGCCTCCATGAATCAATGCTTCTAACATCATTTCAGTATCCCAAGGTTGATAAATTAAAAAACCTATCCCTTTTGGCCCATTAAATTTATGAGCAGAAGCTGAAAAAGACGTCACATATGGAATAATTTCTTTAACCGTTCCATTCATCGCTTGAACGCCATCAACGTGGAACCACAAGTTATTTACTTTGGCTCGCTGTCCTAATTCTTTGACAGGTAAAATAGAGCCGACCTCGTTATTAACCGCCATTGCTACCCAACCAATAGTTTGTGGTGTTGTAGCTACATCAAAAGCTTCAACTGTAATTTGATGATTGTCATCTGGATGGATCCAGCTAATTTCAAATCCTTCACTTTCCAAAGACAACAAACTTTCACGGACGGAAGGATGCTCAATCGCAGTCGCAACAATATGATTACCTTTACCTAGCTTTTTGGCTAGGCGAGCTTGATGCACTAATGCCCAATTATTGGCTTCCGTTGCCCCACTTGTAAAATACAAATGATTCGAATTAACAGCTAACAGTTCTGCCATCTTCTCTCGCGCCGTATTAATCTTTCTTTTTGCTTGTTTACCAATTCGATAAATACTGGATGGATTTCCATAATCCGACACTAGAGCTTCCGTTATTGTCTCAACAACTTCAGGGTGAATAGGCGTTGTCGCTGCATGATCCAAGTATATCATATGTCTTCCTCCTTTACAGTATACTTACAACCTTATCATTATAACATTCATTTGATTGAAAATAAACCTTTATTTTAAGTAAATATCTATGCGATTCTTAATCTGACGAATAGACACCGGCGTTTTGTCTGATTGACCAGAGATTAGACGAATAGACACCAGTATTTCATCAGATCAACAATGAATCGGACAAATAAACACCATTGGTTCGTCTGATTGATATCTAAATCCAATGTGTTAAATATTATGCCATAGTCCAAGATGAATTCACAGACAAAGCCGACAAGTTTAAGTCAATTATCGAACACGAACAAACGTTCTGTGATATAATACAAACACTGAGAGAGTGACAAGGAGTGAAAATAAATGCAACAACCACTAGCCTATAGAATGAGACCTAAAAGTATTGATGAAGTTTTAGGTCAAACCCATTTGGTTAGCCCAGGTAAAATAATCCATCGCATGGTTTCTGCTAATCGATTATCTTCCATGATATTATATGGCCCCCCTGGAACGGGTAAAACGAGTATTGCCAGTGCTATTGCTGGAAGTACAAAATATGCCTTCAGAATTTTAAATGCGGCCACTGACAGCAAGAAAGATCTTGAAATAGTTGTTGAAGAAGGTAAAATGTCCGGGACTGTTATCTTACTCTTAGATGAGATTCATAGACTCAATAAAGTTAAACAGGATTATTTATTACCTCATCTTGAAAACGGCCGAGTAATTTTAATTGGTGCTACAACTGAGAATCCCTATATCGCCATCAGCCCCGCTATTCGTAGTCGATTACAAATATTTGAAGTTAAACCTCTAGCGGTTGATGATATTGTCCTAGGCTTAGAGCGTGCTATAAGCGATAAAGAAAGAGGTCTTGGAAAGTATTCTATTGTCATAGAAGATAGTGTGCTAAAACATTTTGCGCAAGTGACTAACGGTGATATTCGTACAGCACTCAATTCACTTGAACTTGCGGTCTTATCCACGCAAGAAAATGAAAATGGTGACATTGTTATAACAAAAGAAATTGCAGAAGAATGCCTACAGCGCAAACAATTATCTCATGATAAAGACGGCGATGCTCATTATGATGTAATTTCAGCCTTTCAAAAATCAATTCGCGGAAGTGATGTCGATGCAGCCCTACATTACCTAGCCATTTTAATGGAAGCAGGCGAACTCATTATTGCATGCAGACGCCTTCTAGTCATTGCCTATGAAGATATTGGTCTTGGAAATCCTGGTGCGACCGAAAGAACAGTTGCTGCCGTTATTGCAGCAGAAAAACTAGGTTTACCTGAAGCAAGAATTCCTTTAGCCTATGCTGTGACCGAACTGGCATTAAGTCCTAAGTCGAATACTTCTGTTCGTGGCATCGATAGCGCTATTGCTGACTTACAAAAGGGTAATGTTGGACAAGTACCAGATCATTTGCGAGATGCTCATTATTCAGGAGCAAGCAAGTTAGGTCGAGGTGTCGAATATTTATATCCACACGACTATCCAAATCATTGGGTAAAACAGCAGTATTTACCAGATAACTTAAAAAACCAACAATATTTCAAGGCGGAACCAACAGGTAAATACGAGAAAGCATTGGCCGATTATTACCAACAATTAAAGTCACAAAAATAAACTTTTATAACAAAGATATTGATTTTTTTATGCATACGATTACAATTCACTTGCTAAAACTACAGATAGTGTTATAATTTAAATAGATACAAGATGTCTGAGATGTGCGTTGTGTTTACATTGTGTGGACCGATCATTTATTTTTACCTTGGGATCCTGTCAGATAATAATGATGACATGCCTTATCACTTGGAAGTCAGGAATTATGTTTGTGGAGCCCACCTGCATATACATGCGGGTTCAAAACATGTAAGCATAGAGACGGCATCACCGGATATTTTGTAGAGACTGGCCTGTGCCAGTCTTTTTTTATCAATTAATTTAGTTATTTAAGGAGCCGTCATGCTAGATATATTATTTTTTGCTTTTCCCTCTATGATGATGATAATCGCCTTATATCTTTTCATTTATCGTCATTCCTTAGTAAAATTATTAAAAATCGACAAACCAACTTTGATCAATGCATTTAGCATTAGTTATTTACTCATGTCTATCTTAGGTTTTGTTCTAGTTCTTAACCAATTAGACTTTTGGGTCATTGTTTGGATTGTTGTCTCACTTATTTTAACAACCCTCATGTTATTTTCTTTTTATGCTTTACTAAAATAAAATTGTAGAACCAAATAAGCCAGAAAGTTCATTGTGAACTCTCTGGCTATTTTATCTGTTTAAGAAGCATTTACAATCATCACTTGATCAATACCATCGACTTCCGTTAAGCGAACTTTAATCTGTTCACTTTTCGAAGTCGGTACATTTTTTCCAACAAAATCAGCCCGAATCGGCAACTCCCGGTGACCTCTATCGACCAAGATAGCCAATTGAATATAGTTTGGTCGACCTGTCTCTAAAATGGCATCTAAAGCTGCTCTTACCGTTCGACCTGTATACAGAACATCATCAACAATAATGACCGTTTTACCTTCTAAAGACTGCCCAAATACTGGTTGAATAACTTCAGGATCACCTGATTGCGAAACGAAGCTCAAATCATCCCGATACAAAGTAATATCTAAGGCCTCAATCGCTACTTCACTCGCTTCAATTTCACTAATTTTCATCGCTAAACGTTGCGCAAGAAATTCACCCCTTGTTTTGACACCCACAAGAATTAAATCATCCGTCGTTTTATTGCGTTCAATAATTTCATGTGCAATCCGTTTCAGCGTCCGATCGATTGCCTTCCCATCCAGTAATTCTCGTTCTACCATAATCACTCGCTCACTTTCATGACTAATCTACCATTACGATAGCCTATTCTCCTATCTTTCGTCAACAAAAATAAATATCTCTGCAATAAAAAAACCATATGAAGCTTGTCGACAAGACAAAACCTCATACGGTTTAAGTACAGATATTTATTTAACAATTATTTTAAACGTTCTACTTCACGTGCGATTTCCATTTCCTCATCGGTTGGAATGTTAATAACTGCAACTTTCGCATCATCTGATGAAACAATTGCTTCTTTACGTGTATTATTACGTTCTGCGTCGATATCACAACCAAATGCTGTAATACCATTAATAATCTTAGCACGTGTTGACGCAGAGTTTTCTCCAATACCAGCTGTGAATACAATCGCATCCACACCATTCATTACCGCAACATATTGACCGATATATTTCTGAACGCGGTTAACAAAAATGTCTAAAGCTAATTGAGCTCTTTCATTTCCTTCTGCAGCAGCTGATTCAACGTCACGCATATCAGATGAAACGCCAGAAACACCTAAGAGTCCAGATTTTTTGTTTAAAATATTAACCATTTCATTTACATCAGTGATATTTAATTTGTCCATTAAGAATGGTAGTAGAGATGCATCAATGTCACCTGTACGTGTCCCCATGGTTACACCTGCTAAAGGTGTAAAGCCCATTGAAGTATCAACAGATTGTCCATTTTCTACTGCTGTAATTGAAGCACCATTTCCTAAGTGGCATGTAATGATTTTTAATTCTTCGTATGGTTTACCAAGAATTTCTGCCGCACGACGGCTGACATAGGCATGACTTGTTCCATGTGCACCATATTTTCTTGCTTGGAAATCTTCATAGTATTCGTAAGGTAAACTATAAATGTAGTTAACCGCAGGCATAGTTGTATGGAAAGATGTATCAAAAATAGCAGCCATTGATGCATGTGGTAAACGTTCTTTAAATGCACGCATAACAACAGCTTCTGCTGGGTTATGTAATGGTGCAAATTCTCCTAAATCTGCTACTTGTTGAATGACTTCATCTGTCACGACTGCAGATTCTTTAAATAACTCTCCACCAGCAACAACTCGGTGACCAACACCCGTAATTTCTTCTAGTGAGTCTACTACCTGATGCTCCGCTAATTGGTCAAATAATATTTTAACAGCTAAATCGTGATCAGGGATATCTTGAGAAATTTCAACTTCTTTGTCCCCAAATTCTAAACTGAACACAGAATTATTTAAGCCAATTCTTTCGATTAAACCTTTTGCTAAAACAACTTCTTCAGGCATCTCAATAATTTGGAATTTTAAACTTGAGCTACCTGCATTAATTGCCATTGTTTTTGACATCTAACATTCTCCTTAAAAATAGTTTATACCTGATTATAACATGAATCCATATTCAATAGCATAATGATTTTAAAATATTGTATTGTTGAAAAATTGTCATATAAACAAATATAAATAAATTTATTAAAAAAGTATGACTCTTAATAGCTAAAAAGCTGTAGTAAGAGTCATTACTTTTCATGTGTTATGATTATTTTTGTTGATTTTTTTATTCTTGCCACTAATAATAAGTAGGACGGCACCGCTAATTTAATCACAGTAAGCGTTGGATAAGTTGCACCATATTCTTTACCTTCTACTCGGTCTAGTATATTACCTTCATCATCGTAAAAGATAGCATATGGTTGAATTGTATAATCGATTGGTGTAATACGATCTGCGAAACTAAATGAGTAAGGAATAAGAATTCTACTAATACTTTGTAGATCATCAAAATATAATCGAATAATGGTTTCACCATTTTCAGCACGTCGTGGCTCAACGCGATTAATTAAACCTTGACCAGGGGGAATACTAAAGAAATCTAAATAAGCACTTCTTGTCAGAGGCAATGTGTCTACTTGATAGCTTGCAGGTACATGAACATCCATATAGAATCCTTGTAAATTTCCTAAAATAGGTGTTCCATTGATGAAAATATGCGATGTAATGATTTCAGTTGGATTAAAAAATGTTTTAGTTGATGGAATAAAAGAAACATATTCTGCTTTTATTTCCGCTTGCGTGATAGATATCGTTGCTTCACTTACAGTTTCTATACTAATAGGAGTATCTATTGAAATCATTTCAGGCTCACTATTTGCATCATTAAATGATAAAGTAGTAGTCATCACACCATCAAAAGAATCTTTTGCTAACAAAAACAACGATTTTATAACGTGTCTGAATTGAGAACTTCTTTAGAGAATTCAAACTTTGTAGTTTGATTATCAAGCATCCATTCTGTGTTTAGATCACTTGCAAGCAAGCCTTCTGGTGTGAGGGATGTGATTGAAATAGAATCCCATGCAACTAATCCTGAACCATTTCCAGTCCCATTTTTATCAAATTAAATTTGAAAATCCACTTCAATATCACTTGCTTCTTCATCATCTTGATTAGCATCTAAATAATTTACATGTGCATTCACTAGCGGGCGACGTGTGACAAATTGGTAATCTAATGCATTCGTTTGTGTAATTATGTTTTCTTGATAAATTAATTGAGCTTGTACAGTTAATATTTCATTATTGCGCTTACTGTCATCATCTAACGTTTTTAAATGTAAATCTCGGTATGCAATATCTCCATCCTTTAAGCTGCCTAATGAAAGGTCAATCTGATATTATTGCGTTTCTTCATTAGAGTTAATTTCAGCTAAAATATCTAAATCTGGAAAGTAATCGTCAATGTTTGCTTGTAATAAAATTGAATGTTGAGTAATTAAAAAGCGTAGCTTAGCTCCTTCTAGTGATTCTCCAAAATGTTCAATTTTTATTGGAATAACGATATCACTACTCGTACGTAAATTAGTATGTGTTGGTTGATCAAAGAGTATAGTCCTCTCAGTGACTTCACTTTCAGATTCTATACACTCTAATAAAGCGTTCTCATTTGTACAGATTGAATAGGTCGTTAAAAACGAATTGAAAAACAAACCAATGACTAACAACAAAAACATTAAATATCTATATTCATTATATATTTTATTGAATATATTTTATTTTTTTCTTTTATATTATTGCTAGTCATTTCTTGAGCATCAAACACTTTATTGAGATGTATATTTTTACATTAAAACTATATACTTCTCATGTTTAATATCATTCAATTCCCTTTTTTACAATATTTTATAAAATAAAACTAGCATATTTTATTATTAAATCAACGACTTGTTGATGAAATATTATTTATTTTTTTAGATATTTCTGTTTTTGTTTTTTAATTTTTTATTTTAGAAATGCAAAAAAGCCTAAATTTTTTAACTCTAGAATTCAGGCTTCTTTTTATATGAATTTACGAATAAATTTATGCTCATTTATTCCAATTGATAATATATGTTAAATTTTATTATTTTGGTAGGTCAACCATAATTGCTTTTTGTTTTTGGTAGACTACCAGTTGATCTACGCCTCTTTTTCTTAACATGCTAAATGCTTTATCAAATTCAAAACGATAATCGGAAGCAACATGGGCATCAGAACTTACCGTAAATAATTCTCCACCAACACTTTGATATAAATCGATGACGTATTCATATAAATGTGCATCATGGTAGCGATACATACTACGCGTGTTCAGTTCAAGGGCTTGTTGGCGTTCAATAATAATAGCGAAAATATCCTTAAGAATTGATTCGAAGGGTCTTAGATGATCGACTTCTACCGGATCATAACCTCTTAGCCCAAAATCAAAATGAGCTAGTACATTAGCAAATTCAGCAAACTGAATCCCTTCAAGCATTAGTGAAAAGTATTCTTCTAAATGAGTTTCAATTGGTTTTGTATCATGATTTAATGTCATAAAACCGTGCTTTCCATTTTGGTGGATGCTTAATAAAATAATATCAAAGTTTTTATCACTTAAATAGTTTAAAATTTCTTGCTTATCATTTCGAGTATAACCCACTTCGATTCCTTTAAGAATTCGGTTATTGTATCGTTGATTCAATTGATCAATATGCTTGCTATAATTAGCATAATCAAGAACTACTTGACTATTGGCATAGTAGTCTAAATGTTCAGTGGTGACCAGATAAATATCGGTTAAACGTAAATAATTTTCAAATTCTTCTGTCGAGTCAGGCGAAAAAAATGTGTGTAAATGTTGATCGTAATACTCCATGTTAGCTCCTTATTGAATGATTGTTTTAATTTCAGTATATCAAATCATTGTAAAGCAACTATGTTATCTATGTAAATTAAATGTAAAAACTCCCGCAAATTTTTATTTGCGGGAGTTGTTTAAATCAGAATTATTAATCTTCCAAATTGTAGAATACTTTAACACCATCATAACGAGCTGATTCTGCTAATTCATCTTCAATTCTTAATAATTGATTGTATTTAGCGATACGGTCAGTTCTTGAAAGTGATCCTGTTTTGATTTGACCAGCATTTGTTGCAACAGCAATGTCAGCAATTGTTGCATCTTCTGTTTCACCTGAACGGTGAGAAATAACAGCAGTGTAACCAGCTTTTTTAGCCATTTCAATTGCATCAAATGTTTCTGTTAATGTACCAATTTGGTTCACTTTAATTAGAATAGAGTTACTTACTTTTTCGTTAATACCACGTTCTAAGATTTCAGTGTTTGTAACGAATAAGTCGTCACCAACTAATTGTACACGTTCACCTAAACGTTCAGTAAGTAATTTCCATCCATCCCAGTCGTTTTCATCCATACCATCTTCAATTGAGATAATTGGATATTTATTAACTAATTCTTCTAAGTAGTCTACTTGTTCTTCAGCAGTACGTTTTGCACCATTTTCTCCTTCGAATTTAGCGTAGTTATAAACGCCATCTTCGTAGAATTCTGAAGCAGCACAGTCAAATGCAATAAATACATCTTTCCCTGGCTCTAAACCAACTGATTTGATAGCTTCTAAGATTGTTTCTACACCGTCTTCAGTTCCTTCAAAACGAGGAGCAAAACCACCTTCGTCACCTACTGAAGTTTCTAATCCACGACCTTTTAAGATGTCTTTTAATGCGTGGAAGATTTCAGCACCCCAACGTAAAGCTTCTTTGAAAGTAGGAGCTCCTGTTGGCATAATCATGAATTCTTGGAATGCGATTGGTGCATCAGAGTGAGAACCACCGTTAACGATATTCATCATTGGTGTAGGTAATAATTTAGTATTCACTCCACCTAAATATCTGTATAAAGGAATTCCTAAGTAATCAGCAGCTGCATGTGCAACAGCAATAGATACTGCTAAAATAGCATTAGCACCTAATTTACCTTTATTTGGTGTACCATCCAATTCAATCATTGTTTGGTCTATTAGTTGCTGCTCTAAAACACTATATCCTAATAAAGTTTCAGCAATAATATTATTAACATTGTCAACAGCTTTAGTAGTTCCTTTACCTAAATAACGGCTTTTATCACCATCACGTAATTCAACTGCTTCGTGTTCTCCTGTTGAAGCACCTGAAGGAACCATTCCACGTCCTCTAGCTCCACTATCTGTTTCAACTTCTACTTCAATGGTAGGATTACCACGTGAGTCAAGGACTTCTCTAGCGTATACATCTGTAATATATGGCATTTATTTCTCTCCTTAATATTATTGTTAACTTAGCAGCATTTTCGCTATAGCTAACCTATTCTTATTCTATTCATTATTCAATCAAAATGCAAAGTTTTTTTTACTTTTCAATCAAACTTTCACCTGTCATATCTTCAGGTTTTTCAATATTTAACAAATCGAGCATGGTAGGTGCTAAATCGGCTAATCGTCCACCACTTCTAACAGTAATATCTTTTTTCGTTACAATAACTGGAACTGGATTTGTTGTGTGTGCCGTCATCGGTTTACCTTCAAGGGTTGTCACTTCATCTGAATTTCCATGATCAGCTGTAATAATGGCAGCTCCACCTTCAGATAAAATTAAGTCAACGATTTCACCTAAACACTCATCAACGGCTTCAATTGCTTTTACAGTTGGTTCTAACATCCCGCTATGACCAACCATATCAGGGTTAGCAAAGTTTAGAATAATCGCATCGATGCGATCTTCGTTAATCGTTTTAACTAAGGCATCTTTTACCTCATAGGCAGACATTTCAGGTTTCAAATCATAAGTGGCTACTTTTGGTGAAGGAATTAAGATGCGTTCTTCACCATCAAATGTTTCATGGCGACCACCACTCATAAAGAATGTCACATGCGGAAACTTCTCAGTTTCAGCTATACGCAACTGTGTTTTATCCGCTTTAGCTAATACTTCACCGATTGTATTCGTTAAATCGACTTTTTTAAAGGCTATTTTAGAAATAACTTCTGCACTATACTCTGTAAAAGTGACGAAGTCTAAATCTTTAGGAGCATCAGTACCTACATCAAAACCATCAAATCCAGGATTAGATAAAGCTGTACTTAATTGGATCGCACGGTCCGGTCTGAAATTAAAGAAGATGACAGAATCATTGTCTTCAATTTTTACTGGATGCTCATTTTCATTTTCGATAACGAAAGGAATTACGAATTCATCATTTACTCCGTTAGCATAAGACGCTTCTACTCCTTCAACAGCAGAGGTAGCTGTCGGCGCTTGACCTTTAACCACTGCATTATAGGCCAATTCTACACGGTCCCAGCGTTTGTCACGGTCCATTGCATAATATCGTCCAGAAATAGATGCAATGCGTCCTACACCAATTTCTTTAATTTTTTCTTCGGTGTCTTTAACCAAATCTACTGCTGATTGAGGTGGAACATCTCGTCCATCTAGGAAACCATGAACATAAACTTTTTCCAAGCCTTTATTTTTTGCTAATTGCAATAAGGCAAATAAGTGTTCGTAATGCGAGTGAACCCCACCATCAGATAATAATCCCATTAAATGCAGTGCTTTATCGTTTTCAATTGCGTGATCAATCGCTTCATTTAATTCAGGAATTTCAAAAAAGCTTTTATCTCGAATCGCTAGATTAATTCTGGTTAATGATTGGTAGACAATACGTCCTGCACCGATATTCATATGACCAACTTCTGAGTTACCCATTTGACCATCTGGTAAACCAACATCTTCTCCCGAAGCTTTTAATTGATTGTGTGGAAATTCATTCCAATAACGATCAAAATTAGGTTTTTTTGCGGCTTTTACTGCATTTCCTTTTACTTCATCTCGAATAGCAAAGCCATCTAAAATGATTAATGCAACAGGTGCTTTAGTCATTATTTAACAGCCTCCAATAAAGCCAAGAATGAATCAACTTCAAGACTTGCTCCACCAACTAATGCGCCATCGATGTGTTCTTGCGACATATATTCAGCGATATTTGCTGGTTTAACTGAACCACCATATTGAATTCTTACAGCTTCTGCAGCTGCTGGTGAACTCAATTCACTAATCGTTTGACGAATAACACCACATGTTTCATTAGCATCTTCAGCTGAAGAGGATTTACCTGTTCCGATTGCCCAAATTGGTTCATAAGCGATGACTAATGATTCAATTTGACCTTCAGTTAGGTCTTTTAAGGCAGCTTTTATTTGACCAGAAACAAACTCATCCGTTTCACCTGCTTCACGTTGTTCCAATGTTTCACCAACACATATGATTGGAATCATTCCATTACGGAAAATAGCATGTGCTTTTTTGTTAATATCTTCATCTGTTTCACCGAAATATTCACGGCGTTCAGAGTGTCCGATAATGACATAATCAACACCTAAATCAGCAAGTGCTTTAGGACTAACTTCTCCTGTAAAAGCACCTTCTTCTTCAAAATAGCAATTTTGAGCTGCTAATTTAACATCGGATCCTTCAAGTTCATTTTTCAATGACTCTAAAAATAAAGCTGGTGAACCAATCACTGAATCAACTAAATCATTAGTTGGAATTTTATCTTTTACTGCTTCTGCAAAAGAACGTGCTTCAGTGTGATTTTTATTCATTTTCCAGTTTCCAGCAATAATCGGTTTTCGTGACATACGTCAATTCCTCCTTAATCTAATACAATAACTATTTATCAGCAATAATTTCTACGCCTGGTAATGCTTCTCCTTCAAGATAAGTTAATGAAGCGCCACCGCCTGTTGAAATATGTGTGAATTTATCTTCAAATCCTAACTGAGCAACAGCAGCTGCTGAATCTCCACCACCAACAATAGTAGTTGCATCATCCAACTTAGCAATTGCTTCACATACTCCAATTGTACCTTGAGCAAAGTTTTCGAATTCGAATACGCCCATTGGTCCATTCCAAACAACAGTTTTTGCATCTTTTAACACATCTGCAAATAATTCAACTGATTTTGGTCCGCAATCTAAACCTTGCCAATCACTTGGTATTTCATCAACTGAAACAACTTTGCGATTCGCATCGTTTGAGAAGTCATCAGCAATAACAATATCAACTGGTAATACAATTTTATCGCCAGCGCGATCTAATAGATCTTTTGCTAATTCAACACGGTCTTCTTCAAATAAAGATAGACCAATTTCTTTTCCTTGAGCTTTTAAGAAAGTATATGCCATACCTCCACCGATAATAACTTTATCAGCTTTAGTTAATAAGTTTTCAATTACTTTAATTTTATCTGAAACCTTAGCACCACCTAAAATCGCCACAAAAGGACGCTCTGGATTATCAACGGCTTCACCTAAGAATTTCAGTTCTTTTTCAACTAAAAATCCAGCTGCTGAATCTAGATGAGATGCAATACCCACATTCGATGCATGCGCACGGTGTGCAGTACCAAAAGCATCATTAACAAATAAATCACCTAAAGATGCCCAATATTTTCCTAACTCTTCATCATTACCAGATTCTTTTTTACCATCGATATCTTCGTAACGAGTATTTTCTACTAACAATACATCGCCTTCGTTTAATGCCGCAATAGCTGATTCAAGCTCTTCTCCACGTGTAGCTCTTGAAAAAGCAACGCCTTGTCCTAATAATTCACTTAAACGGACACCAGCAGCTGTTAAACTGTTATCGGCTTTATCTTCATCATTTTTAATTTTTCCTAAATGTGAGAATAAAACAACTTTAGCTTTTTGATCAATTAGGTATTTGATTGTTTCTAAAGCAGCCACAATACGATTGTCATCGGTAATCGCTCTATCATTCATTGGAACGTTAAAATCAACACGTACTAAAACTGTTTTACCTGCAACATCTAGATCGGTTACGATTTTTTTTGTCATAATTTTTCTCCTTTACGTATTAACATTATAAAATAAGGCGGGAGGCGTCATGCCTCCCGCCAATTTGGATAGACGCTTAAAAAACGCTATACTTTAAATCAAATTATAATTTAGCGAAGTATTCTAATGTACGAACCATGTTTCCTACGAAACCAGCTTCGTTATCATACCATGCAACAGTTTTAACTAATTGTGTTCCATCGCTAGCTGCTTGAACTTCTGTTAAAGTAGCATCAAAGATAGAACCTGCATGTGTAGAAATAATATCAGATGAAACAATATCATCTTCGTTGTATAAGAATGAATCACTTGATGCTGCTTTCATAGCTGCATTAATTTCTTCTACAGTAGCTTCTTTTTCTAATAATGTATAGAAAATTGTATGTGATCCAGTAATTGTAGGAATTCTTAATGAAGAACCATCTAATAAACCATTAAGTTCTGGAATTACTTTACCAATTGCTTTAGCTGCACCAGTTGAAGATGGGATAATGTTTTGAGCAGCTGCACGTCCACCACGGAAGTCTTTTCTGCTTGGTCCATCTTGTAATACTTGTGTTGCTGTATAAGCGTGAACAGTTACCATGTTACCAACTTTAATTCCATAGTTATCGTGTAATACTTTAACTACTGGAGCTAAACTGTTAGTTGTACATGAAGCTGCTGAAATAATTGTATCTTCAGAGTCAAGAATATCTTCGTTAACACCGAAAACAACAGTTTTTGTTTCAGCACTTTTTGCAGGAGCAGAAATTAATACACGTTTTGCACCAGCATTAATGTGTGCTTGAGATTGTTCAGCAGAAGTATAGAAACCAGTACATTCTAAAACGATATCTACTTCTAATTCACCCCATGGTAAATTGTTAGCATCTTTTTCTGCATAAACTTTGATATTTTTTCCATCTACTACAAAGCCTTCTTCGTTTACTTCAACATCATATGGAAAACGACCGTGAGCAGTATCGTATTTAAGTAAGTATGCTAAGTTCTCGCTATCTGTTAAGTCGTTAACTGCAACTACCTCTAAATCTGAATCTGTTTCTAGAATACGACGAAATACTAAACGTCCGATACGTCCAAAACCGTTAATACCAACTTTTACTGTCATAAGATGACATCCTCCTAAAGATTTTTATTTTAACGGGCATTCAACCCACTTAAAACCATTTTTGCAAGACCTTCGTCACAAATTAACAATCCGTGAGCTTGAGTCATTTTATAAAAAGCAATGAGCGCTTCTGCTTTTGTACTACCTGCTACAATCGTCATAAGATTCGGAATTGTACTCAAGTCCTCCATTTGTATTCCTACTCGTGGAAGCCTTAAAATTATTTCTCCATCTCTATTATAGAATATTCCGAAAGCTTCGCCAACTGCTTTCTTTTCAATTAAGAAATTAATTTGTTCTTTCGAAATATCTCTTCTTTTCGCCATAACATTAGCAGTTCCAACACTTAATAACAAGGTATTTGCTTGTTTACTCATTTGAACCGCTCGACGAATCGATGTATCAGATAATAAAAGCTCATACATTTTTTGATCGATACCTTCTGGAATAAATAAAGGGACATATTTTGCATTTGATTGTTGTGACATGACGCCACCCACCGAATTAGATTGAATATGGAATGAACCACCAACTCCACCCCGAGCAGGCACAAAAGTAATATCATGCTCTTTGGTTAAGTCAGGTGTGAAATTTTCACCAATTCTAGCAAGTGTAGATCCTCCAGTTACCGCGATAACATTTCGTTCCGATGGATTTAAAATATCAACTAAGACATCTTGAACAATTTTGCTAATTGCAGTATAAACATCATCATCTTTTTCTGCATCACCCGGAACGATATAGCAATGGTCTAAACCTAACAATTTAACTAACTGTTGTTCTTCGTGATATAATGGATGATGATTGATAAAATCATTTTCTAATTCTGTTAGCATCCTCAAACCTAAAGAAGTGATTTGGATACCTTTAGAACTAATATCAACTAAATTTTGTTGTCTAAGTACGTCAAGTGTTGTTCTTAAACTACGTTCAGTCAAATCAAGTTTTTCAGCTAATCGTTTACGTCCTATCCGACTATCCAATTGTTTTAGTTGATGTAAAATTTGTAAACGTTGTTCTAACAACTCTTCCAGTTCAGGCATAATTATTTTTATCATTGAAAGTACATCATGCAAATTTGACCCTCCTAATTGGACATTTATCGACCAATCGGCAAATGACAAAAAATTTATTTTTGAAATGTAAAGGAAAAGTAAAACTTCTTCATTACGTATACATTGTAACATTAAATATAATAGGGTGCAAACAATATAGCATCGAATTTGGATATAAGAATTTTATCAACACCTGGACTTTTTTCGCCCACTATCCCTACGGCAAAAAAAATCCGAACCATCTTAATAGCACTAAGAACCGCCTGCGTAAATTACTTTTATAGCAATTATCGATTCCTCTATTAGATAGTTCGGATTGACTTATATTGAAGTAGGGTTACTTACCTAATTGAGAGTTTTTCTCCATAATTTCATCAATGATCCCATACTCTTTAGCTTGTTCAGCTGTCATAAAGTTATCGCGATCGGTATCTTTCTCGATGACTTCAAGTGGTTGTCCTGTACGTTCTGCTAAAATATTATTTAAACGATCTCGTGTTGCTAAAATATGTCGAGCAGCAATTTCAATTTCAGTTGCTTGTCCTTGAGCACCACCTAGAGGTTGGTGAATCATAATTTCAGAATTTGGCAAAGCAAAACGTTTACCTTTCGTACCAGCAGTTAATAAGAATGAACCCATAGATGCAGCTAAACCAATAACAATTGTTTGCACATCAGCATTGATAAAGTTCATCGTATCATAAATAGCTAACCCAGCTGTGACACTTCCTCCTGGAGAATTAATATATAAATAAATATCTTTCTCTGGATCTTGCGCTTCTAAGAATAACAATTGTGCAATAACACTGTTGGCAACATTGTCATCAATTGGACCACTTAGCATAATAATACGGTCAATTAATAAACGTGAATAAATATCATATGCACGTTCACCTCTTGCAGATTGTTCAATTACTGTAGGAACTAAATTCATATAACTTCCTCCTTATAAAATCAATTCTTTGTTAGTATACCTCATTGGTCAAAAAAGGTCAACATTTTAGTTTTGACCTTTAAAATAAATAAAAAAATCGAAGACTAAGCTTCGATTTTAATCATTATTCTGCTACTTCAATTACTTCTTTGTTTTTGTAATAACCACATGATGGGCAAACGCGGTGGCTTAATTTTAACTCACCACATTCAGGACAATTATTCAATCCTGGAACTTCTAATTTAAAATGTGTACGACGTTTTCTTTTGCTAGCTTTGGATGTTTTTCTTTTTGGTACTGCCATTTTTTACACCTCCTGGTCTTTATTAGAAGAAGTTACTATTCTTCTTCGTTCAATTCGTTATATAGGGATTGTAATCCAGCAAAACGCTCATCAATTTTTTGATTAGCTTCTTCATTTTGCTGTTTTTTATAATCATCTTCTGTAATTACTGCCCAATCTTTGCCTTTTGGCAAATCATGATTTTCTTCATCAGCTGCAATCACCCGCATTGGTAAATTAATCAATACAGTATCAATAACAGCAGAATCAAGGTCAATGTAATCATGCTCAAGTACAATGGTTGTTTCTTCATAGTCTTGAAGATTTGTGTCATAGTCTGGATACACATATCTTTCCATAATTGGAATTGTCAATTGTAAAGGCACCGGCTCTAAACTGCGTGTTGAAGGCAGCGTAATATTAACAAGTGCTTGACACTGTAAGATGACCTCTCTATCAATTGCAGATAAATACCCTTTTACTTGAACAGGTTCAAGATCTATAACGGACTTATCACGTGCTTGGATAGCTTCAGTTATATTGAGAAATTCATCAAAACTCAAGATTCCTTCCGGAGCTTCTTGAATTTGTCGAATCGTCCATTTCATTTAATCACCTCTAAAACGACAAATTGAATTATACGCAAATTTTGCTTTTATGTCAATTGTTCTTGGTCTTATTTTTTTATATATAGTAAGGTTTGGTAATTTTGTTCGCGGACCTGATGATTGGGATTTAACGCATAGACTAAATCTGCTCTTAAATTTCCAAAATAAGCTTTAGATTTATTTTCATATATTTTTGTATGAAAATCTATTTTATTTTGTTTTAAATAATTTAAATATCGCTGCCCTTGTTCATTAAAGCCTAAAATACGGTAGAATGGTTGATTTTGAAAAGCCTTTTGATAGCTTTCCCATTCTACTTTACTTATATTTAATAAAACAGCCATTAAGATACGCTGTATAGATGACGTCGTCCAGCGTTTTGATGTCAACGAACGCATTAAATCATCGATACTTTCAGAAAGTTTAATTTCATTGATTAATCGATTTTCAAATCCTTCACGCATATGCAACATCTGACTTAATTCAAGCGATGTTTTTGACAAAACGGCATATTTTAACAAAGACCAATAATCGTCCCATTTAATCGTTGGGCCATTTAATAAGGCATCATAAGTCATTTGTGGTAGATCATTTCGCTCTAATGCTTGATTAAACCATTTAGAACGGATTTGGCTCCCACTTAAAAGTAAAGTATGATGATTATTTTCTTTCAATCGAGGGATTGCTATAGCTTGCATAGCTGTGTCTAATTTTTGATTATATATTAAATACTGAATCGCTAAAATATGATTCGATGAACTTGGATTAAAATCAACAACAACGTCTTCCATCAATGCTTCTGTTGCCATTTGAATGGCAGCTGCATAGCTATAACCCTGGGAAATCAAATTAGGAATCGCTTCATCAATCCGATCTTGATTTCTTATTAAAGATTCAACGTAAGTTTGTAACTGATTTGTATGGGCAGTTTCTGTGCCAAAAGCAAAGGTATTTACTTTAAAGTGGTTGAGGGCTTGAATACCATAATGGGCAAAATAGTCGGCTGCTTGTAAACTTGCTAACAAGGGTAACTCGATGACTAAATCAGCTCCGGACTCAATCGCTAATTCTGCCCTTTTCCATTTATCAATAATAGCAAATTCGCCTCTTTGAACAACATTGCCACTCATAGCAACGATAACTACTTCTGCATTAGTTTGCATTTTCATTTGTTGAAGCTGGTAGGCATGTCCCAAGTGAAAAGGATTATATTCTGTGATGACACCGATACTTTTAATGACTAATCACCTACTTACTATTTGCTTGCTACAAAAAACCAACGATTAGGACTAGGATGGTTTGCTGGATCATACTCTTCTTCCCCATATTCGACAAATACTTCAATATTTGAGAAACCTGCTAATTTCAAAGCATTTTTATATTCTTTAAGTGTATAGGTTTTTTCAACTAAGAATGTTTCGTTACGTTCATAATTGGAACTACCGTTGATTTGAGATAAAACCGTTAAATGATGATCTACTTTTAATTCCTTAGGAAAAGTCGTGCTTTTCCATGTTAAAACAGCTGATTCATCTTGATCAAAATAATTAAAATCATCAAAGCCTTCCGTTATTTGATAAGGGGTCCAAACATCAAACAATAACAAACCATCTTTGTTTAAGTGTTGAGACATTTGTTTAAAAGCTTGTTGAACTTGGTCAAGGTTATCTAAGAAACAAAGAGTATCCGCAAAACAGGTTATCAAATCAAAGTCATTTGCAAGTGGACTTAAATCAAGCATGTCAGCTTCTTTAAAAACCAAATTCTCTATAGAATAAGCTGCTTTTGCTTGTCTTAGCATTTCTGAATCGATATCCACTCCTATTATTTGACCACTCAAAGGTGCTAATAATTGTGTAAAATAACCTGTACCGCATCCAAGATCTAATATCTTCATACCTGGTCCATCCAGATAATCTATTGTAAAATCTAACCAATCATCATAAACAGCTAAATTGTTAAAGCGATTATAAACATCAGCTATTTTCGAAAAACTCATTGTGGTGTTATCCAATCTGTTAAGTTAACTAATGGGGCATCTTGCCAAACTTTCTCAAGATTATAATGCATGCGCTCACTGTGGTAGAACACATGGATGACAATATCGTTTAAGTCGATGAGTACCCATTTACCACCATCTTTTCCTTCAATGTTTTTAATAGGAAAACTATTTTCTTCAGCTGCATCTTTTATTGCTTCAACGATAGCATCTAACTGTCTGTCGTTACTTGCATGCGTTACAATAAAATAATCCGCTAAAGGTGTCAGTTCCTTAACATCTAATGCAACGATGTCTTGGCCAAAGCGATCATCAATGGCTTTAACAAATAATTCTAATTTTTCTTCGACTAATTTAATATTAATTCCTCCTAATTTTTTGAAATCCAGCAATTGTAAATATCAATTGTTGGTAAAAAGATACTTTGCTCTTTATCAATTAAATGTTTAATGGTTGCTGACATTTTAAACGTTACAGCAGCATCTAAATCATTTTCAGCAAGTTTTCTAGCTTTTTTTACACCAGGAAAGTCTCTGCCAGGTTCGATGTAGTCTGCTAAATAAAGAATCTTAAACAACTGGTCCATCTCAAACCATCCAATTGTGTGTCCAGCGACAGCTGTGAGGACACTCTTATCCTTTACATTAAAATGATCTTGGGCAATTTGGGCTGCTGCAAATCCATGCCAGATTTCATCCGAACTAGCTTCTAATAAAGGCTCATTCCAATATTGTCTTGCTAATTCACGCATTACTTGTGATTCCAAATCTTTTGAAAAATCATGTAATAAAGCAGCAATCGAAGCTTTTTCTTGATCAACACCATATCTTTCAGCTAAAGTCATAATTGTTTCTTCAACACGTAAAATATGATTGAACCTTTTTGTCTTTACGACATCTTTTAATTGATCAAGAAGTTCATCCCGACTACAATTGATAAGATTTTGTGTGTATTCCATCTCTAACCTCAATCTATTGTTCCATATATAAGCGATGTTTCATAATATACTCTTCAACTGCAAGAGGCACTTGATAACGAATCGATTGTTCTAAATACACCCTTAAACGTATTTCGGTTGATGATAAGTCTACTAAGGGTGAGTCAACCCAAATAACAGAATAAGGCGTATCATAAGGCCGTGATCCAAGACGTCTTACCCCAACAAATTGCACCAGTTGGTTTAATTCATCAATTTCACGCCAAGTCGTCAAGTCATTCACACTATCGCCACCGATGATGAAATAAAAGTCGGATAATGGATACTCCTCTATAAAATGTCGCATGGTGTCAACAGTATAATTGATTCCACCTTTATTCACTTCATATGGTTGTAGCTTAAAAAGCGGATTGCCGTCAATTGCTTTTTGCACCATTTGCAGCCTATGTTGAGCAGCAATCGTCTTTTTCCCAGGAGCATGTGGCGGCTTAGCCGTAGGCATAAACCAGATTTCATCTAATTCAAGTTGATTTCCAACTTGTTCCGCCATTAATAAATGCCCCATATGGGGAGGATTAAATGTACCACCAAGAATACCTATACGATTTCGATCATATTTCGAAGGTTGCTTTGCTTCTTGAGAAAATGTCAATACATCAAAGACTTCATCCAATGAAGCAAAAATTTGAATTTTAGTCTCAAGTGCCATGTTAATCCTCCTAAACTAAATTATGTACTTCTTGACTAATCTTCTGATGCTTATCTTTTAATGCTTCTCTATATAAAATTGCCGTATTACCAATTGTTTGCACAATGGTAGCATTAGTTCTTTCAGCTATTTCAGAACTAACATCTTCTAAATCTTCATCACTATTTTGTAAGATAACAAATTTGATTAATTCACGTTTTTCTAATGCTGCATCTATTTGTTCAATAAATACATCTGTTAGCCCTAATTTACCTAATTGAAATAAAGGCTTTTCTTTATGTGATAATTTTCTTAAGTATTTTAATTGCGCTTTATTTAGTTCCACGCTTTTTCCTCCTATACGATTTACCCTTTCACTTAAATGATAGACTCACGGATGGATATACCAACACCTTTTGGAATCCATAATACAATCTCAACATCTTGATTGACTGTAAACCAACCTAAACCAGAAATTGCTATATCTTGGTCAGCTTTTAGTTGAATGGTTCTCGGACTTAATGTACCAAATGAATCAACATTTTCTTTGAACGGAGGTTGTAACAATTCACCAATATGTGCTTGATAAAATCCATCTGCATTTTCCGTTTTAGTTCGATGTAAGTACATATCGTTTGAAACATAAAATGTAAAAGAAGTTCTTTCACCTTTATTAAAATCTACTCTTGCAATTCCGCCAATAAATATTGTTTGATTTGGATTCAATTGAAAGGTTGTTGGTTTCATTAACTTACTTGGCAATACCATTTTTAGTTCTTCGCGGTTTAAATGCAGTCCTAATTGAGTGCGATGAATGATACCAGGAGTATCAATAATGGCATATTGTTCATTAACAGGCACCCTAATCATATCTAATGTCGTTCCAGGATGGTTAGATGTCGTTATGACTTCTTTTTCTCCTCCATAGTAGGCAATTAAATTATTTATTAGTGTCGATTTACCCACATTAGTAACCCCAACTATATATACATTGCGGTGTTTACTTTCTTTTTCAATCACCGTTCTTAGAGCAGCTAATGTATGGTTTTTACTGGCGCTTCCTAAGATAACATCATTAGGAAACAGTCCGTTCTCTTTTAAAATACGACGAATCCAATGCTCAACGCGCTTTAAATTAGTTGATTTAGGTAATAAATCAACTTTATTAACAAAAACGATAAAAGGCTGATTGCCAATAAAGCGTGGTAAACCATGGATTAAACTACCTTCGACATCAAAAATATCAATAATACTCACCACAAAGGCTTTATCTTCTGCAATCTCACTTAATCGATTTAAAAAGACATCATCTGAAATATTAAGATCTTTTAGTTCATTATAATGACGCAGTCTAAAGCAGCGTTGGCAATATAACGTTCCTTTTTCTAATCCTTTTCTTAAAGCAGATTCAGGTAGATAGCCTGCTTCATCTACTTCTGTTGTCTGAATAATTGCTCCACAACCTACACATTGTATCATTTCAGTCATCTAATGTTACTCCCCAATCCGCATGTCGATCAATTCCAACAAACTTAAATATAACTTTTTCTAAAACACGATTTAATTTAGTATATATAATGTCATTCGCTGCAATCGGACGAACCAAAATGGCATCTAAGCCAAATCTTTTAGCTCCAAAGACATCAGTTAATAACTGATCACCAATGACAACTATTTCATCATTGGGAACAGCTAAATAATCTACAGCTTGTTTAAAACTCTTTAAAAAAGGTTTCATTGCATTTGCAGCAAATTGAATTTTTAATGGTTCTGCGACCTTCGCAACCCGATGAAGTTTATTATTAGATAAAATATAAACTTTAATGCCGTCTTGAACCAAATCTTCCAACCATTCAGCCATTTGTTGCGTGTGTTCTTCTTGATCCCACGCCAGTAATGTATTATCAAGATCGACAATTATCGCACGATAACCGCGTTCCAACAAAGCTTCCGCTGTGATAAAATAGATGGAATTTATTTTCCAATCCGGTGTAAAATACTTCTTCATTTGTCCTCCTGGAGAATAGAAACACAGTTCTAATTTTAGAATGATTAGCTGCATATCTATGAACCTTTAGATTCAGTTAATTTTAATAGTTCTATTATAGCACAGTATGTTTAAAATATTGAATGTCTTTGTCTAGTCAATAACAAAAAACCGAACTTTTAAAAGAGTGGTAAACTCGAACCAATAGCCATTATTAAGAGCCAAGGGCAGATTCCACTATTTTAAAAATTCGGCTTTTTAGCAATTAAGTTATGTTTGCCTAACATTCTCAATCCCTCTAATAAATACTATTCACTGCTTGTGATTAACCAAGTAATTCGTATATCTCAATTGCAACTAAATCGAGATCATCAAATTGAAAGACACCACTCGTTTCACTATCAGTTAATTCAAACATATCAGTAGAGTTATCATATGAGACTTGGCATTTTTCAACACCATCAATTTCAAATCGACGAACTTCAAAGTCATTATCTGTAGTCGTCATAGCTTCTAAACGTTGAATAATATTAATCAATACAGATGGTTTCATAAGAAAATCCTTTCTATCTTAGAATAATCGAAAAATAAATTTCGATAGGTATTTTTCTTATAGTATAGTATCAAAATACAGCGAAATTGCAAGTTAACCAACTTAAAAAATCAAAAAATAAATCTAGTTTTTCTTAATCCCTCATTAATAAATAACTAAATAAAAATCGGCAGAATAAACTCTACTACAAAAAGAGTCTATCTGCCGATTTTTAATAATATCTTTTTCAGTTTATTAATTTGATTCAGACAAAAACTTCATTAGCACCTGTGTCCCGTAATCCCCATATCCCTTATCGACTACTTGTTGATAAAAATCGGTAGCTAATTGGGTACCAGGTAATGTTAAGTTTTTAGCTTTTGCTTCATCTAAAGCAATTTTTAAGTCTTTTAAAAAATGTTTAGCGAAAAAGCCAGGAGAATAATCTTCTGTAAGAATACGTGGTCCATAACTGGCTAGAGAAAAATTAGCGGCTGCTCCTGAACCTAAAATCTCAATAACTTTTTCTTTATCTAGCCCCATCGTTTCCGCATACAATAGGGTTTCAACCATACCAACCATGGTGCTGGCAATCATTATTTGATTAGCCATTTTTGTATGTTGCCCACTGCCCGCTTCGCCCATATAAGTCACTTTTCCACTAAATACACTTAAAATTTGACTAGCTTTTTCAAAAGTTGTTTCATTTCCACCGACCATTGTCGTCAAGCGCGCTTCTTTTGCACCAATATCACCTCCGGACACGGGCGCATCCAAGGTTTCAACACCGATTGTTTGTCCAAAATCAAATATCTTTTTTGCTAAGCTTGGTGTCGATGTTGTTAAATCAATAAAAACTTGTCCTTTTTTCGCAACGCTAAATAATCCTTGTTCAGAAAAATAGACTTCTTCGACATCTTGTGGATAACCAACGATTGTTAAGACATAATCTGTTCTAGCAGCAATCTCAGCTGGAGTATCTTGCCACTTTGCACCATATGCAACTAACTCATCGGCTTTTTGTTTCGTACGATTATAGACGTGAACTTCATGACCTGCACTCAGTAAATGCCGCGCCATTTCTTTTCCCATGACACCTAGCCCAATAAATCCAATTTTACTCACCCTTATTTCCCCCTCCTATGACAACATCATGAATCAGTTCTTTCATAGAATTATAAAGTTTATCAAACATTGTATGGTCTTGTTGCAAATAATTTAAAATGGTTTGATGGTAAAATGTTTCTACTTTTTCACCAAAATACTCGGATGAAATCTCAAAAAGTGAATGTGCTTCAATTTCCGGAATTATACCATTTGCTTTATCATCTAGATATTCTAAGACAACATCAGTTAAACTGTTCTCTTCATCAAATAAGGCTCCAAATTGAACACCTAGCATGATCGATTCCAAATATGAATTCCCACGAGCAACGATAGGAAGCTGATTAGCAAAAGACTCTAAGTACGTTAATCCTTGCGTTTCTGAATCACTAGCATTGATATATAAATCAGCTGCTTGATAAAATTTAGCCACTTGATTATGGCCCACTTCACCAACAAAACTTATCGCAGGACAATCTTCTGCCTGCTTTTTTAACTCTTCCCTTGCAGGACCATCACCTACAATTAATAATTTCGTTGCAGGATTTTCTAAATTGATTTCTTTAAATGAATCAATAACTTGATCGACATTTTTTTCTTTAGATAATCTACTTAAAGATAATAGAACAATATCGTTTTTGGAATAACCTAGTTGTTTGCGAAATTCTTGACGTCCGTAATAATCAAATTCTGGAATATCTACCCCCGTGGGAATCACAGCAATGGGTACTTTGATATCATAATCTCTTAATTTATTAGCCGTTATCGTACTTGGTGTGATCACACCTTGCGTTTTTTCACAAAACATCCGAGATAGGACTCGAACATGGCTTGCCTGAACAAGCTCACCATTAAAAATATAGTGTGTATATTTTTCATACATCGTATGATAGGTATGTACATTTGGTATTTTTAAACGACTTGCAATATACTTTCCTGCTAAGCCTAAACTGAATTCCGTATGGGTGTGAATAATATCTAAATCATATTCTCTAGCAATCTTTAAACAACGATCAAATCCTCGATAAGCAATTCTTCTGTCTTGAAAACTAACAAATGGAACACTCGGAATCCGAACGATACCAGCCTCCATTTTGGCATTAGGATCGGTTGTTGTAAAAATGATGACTTTATGTCCACGCTCCTCCAATTGATTACGAAGCGTTTGAATCGATGTAGCCACACCACTAACTTGAGGAAAATATGAATCTGTAAAGAATCCTATATTCATGAATACACCAACTATCTCTATTTATTAGTTCTATTATAAGTAAAATTTAATGAAATTTAAAGTCGAATCAACAAAAGGCACATGATTATTATCACTTTCCACCTAAAGTCGTAGTTTTTTTTGCAAAATAGTTGGGGATAAAAGAAAGTTTTCTGAGTGTCGTTTTGCAAACGGTTGACCTGCGTTCGGTTGAAATGCCAGTTTCATGCGAGCGGGCATTTGATTTACTAACTGACATTAAAAACTCACATTTTATTTTCCCCCATATACCCAAAGAACCCAAAATAAAGACAATAAAAAAACAGAAACCACTCATTCATAAATGAATTAGTGATTCCTGTCTTTTTTGGATAGCTGAAACCTTTTGTTCCAGACTCTTAACTTTTAACTTTCTAGTCTAAATTAGCTTTAGCTTCTTCAACTAATGCAATAACATCTTCAACAGTTTGACAATCATTGATCGCTTTGTCTGCTAATTCTTTCATCTTGTTAGTATCTAATTTTTTAATTAGACTACGTGTTTTTAAAATGCTTGAAGCACTCATAGAAAACTCATCTAAGCCTAGACCAACAAGTAAAGGAACTGCAGTTTGATCGCCAGCCATCTCACCACACATACCAGTCCATTTCCCTTCAGCATGAGCAGCGTCGATAACATTTTTGATTAATGTTAAAATTGCTGGGTTATATGGTTGGTATAAGTATGAAACGCGTTCGTTCATACGGTCAGCAGCCATTGTATATTGAATCAAGTCATTTGTGCCAATACTAAAGAAGTCAACTTCTTTAGCGAATTGCTTAGCTAAAACAGCAGCAGCGGGGATCTCAATCATAATACCTACTTGAATATCTTCCGAAACTGTCTGTCCTTCATTAAGTAATTCTTGTTTTGCTTCTTCTAAAACAGCTTTTGCTGCTCTAAATTCATTTAATGTTGCAATCATTGGAAACATAATACGTAATTTACCAGCTGTCGATGCACGTAATAGCGCACGAAGTTGAGTTTTAAACATTTCTTTTTGATCCAATGAAATACGGATTGCACGATAGCCTAAAAATGGGTTCATCTCTTCAGGTAATTGTAAGTATGGCAATTCTTTATCGCCACCAATGTCCATCGTACGTACCACCACTGGCTTGCCTGCCATCTTCTCTAAAACAGATTTGTAAGCTTCATATTGCTCATCTTCAGTTGGAAAATCTTTAGAGTCCATATATAAGAATTCTGTTCGATATAATCCAACAGCTTCTGCTCCATTTTCGACGGCTCCATCAGCATCTTTAGGTGTACCAATATTGGCCCCCACTTCAAAGTGGACACCATCTTTACTAATGGTAGGCTCAGAAACTAATTTTGCCCATTCAGCTTTTTGAGCTGTATACGCATTTGCACGTTCTTGATATTCTGCAATTTCTTCTTCTGTTGGGTCCACTAAGATGACACCTTCAAGGGCATCAACAATTAGTAAATCTCCATCTTTTACTTGGTCTGTAATAGATTGTGTTCCAACAACCGCAGGAATTTCTAACGAACGAGCCATAATCGCTGAGTGTGAAGTTCTTCCGCCAATATTTGTTACAAATGCTTTTACATAACGTTTGTTTAATTGAGCTGTATCACTTGGTGTTAAATCGTCTGCAATAATGATAACTTCTTCAGAAATTGTAGCAGGATTTGGCAAACTTACTCCTAATAAAGCTGCAAGAATACGATCCGATACATCACGAATATCCGCCGCACGTTCTTGCATATATGGATTATCCACCATGCTTTCAAACATAGTAACAAATAAATTCGCTACCTCACTTAAAGCTGATTCTGCATTTACTTTTTCTTCTGTAATCTTAGCTTCGATTTGACCTTTAAATTCAGGATCATCTAATACTAACAAATGTGCTTCAAATACTTGAGCTTCTTCTTGACCTAAGGATTGTAAAGCAATTTGATGAATTTTTATAATTTGACCTTGAGCAACTTCGATAGCATCGGCAAGACGATTAATCTCTTGTTCACTATCTTCTACGGTTACTCGTTTAAATTCTAAATTTGGTTCCGTCAATAAATAAGCAGGAGCAATGGCAATGCCATCGCTCGCTGCTGTACCTAATATTTTAAATTTAGCCATGATTACTCAGCTAAACCTTCATTTTTCATTGTTTCTGTAACTGCTTCAATCGCTTCTTTTTCGTCAGAACCATCTGCTGTAATAACAACATCAGCACCTTGGCCAACACCTAAAGACATAACTCCCATGATTGATTTTAAGTTTACTGATTTACCTTTGTATTCTAAATTTAAATCAGATGAAAACTTACTTGCAGTTTGTACTAATAAAGTAGCTGGACGTGCATGAATACCTGTTTCGGCTGCAACTTTAAATTCTCTTTTCTCCATAATCAATTGACCCCTTTTACAATGTATTAAGGATTTAATTTTTGATAAATCCTTTCCTATAAAGAATACCATTTTTTTTACGATTCAACAAGATTAAACCTTAATTTAATCAAGTTTTTGCAATTTTTACTCTTTTTTGTAAAGCGTTACCATTTTTTAAAGAAAATTTCTGCTGATAACTATAATTACTAAAAAGAAAGGCGTATAATAAATATATAAATTATTTCACTAAAAACACATTATTAATCTTGGATTTGAGAAAGGAGTTATTTATGAAAATTATCGATGTTACCAATAACCATTTTGATTTAGTCAACAATCAGTTAGAAAATACCGATGCATATCATGTTAAAGTGTATTCGATAGGTGGAACAACCGTTATTCATACTCAAGCAGCAACACATCAAAATATTATTTTAGTGAATAGAGTCCGTAAAATTCACGATCGTGAGATAGATTTTACGATTGAATTTCTCTTCAACCTTACATCACGCGATAATTTAGAAATTCTCTATGGTCATAACTTTGTAGAAATTGAAGCAAAAGTCTAATATCAACTAAAAAACCGAATTTTAAAATGATAAAAGCGTCAGCTACAAAAGCTATGACAGTTCTCTTATCTTTTTTAAAATTCGGCTTTACTGATTTTACAATAAACTTTTTAGTTCGATATCTGGATATTTATCTTTGAACCAATTTTCTGCAAAAGTATTTTCAAAAAGAAAAACTGGGTTTCCGAAACGATCTTTGGTTAATAAATTTCGACTTGAGGACATATTTGGATTTAAATCTTTTGGATCAATCCAACGAGCAATTTTATTGCCTAAAGGTGTCATGATAACTTCAGCATTATATTCATGGAGTAAGCGGTATTGGAAAACTTCAAATTGTAGTTGTCCAACAGCACCAATGATATACTCTTCAGTATGATAAGTTTTATAAAGTTGAATCGCACCTTCTTGAACCAGTTGTTCAATCCCTTTATGGAATGATTTTTGCTTCATCACATTTTTAGGTGAAACACGCATAAATAATTCAGGTGTAAATTGAGGTAGCGGTTTAAACTGGACACTTTGTTTACCAGAATAAATAGTATCTCCAATTTGGAAATTTCCAGTATCATACAAACCAATAATATCCCCTGCTACGGCTGTTTCAACCTCTTGACGAGCATCGGCCATAAATTGAGTCGTATGAGCTAAGCGGAGTTCTTTTTTTGTTCGATTAAGGGTAACGGTCATCCCTTTTTCAAATGTACCTGAACAAATGCGGATAAACGCTATACGGTCACGGTGTGCCGGATTCATATTGGCCTGGATTTTAAAGATAAAGCCTGTAAACTGCTTATCATCGGGTTCGATTACTTTCTCTTCATCAACTGTTTCTGTTTCGCTTGGTGCTGGGGCTAAATCAACAAAGGCATCAAAAAATGTCTGTACACCAAAACCTGTTAAAGCTGAACCAAAAAAGACAGGAGTTAACTTACCTTTACTAATTTTTTCCAAATCAAATTCATTACCCGCTACATGCAATAACTGGGCATCTTCGATGGCCTGTGTATAGATACTCGATAACTTAAAATCATGGTCTCCTTCAGCTTCACCATCTTCATCCAAAGGAATATATACTTCAGAATCATCATGCCTTAATTCAACGCGCTGGTTATATAAATCATACAAACCTAGTAAGTTTCTTCCCATCCCCATCGGCCAATTCATTGGGTAAGCATCAATACCTAAAACATCTTCTAATTCAGCCACCAATTCAAGCGGCTCACGTCCATCACGGTCTAACTTATTCATAAAAGTAAATATCGGAATTCCTCGCATACTACATACTTCAAATAATTTTTTGGTTTGAGGCTCAATCCCCTTACCACTATCCACTACCATGACGGCTGCATCCACTGCCATTAATGTTCGATATGTATCCTCTGAGAAATCTTCATGTCCTGGTGTATCCAAAATATTGACTTGAAAACCATCATAGTCAACTTGCATAACTGAACTTGTTACGGAAATCCCTCTTTGTTTTTCAATTTCCATCCAGTCAGATTTAGCAAATTTATTGGATTTTTTACCTTTAGCTTTTACTGTCCCAGCTTCACGGATAGCACCAGAAAAAAGCAACAATTGTTCTGTAATTGTTGTTTTCCCAGCATCCGGGTGGGATATAATCGCAAACGTCCGTCTGCTTTTTACCTTTTGATTTAAATTTTCTTTCATTTAATCACCTTGATTTCAAATTTTATACTAATCATTCACTCAAAAAAGCGAACAAGTCACGGCAAAACTAATTTTACCTGATTGTTCGTTTTTTTATTAATTTATTTTGTTGCTGACTAAACGTACTAACTTTTCATTTTTTAAATAATCAACATTCGTATCTTGATCAGTTTGTACATTTTTGCCTTCGTTAGCTATCACTTCATGAATGAGTTTTTCAAGTTCTTTCTTTTCTTCCTCAGACAAATTATTATTTTCTTGCCATTTTAAGGGAGAATCTTCACGTTGTGAGCTTAAATCATCATTCATATACTCGTCAACCTGCAAGCTAAATTGTTCAACTTTTTCTGCTGGAAACAAACGATCAAAGTCAGTCGACTCAATTACATTTTGATATTGTTTCAAGATTGATTCCATTTCAGCTTTCATTTCATTGAGCTGCTGTCTTAGTGAACTTCCACTTGCAGTCAGTTGACGGCTGTAATGAGCTACATCTTCTTTATATTGTGAAACTTGATGGTTGGTTTTAGTAATAAGTTTCTCTGCTTCATCATTGGATTCAGCAATGATTTGATTTCCTGCTTTTCTTGCATCTAGTACGCCATCAGTTAAATCTTTTTCAATCCCTTGGTAATAGGCTAATTGTGATTCTAACTCCTGAAGGCGCTTATTATTATCTTCGGCTTGGGATTCTAGTTTTGCAATTTGATCTTTTTGTTTTTGAAGCATTTGTTCTACTTGCAGTCGATTATAGCCAAATAAGCTAACGTTCAAATTCTGTGATAAATTCATAGTTCACCCTTCTATTCTAAAACTCACTCATTGTACTCGTTCATCTATTTTAGCAAAAAAAACATATACTTGCATTAATTTTAGAAAAGAAAAAGCCAAACGTATCATTTTCAGTACGTTTGGCATATAAATGACTCGATTTAAACTAAAGTTTAAGAATTAATTAAGCGTTAGCAGATTCTTCAAGACTGATTAGTCTTTCTTGTTCAACGGCAGCTTGAGCTAAAATGTTTAAGTAGTTCCAAGGACGGTCGAACACAGGTTGGAAGAAGAAGTCTACATAAGCTAAATCTTCAATCGTCATTTTGTTTTGGATAGCTAATGACAATGTGTTAGCTGATGCAGTTGCATCGTATTTAGACATAATTTGTCCACCAACGATACGGTTTGTTCCTACTTCATAAACTAATTTCATGTAGATTTTTTCATTTTCTGGCATAAATTCTGGACGGTAGTTATCAACAACATAAACTGAACGTGTGTCAAGTCCCATTACTTTAGAACTTGCATCATTCACACCTGTTGAACCAATATTCCATCCAAATAAATACAATCCAGAAGTTGATTGTGTACCACGGTAACGCACTTTATCACCATTAATATTTTTACCAACTAAAGTACCCATTCTAACAGCGTTAGTTGCTAATGGAATATAAGCATGTCCACCATTAGGGTTGTAGTTAACAGCACAGCTATCACCAGCTGCAAATACATCTGGGTGTGAAGTTTTCATGTAGTCATCAATTAAGATAGCACCATTTGGTAAAGTATCGATTTGGCCTTTAATTAAATCTGTGTTTGGACGGAATCCAACACATAGGATAACCATATCAGCTTCGTACTCGCCACCTGATGTGATAACTTTATTCACTTTACCGTTTTCGCCTTCGAAACTTTGACACATTTCATTTAAGCGAACAGTGATACCTTTAGAACGTAAGTCTTCTTCTAAAATATCAGTGAATTCAGGGTCAAGGTATTTATTTAAAATACGATCTAAACCATCAATTAAAGTTACTTGTTTACCTTGTTCAGCAAATGCTTCAACTAATTCAATACCTATGTAACCTCCACCAATGATTACAACTTTTTCAGCATCTGTTTGACGCGTGAAAATTTCTTGAGCTTGGTTATAGTTTTTACATAATAAAACATTTTCTAGGTCTAAACCACCTAATGGCGGAATAATTGGCCAAGAACCAGTTGTTAAAACTAATTTATCATATGTTTCTTCTAAAGTTGAATTGTCTTTTAAGTTTGTTACATAAACTTTTTTGTTTTCAACATCTACTTTAGTCACATCATGTTCCATATGAACGTCAGCACCAAGAGCAGATAATTCTTCAGGATTTGAATAGAAAAGTCCTTGAGGATCTTTGACTGTTCCCCCAACATACAACGCTATCCCACAAGACAAGAACGAAATATTGTCATTTCTTTCATATACGATGACATTCGCATCAGGATTTTCGTTTAAAATCGTCTTTACTGCGGATGTTCCGGCGTGGGTACAACCAATTACTACAACTTTCATAATGTAGCCTCCTATATATTCTTACTATGTTCACATTGTAACATATACATTTTAATTTGAAAAGGAAAAAATATTTTTTTTAGATGATTTTATTTCCACTTTGAATTTTAGTGAATTATTGTCATATCAACTTTATAAAGAAGTGTCAACACTATTTCCCCTAGCATATTTAGTATAATATAAATTTAAATATAATATATTTTTATAAGGTTTTTGTTATAACATTCACTTATCATAAACAAGATATATTTTCACAAACTTTGAATATCTTTTTATTCTATCCACCACTCAAACTTATGCTATAATTATTAAGCTATTGATTATTATTATCGAAAGAAGGATACATCATGGACGTAAAATGGCAATATGGTGATAATGGTTCAGTTTTAAACGATGCATTTGCACTAAGAAAAAGAGTTTTTGTTAATGAACAAAATGTTTTAGAATCAGAAGAAATTGATGGCCTTGATTCTCAGTGTTGGCATATTGTTTTGTATAAAGATAACGACGCTGTCGCAACGGCTCGCGTATCATTTATTGATGAGTCAAAACTGAAGATACAAAGAGTTTGTGTGGATGCTGATCAAAGAGGTTTATCCATTGGTAAAACATTAATTGAAGAAATTGAGCACTGGGCAAAAACTAAAAATGTAAAGGAATTAGTATTAGCGTCACAAGACCACGTTATTCCCTTCTATGAGAAATCGGGTTTTAGTATCAGTAATCCCAAGGGATATCTCGATGCTCGTATCCCGCATCACGATATGGTTAAAGTCCTTTATATCTAGAATGTTGTATAAAAATAAGCACGCCATATCATTCAAAGTGATATGCGTGCTTTTTTTGTGATATTTATTTAAGGATTAAATCAATAAAAATTGAGGCGATTGTAAAGTATATATATACAGAGGTAAGGTCACTTAAGGTTGAAATAAAAGGTCCACTTGCTACAGCTGGATCAAAGCCTAAGCGTGTCATCAATTTTGGAATAAGCGCCCCAGATAAATTGGCTACGATAATAGCAGCTGCCATTGAAATACCAATGACAATACCCAGCGGAAAGTTCTTTTGCCAAACTCCAGCGACTACCGCAATGGTGAGACCAACAATCAGCCCCGTAATAACTCCTGTAATCAATTCAAAAATAACTGAATCAAAGAAGCTATCGTCTTCCGCTTTATTGGTTATTTTACGGACGGCAACGGCTAAAGCTTGCGTTCCTGCGTTACCTGCAGTACCTGTAATTAACGTTACAAATGCTGATAAAACACTTGCTGAAGCAATTAAATTATCATAACGACTAATTAAAGTTGAAGTTCCCATTCCTAGGAACAATAAAGTAATTAACCAAGGTAATCTACTTTTTGAAGCTGATAATGGCTTCTCATGTTCCACACTAACGTTAACAGCAGCCAAACCAGAGTAGTCACTATCAGCTTCTTCTTGCATAACGTCTAAAATATCATCGACCGTAATAATACCTAATAACTCACGGTCAAAACCAACGACTGGTAAAGCTAATAAGTCATAATCTTTAACCATTTTTGCGACTTCTTCTTGGTTATCGTTAACTTGAACAGAAATGATTCGTGTGTTCATTACTTCGCTAATTAATTTGTTATCATCACTAATAATTAAATCCCTTAAGGAAATAACGCCTACTAAACGTTTTTCAGAATCAACCACGTATACATAATAAATCGTTTCAGCTTGGATAGCTTCCGATTTTAAATGTAGATATGCATCTTTTATCGTATAATTGGCTTCGATTGAAATAAATTCAGTCGTCATAATCGAACCAGCTGTATCATCCAAATAATTAATTAATTGACTGATTTCACGAGCACTTTCTGAATTCATTAAATGCATAAATATGTTGACACGTTCACGGTCAGTGATATTGTTTAATACGTCAACAGCATTGTCGGCAAACATCTCGCCAAGAACAGCTGCTGCATATGGATTGGACATTGCTTCAAAATAACCTTCTACTCTTTCATCTTGCGACTCAAGCTGATCAAAAATATTAGCTAATTCTGAAGGAGACAGATATTGATATATTTTTAATCGATCATCATTATCAAATGCTTCAAATAATTTTGCCTGGTCATAATAATGCAATGCAAGAAATTCTGTTCGAAAACGCGTCATCCGGTTATTGGTTAAATGTTGTTTTAAGACGTCTAGATTCTCTTCAAATGATCGGTGAAAAATCTCCATCTTTATCTCTCCTTATCTTACGACAGCTTTAACATTACAAATGTAATCACACTAATTTGCTAGCAACTTTCCTTCGTTCGTTCAAAAATCCATTGTTGCATATCATCCGGCAAAGCTGCAGTTAGTCTCATCTTCTCGTTTGTAAATGGATGTAGAAATACCAATTCACCACAATGCAAAGCTTGCCGTGATAGAATTTTCGTTAAAGGCCCACCATATAAATCATCCCCAATTAATGGTCCGTTAACGTGATTCATATGTACTCTAATTTGATGCGTTCTACCCGTATGAAGCTGCAATTTTAAGAAAGCTGAGTCTGGAAATGCTTGTAATAAGAAATATTCTGTCAAGGCATCTTTCCCTGATGAGTCAACGATTCGGGTAATAATTGACTCCGGGTCTCTTGCAATTGGAGCATCGATAAAACCATGAGACTCCCAGTGTGGCTTTGAAGAAAGTGCAAAATAAAATCGTTCAATTTGGCGGTTTCTTATTTGACGATCAAGTAAAGCATGGGCTAAACGATGTTTAGCAATTAACATCAAACCAGTCGTGTCACGGTCTAGTCGCGTAACAATATGAATAACTTTATTTTCATAATCTTGTTCAACATAATAACCTTTTACGTGGTTGGCAATAGATGAACTCGGATTTTGTATTGAAGGTATGGACACCGTCTGTGCGGCTTTGTTAATCACTAAGATATCACGATCTTCATATATAATATCAAGTTTTTCATAAGATGGGATAACGGTATCATGTCCGTCTTCTGCTGGTTGAATCAAAATTAATTGATCTCCCATTTTAATTTCTTGCTTTACCGTTACCGGCGATCCATTTAATAAAATGGCTCCTGCAAATTTAACATGCGAGATAAAACTCCGTGGCAATTTTAACTCATGTAAATACTGCTTAATTAACATTGCGTCTGGCAATTGATAGTCGAAAACAAATTCCAATATTCTTGTCCCTTTTCCAATTATTGTAATGATTTAGCATATGTAACGAATGCTTCTATCGCTTCCATACTACTTTCGTGATTAATTGCTTGAATCGGCTTAGCTTTTTCTACAATAAACGCATGAGGTACGGTCGAAACATCGTAATTCGCCATTGCAACAGCAAAATTATTGTCATCTGCCCTAGCTTGTGTATTATAAAAATAAATATCTACAGCTAATTCTTCAGCAATTTTATTTAATTTAGGACTAAATGCCACGCAATAGGGACATTCATTAAAACCTAAATAAATAATCTTTACCTCATCATCCGTTGATTTAAGAAAGTCAATATAACTTTCTTCAGAGTCTAACTCAGTCACCATTGAATAACTTGCAATCTCATTGACGGATTGAGTATCCATAATGATTTCATTTAATGATTCGTAAATGGCTTGCTTTTCTGATTCATCCATGGCAGTTAAGTTGCTGGATTCATCAATTGATATAATCCCATCAACACGTGATGCTTCTTCTACCGTTTCTTTTATTGTATCCGTCAACGCCTTATCTTCAGCGTTTGAAAAACAGCCCGTTAAAAAAAATACACTGACAATAAATAAAATAATCGCTCTTAATCGTTGCATTTTCTTGCTCCTTATTTTAAATAGTTATCAGGGTTTTTATGGTTTGCTTCATTATCAGATAAACCGATAAATGAATTTTTAACCCGATCCCAAAAATGCGTATGTTTAAAGCTAGCAAAATGAATGCGTTCATTCGCAACTTTTAATTTAACACAAGAAATAATTTTATCAGAAAAAGCCATATTATCAATACTAACAATCATATTTTTGTTATTTGAATAGACTTGAGGTTTGAGTTCAAACCATTCATCACGCGGAATAATCATAGGTGAACCTAACGATCGAAAGACACGGTTATTAATCGATGCAATTTCAGTAAGTTGAATAGCATCAAGTCGAGGATGAATGACTGCCCCGCCCAATGATTTATTTAAACCTGTGGATCCAGTTGGAGTGGCAACACAGATGCCATCACCTCGAAATGTTTCAAAAAAATGATCTTTTATATAAATTTCACTGACCATGGTTCCACTAACAGAGCGGATTGAAAATTCATTTAAAGCTAATTCCTTATGTCGTGTACCATCCGTTAGCTCCATATCAATTTCTAGAAGTGGATAACTGATAGACTCTCCATTAGCATCAACAATGGCTGCGGCTAGTTCTTGAACTTCGTATCCTTGCCAGTCAGCATAAAAACCAAGGTGCCCAGTATGTATACCGATAAAGCGTGCGGTATTTATATGCGATTTAAATTGATGAAAAGTGGATAATAAGGTTCCATCCCCACCAATCGATACAATGATGTCAGGATCCACTTCCAAATTATTGACCAAGACAGCGGTATTTTTTAGATATTTAACTAAACGAGTTTTAATATCTTTTGATTCAGGTTTATCATTAGACAAAATCAATACATTTTTCGGCAATTATAATGCTCCTCGCTATTATTTTCTTCTAATTTTCAAAATACTGAATGGCTTCGCGGATTTCATCACGGATTTCAGACATCTCTTCATCTAATTGGAAGGCCGCCTCAGATGCTCGCTGTAATCTCTGCAAAATATCATCAGGATATATTCCACTATACTTATAATTTAAAGAATGTTCAATTGTTGCCCAAAAATTCATGGCTAACGTTCTAATTTGAACTTCCACAATCACTGTTTCAATCCCATTTGAGCGATGAACAGGATATTCTAATACCATATGGTAGGAACGATAACCACTTGGCTTATAATATTTTATATAATCCCTTATAAGTAATACTTTGAAATCTTGCCTTCTTTTTAATAATTCTGCCACTTCATAAATATCTTCAACAAACTGACACATAATACGAATACCTGCAATATCTTGGACCCCAATTAAAAAATCTTCAGGCTTAATGTTTCTTACTTCCATTTTTTCTAAAATGCTTGCAGGGGTTTTAACTCTTCCTGTTACAAATTCGATGGGCGTATGCCGATGTTTCATTTGAAACTCATCACGCATCATTTTTAATTTAAGTTTTAATTCAGCGACTGCTTGTTCGTATGGCGCTAGAAAACTTACCCAATCATCTACAAAATTATCTTCTACCATCGACAACTTTTCCTTTCTAATCATATCAGATATTTATTATTAAAATTTGCTTTTACTTTTATATTTTAGCATATATCTGCATTTTAAAAACAGAGTAAATTACTTGTGAATCGAATTAAAAATTGATACGATAGTTTTTATGTTGAAAGGATGTGCAAAATGAGCATTCAAATCGAAAAAGAAATAAAAACCATGTTAAGTCAAAATGATTTTAACCGTCTCCAATCATTTTTTTCACTGAATTCTATTGAACCGATTAAGCAAGTCAATATTTATTTTGATACTTTGGATCAGCAGCTAAAAAAGAAAAAAGCAGCGTTTAGACTAAGACTGTTTGATAATACCAGCGAATGGACGATCAAACAAACACAAAGTGAACTAACTGCCATTGAAATAACAAAAGAAAATGACCAACGATTAGATGAAAATATAAAACTTTCAAAAGACATATTAGGTTCTGAGATCAGTGCTTTTTTTGAAAAAGAAGCCATTGATATTGACCAACTAGAAAAAACGATCCAATTAACCACTTTGCGATGGAATATTGAAGTCGATGATGGCCTTTTGGCACTTGATCAATCGACCTATTACGACCAAGTTGATTATGAACTAGAACTTGAAACATCGAATTTAGTAGAAGGCCAAATATACTTAGATAAATTATTAAAACAATTAGACATCCCTTTTCAAAAAGCCGACAAGAAGATTGCTCGGGCTTCAAAGCATGCACAAAATAGATAACAATTTATTCATAAATCAAGATAGTCGCATTTTTTGACTAAATTTGATAAAATACTACTATAGTGAGAGAAAAGGAGGGAATAACACATGTTAAGTAACTATCAAATAGATTATCGGACAAACGGGAAACCAAAATTATTCGAATTTTATCTATTTGTAAATCCACTCGGACGTAAATGCTACTATAGCGAACAAGAAGTCAATGCAGCTCTCGAAATGATTTCGTCAAAAGTAGACTTACACATCGTGTGTTTCCATAATCAAAAAATCGTTACAGATTATATAAAACAATTAAATATCGATTTAACCGATTTAAATACAAGAAACCACATATACCGAATTGTTTATCATGCATCATTAGCGACAAAAGCGGCATCTATGCAAGGAAAGCGAAAAGGTCGCTTATTTTTAATGAAAATGCAACAACGCATTGATGATCAAATCGATCGTTACAATGAAGATTTCATTAAACAAATTGCTAAAGAAGTAGGCCTTGATGTTGATGTCTTTATGGAAGATATCAATTCAGATTTCGTTCGTGAACTCTATTTAAATAATCAAAAAATTGCTAGCAGTATGAATGTTGAAAAAACACCTTCATTAGTCATCTTTGAACAAATTTCTTCCAATAAAGGATATATTATTGAAGATGATTATATAACGAAGGAAACTGTCATAGCCCAATTAGATGAGATTATTTCAGAAGAAGTCGACCAATCAAGTCCTAAAGAACAAAATTATATCCGTCTCCTATGATAATAAAAAACCGATCTATTCATTTGTATAATCAAATAAATGAATAGATTGGTTTTTTACTGCTTATATTTTCGGTCCTCTTGTTCCAATTTCAAACGACGCTTGGTTGATTCAATAAAGTAATCTTTCATTTGTTCACGATTACCTTCGACAATTGCCATTTTCATATCGATGACCTTTTCTTCAAAACGTTCAATCGCTTTTAACAACTCTTCTTTATTCGTAAAAAATAACTCTGACCACAAATCCTCATTTAGTTTAGCAATCCGTGTTAAATCACGGTAACTATCTCCAACAAACAAAGCAGTATTCCGATCAACTAAATCACTATTAATTAATGAAACAGCAATCACATGGGCAAGCTGACTGGTATAAGCAATCATTTCATCATGATTACTCGCATCAACAAAGCTCACACGTCTAAAGCCTATGGTTTCAATAAATCCAGTAAACCAATCAAGGTTTTTCTGTTGATTCAATGGTGTCGGTGTAATTAAGTAGTTAGCTCCTTCAAAAACTTCAGCTGAAGCATAGTCTAACCCTTTATTTTCACGTCCAGCCATTGGATGTCCAAATATAAAGTCAATGGTATCAGGAATAAAGTTATTAATAGACTCCATTAATTGTACTTTTATCCCTGTTGCTTCAGTAACGATCGCCCCTTCTTTAAATAAATGAGAATGTTCTTGCATAAATTGAACGACAGCATTGGGATACAGGGCAATAATAACCAAATCTGCTTGTTGAATAATACTTTCATTGGTCGTTTCACCATAATCAATTAATCCTTGTTCTAAGGCAGCTTCAATTGTGTTAACATCAATATCAATGCCTAATACTTTAGTTAAGGGACTAAAATGTTTGCGAATGGCTTTTGCAAACGAGCCTCCGACAACCCCTAAACCGACAATTGCAATATTCATAAAATTACCTTCTCCTTCATCCTTCAATGTTAATCAAAACGACCAATGAGTTGAACATATTCAGCTGCTTGCTGCAAAACTTCTTTTAAAAGGCTAAGCGATGCTTTAGTATGCTCGATATTTACTTCAATAAAAAAACCATAACTAAATGGTTGACCTGGTATTGGGCGTGCATTGAGTCCTTCCAAATTACAATTAAAGACGTCAAAGCTTTGTAATATCTTCAATAAAGCTCCCGGTTGGTGTTTTGTTTCAATATAAACTACTAATCGATTGCCTTCTTCATTGGTATGTTCTTGATGGCGAATAATGAAAAAGCGTGTTGTATTTGATTCTTTAGTTTGGATCATTTCTCTTAAAGGAACTAAATGATATAATTCCCCCGCTCTTTGACTGGCTAATGCTGCATAGGATGGATTATTTTGTTCAAAAACCCATTGAGCGGCTTTAGCTGTATCTTCATAAGCTTGAGCGTTTATCAAGGGATACTGATCAAAAAACGACTGACTTTGAGCTAAAGCTTCAGGATGTGAAAAAACTTCCTTAATTTCCTCCAGTCGACTCCCCTCGATTCCCCAAAGGATATGTTTGACGGGTTGAAGCACATGGTCGATTGCCGTTATTGGCTGGTATCGAAATAGATCCATTGTTCGAGAAATAAGCCCAGTCGTTGAATTTTCAATTGGAACAACGGCATAGTCTAATTCTTTTTTTGCAACAGCTTGGATCAATGTTGCAAATCGATTAAACTCAATCACTGTCATCTCTTTGTCGTCATAGTTTTTGAAATAATTACGTAAAGCCATTTCACTATACGCACCTGGTACACCTTGATAACCTATCTTCATATGTCCACTCTTTTCTATCTTAACTTTCTAATCATAGTTATCATCTTAATTTAATCTTGTTACTTTTACAAGTCGATAAAAAAATACGTTAAACAAAGTTATTTTCAAACTTTATTTAACGTAGATCATTTAATTAGAAAACTGCGATTGGTATAGATTATAGTAAAATCCTTTATCGGCTAGCAAGGATTCATGCGTTCCTTGTTCTATAATTTGACCATCATTCATAACAAGAATCTTATCCGCTTCTTGTATCGTTGATAAACGGTGGGCAATAACAAAGCTTGTCCGCCCTTCCATTAAACGATGCATCGCTTTTTGAATTAAGAGTTCAAGACGCGTGTCAACTGAACTCGTCGCTTCATCCAAAATCAAGATTTTCGGATCAGCTAACAAAGCTCTAGCGATGGTTAATAGCTGTTTTTGCCCTAATGAAATATTACTTGATTCTTGGTTAATCCGCATGCTATATCCACCCGGTAAGGTACGTATAAAATGATCAACATTTGCAGCTTCTGCAGCAGCAATAACTTCTTCATCTGTTGCATGTAAATTACCAAAACGAAGGTTTTCTCTAATTTCACCTTCATATAGCCAAGCGTCTTGTAGGACCATCCCAAATTGACTGCGGTATTCTTGTCTAGGTAAATCGCGGATATCGACCCCATCGACGGTAATCGAGCCGTCTACTACATCGTAAAATCGCATCAATAGGTTGATGATGGTTGTTTTACCAGCTCCCGTAGGACCAACAATGGCTACCATTTCACCCGGTTTAACATCAACTGTGAAGTTTTTGATTAAAGGTTTGTTTTCAGTATATTGGAATGAAACATTATTAAATGAAACTTGTCCACTTAATTCACCCTTAACATGAGTAACAAATTCATTGTTTTCTTCAGGATAATCTAAAACTTCAAAAATACGGTCAATCGCTGCCCGTGCACTTTGTAAAGGAGCAGATAATTGCGTAATCGTTTGAATCGGTTGATTCACTTGCCATACATATTGTGTAAAGGCCTGTAAGTTACCAATTGTTAGGCGTCTTTCAATAACCAACAAACCACCTACTAAAGCAACAGTTAAATAGGCTAGATGTGAAACCACGCTGACAATCGGCATCATCATTGAAGATAAAAAGGATGCTTTAAAGCCTACTTCTGCTAATTGATTCGTAATCGATTCAAACTCTTCTTCAGATTTTTCTTCCCGATTATACAGCTTGATGATATTAAAACCTGTAAAGTTTTCTTGGACAAAACCATTTAGTTTTCCTAAAATATCTGCCTGACTTTTAAAGTGTTTTTGCGATATCTTTACAATTGTTTGTGCAACCCAGTAGGAAATAGGCATACTAATTATAACAATTAAAGCCAGCTGCCAATTTAAGTAAAACATCATTAAAGTGACAAATATAATGGAAAGAACAGCATAAACAATTTGAAGCAAAGCTTGTTGCAAAGCATTGGACACTGATTCAACATCACTAGTAATACGGTTTAAGATATTACCGAATTGATTTCTATCAAAATAAGCAATAGGTAAACGATTCAGTTTATGAATAATATCAATTCGTAAATCTCTAATCATTTTTTGAACCGCTTCAGTAATGTAATAATTAGCACCATAGGTAGATGCTTGATTTATCCAACCACGAATCAGATAAAAAATTAGCATCATAAATATATAGGAATAGTTAATCCCTGCGCCTTCTACTTCCTGTACCATCGCTACAACATTATTTGTTATTTCTGTGATAACCAATCCTAAAACAAAAGGTTCAATAACACTAGTAATAACTTGGATGAATGTCAAAAAGATAGATATAAATAATGACACTTTATAGGGTTTCATGTATTGCCAAACTTTACTAATCAGTCCACTATTAGAATTCATTTTTATCCTCCTATCCTTCTAATGACGCATTTTTTAATTGTGATTGTGCGATATCTCGATAAATTTCATTCGTTTTCATTAATTCTTCATGTTTTCCGCGACCAACAATTTCTCCCTTATCAAGGACAATGATTTGATCGGCATTCATGATAGAACTCACTCTTTGTGCAACAATAACGGTTGTTGATTCCTTGGTTACTTCTTTAAGACGTCGACGTAATTCTGCGTCTGTCCGATAGTCTAAAGCTGAAAAACTATCATCAAACACATAAATATCTGGTGTACGAACAAGCGCACGAGCAATCGACAATCGTTGTTTTTGACCACCAGATAAGTTGCTACCACCTTCAGCTAAGAAAGCATGATATTTTTCTTGTGTCTTATATACAAAATCTTTTGCTTGCGCAACATCCGTTGCCCGTTCAATTTCTTTATCTGTTGCATTGTATTTTCCGTAACGCAAATTATCTCCGATTGTTCCAGTAAACAGTAAAGCTTTTTGTGGAATAAAACCTATTTTCTTTCGTAAGGCTTTTAAATTGTAGTCACGAACATCAACGCCATCCACTAATATACTTCCAAGAGTTACATCGAAAAAGCGTGGAATTAATTGAACTAAGGTCGATTTACCACTCCCTGTACTTCCGATAAAAGCAACAATTTCTCCAGGTTTTGATTTAAAACTAATGTCATGTAGGACTGGATTTTCCGTTTCACCAGGATAGGCAAAGGTGACATTTTTAAATTCCAGGTAACCTCTTGTTTTTGTTTCTGTTACACCTTCATGATTTGGATCAATCGAAATCTCCATTGTATCAATTTCTTGTAATCGTCTTGAAGATACAGCCATCCGTGGATACATCATAAATAAATTGGCAAACATCATAAATGAAAATAAAGCATGGAATACATATTCAATAAAGGCAACCACGTTTCCGACTTCCAAGTTTCCTGCCTCAATATCACCTAGTGAAAACCAAATAATTAATACAATCATCCAAATCAATATATGCGTAAAAATCGGCATAGCCGAACCCATCAATTTGAATAAATGACTGGAAGTATCGGTGTACTCTTGCGCTTCACGTGTAAATTTATTCTCTTGATACTCTTCTCTTGCAAAAGCACGTATAACACGTAAACCAGTCAGGTTTTCACGAGCATATTGATTCAGTTTATCCAAAGATGTTTGTTGTTTTTCGGATAAAGGTCGTGATTTATTTGCGATGACATAAATAGCAATCGCCAATAGAGGAAGTGCAGCAATCATAAACCAAGCCAACGATGGGCTAGTCATAATAATCATAACGACACTACCAATGAACATTAATGGTGTATTCACACCCAATCTCAACGACATTTCAGCAAATTGCATTAAAACAAACGCATCATTGGTAATACGCGTTACCATTGATGAAACACCTATTTTTTCATATTCTTCATGCGAAAATAATTGTGTTTTCTTATATAAATCATTTCGCATATCCCGAATCATGTTGTTGGTTAACTTACTAGAAGCGTATGATAAAACAATTCTCCCAAATAACCCTGCAATAATAACTGCTAACATAACCGCACTCCAAAAATAAAGTTGATCTTTATTTCCAGGTATGATTGCTTGATCAATCATAAAGGCAAAAACTGTTGGTAATCCTAAGTTAACGAGAACAAAGAAAAAACCACCCATAACATCTAGTGTTAGAAGTTTTGGATATTTTTTGATATAACGCCAAATATAGTCCATTTTTGACCTCCTCTAAAAATAATAATAAATAATGCCACTTTAAAGATAACAATTTTAACATTCATTCGTCAATCTGAATGTGATTTCAATCAAATAAAAATAAATCTCAATAATATTAATCAAAAAAATAGCGTAGTATTAGCATAAGATTTCTTTCAATCCCAAGAAAATCTTATGCTAATACTACGTCTAAATTGAATTAAGCTAATGCTTGTTTTGCTTGTTCTACTAATGCAGAGAACGCAACTTCGTCATTAACTGCTAAATCAGCTAACATTTTTCTGTTAATTTCAATACCAGCTTTATTTAAACCATTCATTAATACTGAATAGCTTAAACCATTCATTCGAGCAGCTGCATTGATACGTGTAATCCATAAACGACGGAAATCACGTTTTCTTTGACGACGGTCACGGTAAGCATAAGTATATGATTTCATTACTTGTTGCTTAGCTGTTTTGTAAAGTTTTGATTTTGCTCCGTAATAACCTTTTGCTAATTTTAATGTACGTTTACGACGTTGACGCGTAACATATCCACCTTTAACACGTGCCATAATTTAATCCTCCTCGTAATCTATCTTATAGTGCTGAAATTTGTTGTTTAATACGTTTGTAATCGCCTGGTGATACTAGGCTCGCTTTACGTAATTGACGACGTTGTTTTTTAGTTTTTCCGTGGAAACGGTGACTAGTAAACGCACGTGAACGTTTTAGTTTACCTGATCCTGTTTTCTTAACGCGTTTAGCTAAACCACGATGTGTTTTTTGTTTTGGCATTGACAATTCCTCCTAAAAAATAAAGTATGTTACTCACCTTTGGATGGGGCTAGCATGATGAACATACTACGACCTTCCATTTTAGGTTGAGATTCAACAACTGCAAGTTCTTTTGTATCTGCAATAAAATCTTCTAGAACTTCACGACCTAATTCTTTATGTGTAATTGCACGACCTCTAAAACGAATAGATGCCTTTACTTTATCGCCATTTTCTAAGAATTTAATCGCTTGACGTAATTTAGTTTGATAGTCATGTTCTTCAATAGAAGGACTTAAACGAACTTCCTTAACTGACACAATTTTTTGATTTTTACGTTGTTCTTTTTCTTTCTTCTGCATCTCAAAACGATACTTACCGTAATCCATGATTCGTGCTACTGGTGGTTTGGCTTGCGGCGATACAAGTACTAGATCTAATCCAAATGATTCTGCAAGTACTAATGCATCATCAAGGGATTTAACACCAATTTGTTCTCCATTATCACCAATTAGACGTAACTCTCTTGCGCGAATGTCCTCGTTAATAATAAGCTCTTTAACGATAACTTTCCACCTCCATATATTGTTTGAGATTTCTTGTAGATTCGTTGTATAAAAAAAGACTAGTTCGAAAACTAGTCTTTTACTCACAAAGAAATAAAACAAGCTTATATCACTTGTTTACATCCTTTATTTGCCATCTTGCTTAACAAGTGGCGAGAAACGACTTGTTCCTACTTATTTTCTCAACTACTAGATAATATCACATAACAATATTAAATGCAAATGGAATTTTGATTTTTATTAATAAATATCAACCCGATTAGTATAGCACTCTTCGTTTAACTAATCTAGTAAATTTCTAATTTTAGTAAATATATGATTGACAAAAATAATGCTATCGACTATCATTAAAACGTATATTTGAATATTGAGGAGAAAATTATGACACCAAATCCACTAACACAATCAAAAACTGCCGTTGTGACATCTAGAGTACAATTAAATGCACTTGATTCTAAAAGTTTAGCCACTTTTTATCAAGAAAAAATTGGTTTAACCCTCATCGAAGAAAATAATGGTTATTTTGCCTTTGGGACTCCTGACCATACTATTTTAATTGAAATATTCCCTACTGACGTTAAAAAATCGAAACGCACAACAGGACTGTATCATTTAGCTTTATTACTACCAACAAAAGCAGATTTAGGTACTATTTTACTGCATTTAGTTAAGGAAGAAGTTACCCTTGAAGGTGCATCTAACCACGGTTACAGCAATGCTATTTATTTAACAGATCCTGAAGGTAATGGCATTGAAATTTACGCAGATAAAGATCGTAGTGAATGGGATATTCGCGAAGATGGTTTTATCGGTGGGATTACAGAAGCAATGGATATTGACGATGTTTTAAGTAATGCGAGCTCAACTTATGAAGGAATTCCAAATGGGACTACCATGGGGCACATTCATCTTCATGTAGGCGATGTAGCTGAAACCTTACAATTTTATATCACAAATGTTGGTTTAGGTTTTAAATACCCATATGGTAACCAAGCTATATTTATGGCATCAGGTGATTATCACCATCATTTAGGAGCAAATATTTGGTTAGGTGCTAACCTACCACAGCCAGAAGAAAACCAGCAAGGTTTGCGGGCTCTAGTTTGGGATGCAACTGCCGATGACATTGCCTATATTTCACAACAACTGAGTGCACAAGATATCTATTACAGTGTAAAAGAAAATCAATTAACTTTTAAAGACAATTCTGGTCTAACCAATATTTTTATTGAAAAATAAATATCAATACAAAAAGCTGGGGCATTTTAATCTTGCTCCAGCTTTTTTAGTTGTTCATAACGAACTTTTAACATGCTTTCAGTTGGGCATAGGCAAACGATGAGAAAGACAAAACCCGTTTGCAGCCAAAAAATAGACACATCAACAAGACCGTGGACTAAGACTGCCACTATAAAGGCTAAAACAAGTCCTACTTCTAAACGTATTTCGCTAATCTTCAACGCTTCAATCAATCGATTAACATAATCAAATAAAGCATTAAACAAAATAAAAATGCCAAACAAACCATAGTTAGCCAAGCTATCAATCAGTAGTTGGTGTGCATGCATATCTGTTTCATTAATAAATAAATAATAAAAATTGATATAGGACAAAGGCCCTCTCCCCGTTAAAGGCTTGGTTAAAAAGATATTCCAACCTGTATTCCACAAACCAAACCGATCTTCAAAACCATAGGCCAGTGTTTCAAACCTTGGAAATAGAGTTGGGAATAGCATGACACCAATTAAACCGAGGAGGCCAGTCCCTAACAAGACAAGAGCGATTCTTTTATGGATGAAGAAGACCAGTACAAAAATAGCAATAACAACGGTTGGAAGTAACATCCTTGATGCTGTCATAATAATACTAATAAGATTAATTGAAATAATTAAAGCATGGAACATTCGCAATCGTTGTTCACGCGTATAATTCAATAAATAAATCGAAATCAAGATAGAAAAGATACAAAACAAGCCATAGTAATTGGCATTAAAAAATGTTGCTTCTGCTCGAAACTGTGGATTGGATGTTTGTAATATATAGAAGATCGATAAATTATTTTTAACAATATAAATAATATAATTGACTAAATTAAATATCCCAACAAAGAAACTTCCATAGCTAATTGTCTTTAAGAGACTGATATAAAGTTTAGCAGAAAAGCTTTCTAAATAACTACTGAAATATAGAGCAACAAGAAACAAGGCAAGCGAAATCGCTAATCCTATATAATTTCGATTTTCAAGCGACACAAGAGCGGTGTATAAAATGAAAACCGCAATCCAGCCCATTTCTTTAATTTGTTGAATTAACTTTTTTCTATTTGTCCATATTAAATAGAGAAAATGGACAATCAATACCACGGCACCAATATAAAAAGGTAATAAGATCGCTACGGTTGTCATAATAAACAATCTATTTTGCCTATTTGATTCGATATCTGAATGATTATTAAGATGTCTAAGCTTATTCATATAATTCTCCATTCAAAAGATATGATGAATCTATTATACATTCAAAATCATTGGATTGTTAGTAATATTAGTCCTACTAATATACTTAAAAATTTTATTATTTTTAAACAATTATTGGAAAGTTTGTGCTACTTGTATATAATAGTAAAGTAATCAATATTAGGAGGCGTTACGCTTGATCTTTAAAAAATCAATCTACAAGCATTTATTCTCTATCTTTTTAGTCTTATTAATTTCACTCTCAACCCCATTTAAGGTATTGGCTCAAGTTGAGGATATTACCAAGACGCCTAGTTTAGAACGTGATGCTGAAGATATTGAAGAATACCCGGAAGCAGAACTACCAGATAATTATCCTCAAGAATTGATCGATTGGTATGCAGCCAACATGGACGCACGTTCATATGTGGTTGTCGATGTAGAAACGAATCGTATTCTTGCAGAAGAACAAGCATTTGTTCCCTACCCTATCGCTTCTATGTCAAAAATTTTAGCTGTATATTTAATCTATCAAGCCATTGAAGAAGGAACTATTTCAATGGACACAATGGTAGAAGTACCTCAAGCAATTGAAGATTACCTCTCTTTCAACCCAGAACTTTCCGCTGTTGGTTTATATGCAGGCGTCGAATATAGCGTTGAAGATCTCATTCATGGAATCATGATGTTATCAGGTAATGATGCGACTTCTACGATGATGTGGAAATTATTTGGTGATGAACAAACAGCCGTTCAAAAAATTCGTGAAGTATTAACCGATTGGGGCATAACTGATTTTGAATTCTACACAACCTCAGGTGTACCTAATATGTACGTTCCCGAGGAATGGTGGATGCCTGGTTCAACTGAAAATGATGAGAACAAATTATCGGCAGCCGATGTAGCCCTTGTCGCACAATACATTGTTGAGGAGTATCCAGAAATACTCGATGTCACTTCTAAAATCGATTATGTATTTATGGAAGGCACAGATTATGAATCGGTATTTACTACAAGTAACCTTTTACTTCCCGGCTTAACCTATGGTCGACCTGGGACAACGGGATTAAAATCAGGTTTAACCGATGGTGCCGGTCGGACATTCGTAGCGACAGTTAATGAAAATGATCGGGATTTAATTGCTGTTTCTATGGGACTCTTTAATCGTGCTGATGGCTTAGAAGTTACATCTTATTGGGAAATCGAAATCTTACTAGATGGATTATTAGAATATCCAGATATGTATCAAAATGAAGCTTTACCAACCAATAAGCATAAAACACGCGCTGAACGTGAAGCGGAAGAAGCATCTATCAAAGCTGAAGAAGAAGCCAATCAATCATCTGATGAAACAGTTGAACTTGAAAATCGAAGAGATAACCCTATTACTAATTTCATGCGGGATATCTTTAAATTCTTCCAATAAAATTATAGATAAGCAAAAAACCAAACTTTTAACATATCAAAAGTTTGGTTTTTTTGTATTAATTATTGAATTCAAAAATTAAATTGACCGGCTTTTAGCTGTAATATCTGTATTCAGAAGTTCAATAAATTCACCAAGCGAATAAGACTTAGACTCTTTTGTACCGTATTTACGGATATTAACTGTTTGGTTTTCAACTTCTTCATCACCAATCACAATTTGATATGGGATTTTACTTGTTTGAGCTGAACGAATCTTATATCCCAATTTTTCATTACGTAAATCCATTTCTACTCTAAAGCCTTTGGTCCGGAAAGTTTGATATAATTCTTCCACTCGATCTTGATGAGCATCAAGACTAACAGGTAGTAAAATCATTTGAACAGGAGCTAACCAAGTTGGAAATGCACCTTTATATTCTTCAATCAAATAAGCAACAAATCTTTCCATCGTTGATAACACACCACGGTGAATAACAACTGGACGGTGGGTATTAGCTCCATCTTCACCTACATAGGTTAAGTCAAAACGTTCAGGCAATAAGAAATCCAATTGAACAGTTGACATTGTTTCTTCAATCCCAATCGCTGTTTTAAATTGAACATCTAATTTGGGTCCGTAGAAGGCAGCTTCCCCTTCTGCTTCAAAATATTCAATCCCCATCTCATCCAAGCCTTCTTTTAACATGGATTGAGCTTTTTCCCACATATTATCATCATCAAAATATTTTTCTTTGTTGTTTGGATCACGTAGGCTTAAACGAAAACGATAATCTGAAATATTGAAGTCTTCATAAACTGCTAGAACTAAGTCAATAACACGTCTTAACTCATCTTTAATTTGATCAGGTCGAACAAAAATATGCGCATCATTCAAGGTCATTTCACGCACTCTTTGCAATCCTGAAAGTGCACCTGATTTTTCGTAACGATGCATCATTCCTAATTCAGCAATTCGAATTGGTAACTCACGATAAGAGTGGACATCATCTTTATAAATCATCATATGGTGTGGACAGTTCATTGGTCTTAAAACTAACATTTCACCATCACCCATATCCATTGGCGGGAACATATCTTCATAGTAATGATCCCAGTGGCCAGAAGTTTTGTACAAGTCTGCTTTCGCCATAATAGGTGTATAGACGTGTTCATAACCTAATTCGACTTCTTTATCCACAATATAGCGCTCGATTGTACGACGAATCGCAGCTCCTTTTGGTAACCAAACAGGAAGACCTGATCCAATTTCTTGCGAAATCATAAATAAATCCAATTCTTTACCTAATTTACGATGATCTCTTTCACGGGCTTCTTCACGCAAACGTAAAAATTCTTTTAAATCTTCTTGGTTGAAAAAGGCAGTTCCGTAAATCCGTTGCATCATCTTATTATTTGAATTTCCACGCCAGTAAGCACCAGCTAATGATAATAACTTGAATACTTTAATTTTTCCTGTTGAAGGTACATGAACGCCACGGCATAAGTCAACAAAATCTTCTTGCTGATAAACAGTGATAGCTTCGTCTTCAGGTAAATCGTTAATTAATTCTACTTTATAAGGATCTTTAGCAAAGATTTCTAAAGCTTCTTGACGACTAACTTCTTTTCTTACAATTGGATAGTTTTGCGAAATGATTTTTTTCATTTCTTTCTCAATAGCCGGTAAAGCTTCTTCTTGGATTTGGTTTTCCATATCAGTATCATAATAGAAGCCAGATTCAATCGCAGGTCCAACTCCAAAATGTATCTCTGGATACAAACGTGTTAAGGCATGTGCCATTAAATGTGCGGTTGAATGACGTAAGATTTGTAGAGCATCTTCACTTTTTTCAGTAATGATTTCAATGCGTCCATCTACTTCTATCGGACGATGTAAATCAATCAGCTCGTCATTTAATTTCCCAGCCAGAGCCTGTTTAGCTAATGATTTACTAATCGATTCAGCAACTTGACCAGTTGTGGTACCTTTATCAAATTCCTTGACAGCTCCGTCAGGGAAAGTTAATTTAATTTTTTCCATAAATTATTTACCTCCTTAAAATCGAAAAAAACGCCCCATTGTTAAAATAAACAATGGGGCGTTTTATCGCGGTTCCACCCAAATTAATGTAATAATCATTACAAACTTATTATTGACGTAACGAGTCATGACGTCTACTGTTCAATAAATTTTCCAGTAGATTAAGATGAAGGGGTCTAAGCTTTTGCTAAGTAAGACGTTTCAGCAAGCCGTCTCTCTCTGTAACTATCACGAAAAGTTAGTTGTCTTCAAATAAGTTAATTAAGTTATAACATTCTTTATCTTTAAAAGCAAGCAAATATCAAACTAATGTCTTCGATAAGCTTGAATACTTTGGACTAAGGCGTTCCCTGTAATTAAAATCCCTAAAAGCATTGGAAAGGCTAATAAGGTTAGCTTTTCTCCAAAATAATAAACTAATAGTAATACAATTTGAATAATAAAACTAATCGTAATATTAACGATTAACATACGTTGAGCCTTTTTTTCTTCTTCAGAGTTATAATGGTTCATATTCGACCCCCTACTTCTTTAATTACGTTGCATGCGGCGACGATTATCGCCAGTTAAATGAATTTCTTTGGCTAAAAAATTAACTCTTTCCATTAATCGTTTCGCTTTTAATGGTTCAACACTTTCTCTCGACTGAGTTAAATGTGATTCTAAATTTGCAATAGAGCCATTTGAAGTGAAGAATGTAGCTAAGGCTTCTTTCATACGGTATTCCAAAATAACACTTAAAACTTCATCCCGTAACCAAACTGAATTTGATTCAGCACCGATATCATCTATCATCAACACATCCACTGATTTTACTTTTTGTAAAATTTGTTGTGTTGTGTTGTCACTAATTGAAGCCTTAATATCACTGGCAAAGCTAGGATAATGCAACATAGTCACCGCTACATCACGGCTTACTAAATAATTAGCTAAAGCTCCCAATAGAAATGTTTTTCCCACACCAAAAGGCCCTACAATAAAAAGACCTTGCGCTTGTTTAGGATTTGCAAAATATACATCAATAAAAGCCATGACTTCTTCAAGTAGCTTTTGGCGGCTAGGAGAATTTTCCGTACCAAAATCCATTAAACTGGCATTTCGCACATCCCGCGACATCATCCGATTATCCAACAAAGCGGCTTTTTTACGCATCTCTTGTTGATTATAATAGGTCTGTGTTGGAACATAAGTCACATCAATATAACCTTCATTAATAAATAACTTCGGTTCAAACCCAGGATTTTGCCCTAATTCTCCACGTTGAATAGCTTCAAACTCAATTTTAAATTCATTTAATTTTGAAAAGCTATTCTGAATCATTTCTTCAGAAATGCGATCACTATTGGCATTGACAAACGCTTGAATAGGTTCAAAAGCTAAAGTAGACTTAATCGTTTGATTTAAACTTTCTTGGTAGCGACTATTTCCACCAATCATTTTATTAACAATATCATTCATTGATTGCAAATTTAGTCACCTCCCTCATTTAATAGTTGGTTTAATTTGCTACGAATTTCTTGCTCTCGTTCATTGGAAGTAGCATCTGCAATCTTTTTAGTTTCCTTAACATTAGAGGGTCCATCATTCTTATTTTTTTCTTGTTCAATTAGCCAGTCAGGTAATTCTTCCACACGACGATGATCTTTTTGATACCATTTTTTACTTTGAGAATTAGTTTGCTTCGTCTCTTTTTCTTTAGCCTTCTCTTCTTCTGAATAAATAGCTAACAATGCATTAGCTGCCGTATCAATCCCTTGCTTTTGCCATAAATTTGCCATTCGTTCAAGTTCACCTTTGTAAATATTGTCTCTTTGTTTAAATACCAACAAATAATAAACTAACATATTAATCACAGCTTCATTCAGTTCTGACTTTTCAGAAAGAGTTATTAAATAGTAACTTTCGCTGTCTGTCGCAAATCCACCAACATTTTGCTTTATTTTATTTAAGAAAACTGGCGCTGGAATGTGTTCACAAAGACTTACTAATTCCATATCTGCTTGAGATAATAATGGATTATGGTCTTGTTTAGGAAGACTCACAGGACGTGGTTTTTTCTCAACATTTTGTTTTTCTTTTTGTTGAACTTTTCGTTCAGCAAAGATCTTCAATTGATTTAATTGAATCGTATTTTTGAGAGGATTTAAACTGTTTTTAATAACTTCTAACATTTCTTCTTCGTCTAGTTGATAAACTTGATGAATAGCTGCAATACTTTCGCGCAGCTGCGATGTGAATTGAGTATGTTCAATCCCTTCAGCAATTAAATACCTTAAAAACAAACTGTAATTAAATGTAGGCGGCATTTCAACAGAATTTACATTAGAATTATCCTGATGAATAGACTCATTAACAGGAACATCTGTTTGATAAACTCTAAAGACATCAGAATATGATTTAGAAATATTTTGAAAATCGTTTTTGTTCCAGTCATCTACGCTAAAATATTCAACAATAGAAAGATAGCTTTCCTCACCAACTTGACGATATAAAGCTGTATTTAATAAGGGATGGCTTAAAAATTCTTGAGCCGTTAAAGTTGGTAAGAGCTCGTAATATAATATTTTTTGATAATCTAACTGTTCTTCTTTTTTGACATAAGATTTCATTAAGCCAACTGCTTCTAATGCATGACGGCTTTTTTCAAACTGATCGATACCGCTATTGATAAGTGGCAGGAAGGTCGCGTGTTTAATACAGTCTGACCAAGTATTTTTTTGTTTTGCAAAAAATATCAATCGTTGGTATAAGGTGACAGCTAAACTTCCAATGATAGGTTGATATAAGAGCGAAAGTCTTTCTAATTCATTGGCGCCTACCGAATGATGAAAAATCACCTGAAATTGATCATTCGGTTTCAGTTTCATTTGATTCTAGCTCAACAGATGAGCCGTCAGCTTTCATTTTGTGGTTCATGGCTTCAAGCTCCTTAATGAACATATCACGTGACTGAAATTGACGATAAACACTGGCAAAGCGAATATAAGCCACTTCATCAATTTCCATTAGTCTAGGCATAATAAATTCCCCAATACGCTCGCTAGCAATTTCGGTATCAGATTCTTCTCGTACTGCGTTTTCTACATTGGCAGCAAGTTGATCCATTTGTTCACGAGAAATAGGTCTCTTTTCGGCAGCACGTATAATACCCCTTAACATTTTATCACGGTTAAACTCTTCACGTGTCCCATCTCTTTTTACGACTAATAATGGCGCTCTTTCGACTCTTTCATAAGTATTAAAACGAGTACCACAATTTAAACATTCCCTACGTCTACGGATTGAGGCTCCATCATCTGCTGGACGTGAGTCAATCACTTTTGATTGCTGATGTCGACATTTTGGACATTCCATTAAGCTAACCTCCTCTCAAATAAACTTGTTTTCATTATTTTAACATAGTAAGCAAATTGTAAAAAGTCTAGTTAACTAATTTCTCATTTAAACGATTCAATTCTATATCCAGCTGTCGATAGGTTTCATCTACGGTGCCACTGTTATCGATAATAATATCAGCTAATTCAATTTTTGTATCAATGGGCATTTGACTATTAATCCGCGCTGTGGCCTCTTCTTGCGAATAAGCATTACGTTTAATGAGTCGTTCCAGTTGCAGCTCTGGTTTGGTATAAACCAACCAATCTTCATCATAATAATTGTTCCGACCAATCTCAAATAATAAAGGGACATCCACAAATACTAACGCTTCTTCCTCATGCCTATACAATTCTAGTAAACGATCAACTTCCTCAAAGATCAATGGATGTAAAATAGCATTCAAAGTTTCTTTTTTATCTTCATCGTTAAAAATGATTGCAGCTAATTGACTTCGATTAAGTTCACCTTCTGCTGTCAAAACAACTTTTCCAAAAGTTTCAACAACTCTTTTTAAGCCGACTTCGGCTGGTTCTACTACTTTTCTTGACAGCAGATCCGTATCAATGACAGGATAATCTTTATCTAACAAATAATTCGCGACTGTCGATTTCCCTGTAGCGATACCTCCAGTTAATGCAATGATATACATGGATCGACTCTCCTACTTTTCCTCAAAAATCTGGCAATTCGGACAAAAATGTGTTCCTCGTTGACCGACAGAGATTTTTTCAATACTTGTGCCACAAATAGGACATGGCTGATTTTCTTTTCCATAAACTTGGTGATGTTGTTGAAAAGTCCCTTCTTTACCATAAGCATTGCGATATGTTCGAATACTTGAACCGCCCGCTTCACTTGCTCGACTTAAAACATCAATGATGGCATGATGCAATCGTTTAATTTGACTTGAGGTCAATTGCTGGGAAGAGGTTAAGGGATGAATCTTTGCTTGGAATAAAACCTCATCCACATAAATATTACCTAAACCTGTTACTAAATATTGATCGAGCAATGCTGGTTTGATGGATTTTTTAATACGACTTAGTTTTTCAGCAAAGTTATTTATTTTAAAGGATTCTGTTGTCGGTTCTGGTCCTAATTTTTTTAATTGAAAATAGGACGTTAAATCCTCTAAACCAATGAGTTCCATCCTGCCAAATTTACGAACATCATGATAATGCAATTCTGAATGGTCTTTGAAGATAAAACGAACATGCGTATGCTTTTCTTTTACCAGCGGCACTTCACTAGCGGGATAAAAGAAATACTTACCTTCCATTCGAAGGTGCGAAATTAAATAACAGTTACTGAGTTGGAAAATTAAATACTTGCCCCGTCTTAACAGGCTATGAATTGTTTGTCCGACTAGAGCATTTTGCCAATCTGACAAATCCAATTCGGTATTAATAATTCTAGGCCAACTAACATCAACTAAAGCAATTGCCTTCTCCTTTATTAATGGCTCTAATCCTTGACGTATTGTTTCAACTTCGGGTAGTTCCGGCATGCCTATTTCCTTTCTATTTTAAGTCGTACCAATTCGTTCCGCTGTTATAATCAACTTTTAAAGGAACAGATAGCTCGACGGCTCCTTCCATAATTTGTGGAACGAGTTCATTTAAGCGTTCAATTTCTTCAACTGGTGCTTCTAAAATCAACTCATCATGGACTTGTAATAAAATTTTTGCTTGTAAGCCTTCATCAATAATGGCTTGATGTAGGGATACCATGGCAATTTTTAATATATCTGCCGCTGTTCCTTGGATTGGTGAGTTCATGGCTGTTCGTTCAGCGAATGAGCGTAAATTAAAATTACTTGAATGAATATCTGGTAAATAACGACGACGATTGAACAAGGTACTTACATAGCCATTTTCCTTTGCTTCCTTAACTATATCATCCATAAATTGTTTAATCCCAGGATATTGTTCAAAATAACGATCAATAAAGTCTTTCGCTTCTTTACGACTAATATTTAAATTTTGAGATAAACCATAATCGCTAATTCCATAGACAATCCCAAAGTTAACAGCTTTAGCTTGACGTCGATGCTCAGAAGTAACTGCTTCATCTTCTCCTATACCAAATACACGTCTTGCAGTTGCTGAGTGAATATCTTCGCCATCAATAAAGGCTTGTTGCATATGTTCATCTTTTGAAATATGAGCTAAAACACGCAACTCAATTTGTGAATAGTCCGCTCCAAACATTAACCAACCTTCTTTTGAAGGTACAAAAGCTTTCCGAATTTTGCGCCCTTCTTCCATACGGATAGGAATGTTTTGCAAGTTTGGATCAGTACTACTTAATCGTCCAGTTTGGGTTAAGGTTTGAACAAAGCGTGTATGAATATGTCCATCTTCTTTAATAAATGGCGGTAAGCCTGCAAGATAAGTTCCTTGTAATTTAGCTAATTGACGGTAATCGAGGATTTTATCCACGATTGGATGCTTACCTGAAAGTTTTTCAAGAACATCCGCAGCTGTACTATAGCCTGTTTTTGTTTTCTTTATGACAGGTAATTTTAGATTTTCAAATAAAATAACCCCTAATTGTTTTGGCGAATTAACATTAAATTCCTCACCAGCTAATTCATGAATTTCAGCTTCCATATTGGCAAGGGTTTCGGACATTTCGGCATTCATTTCCCCAAGTTCAGATCCGTTTACCTTAACCCCTAGTATTTCCATTGAAGTCAATATTTTTGCTAGAGGAAATTCGATGGTAGAATACAAATCCATCATTTCAAGCTCCGCTAAACGATTTTCCAACTCTGGCATTAAATGCTCTAATGCTACTAATTTAGTTAGAAGATGTTGCCCTAAAACTTCTTGATCTTCTGGAATCGAAGCTTTAGCCCCTTTACCATAAACAGCCTCATCATTTTTAACAATACTTGGTAATTCAGCAATCGAAAGGACATCTGTAATATCCTTGGTATTATTCAAATCAATTAAATAAGCTGCAATTAAAGTATCAAATTGAAGGCCTTTTAAAGTAGTATCGAAATGAGATACTAAAACAGTATCGCGTTTTGAATCCCAAGAAATTTTCGCATGGTTTTCTGAAGCTAGCCATTCTTTAAAAGCATCACTAGCAAAGGCTATTTCTGCCGATGTGATATAAGCTTTTTTAGCATTAATATCTAACCAAGCGACAGCCTTAATGTCTGCAAAATGATAATTTTCTTCTAGTGTTTCAAAATAAATAACTGCTTGTTTAGGTAAATGGGATGCTAGCAGCTCATCTAAATATTCGTATTCATATTGATCCAATTCTAATTGATCTCCTTCATCAATTAGTTGATCGCTATATTCTGTCTGCAAGTTATTTAAGAACGAATGAAAATCCATATTGCGATAAAACTCTGCTAAGGCATCGATATTTTTACCTATTAATTCAATATCGTTGATTGAAATTTCTAAAGGGGCATCTGTTAAAATTCTAGCTAAATCTTTACTCATAAAAGCATTGTCTTTATCATTAATAATATTGTCTTTCATTTTAGATGGTTTAATATCATCTAAATTGTCATACATATTTTCAATACTACCGAATTCTTTGAGTAATTTGATGCCTGTTTTTTCTCCAATACGAGTAATACCAGGATAATTATCTGAACTATCACCCATCAAACCTTTTAAATCAATAATTTGATGAGGGGTTAAGCCATATTTTTCTTGAATCGTTTCAGGAGTATAAGCTTCTAAATCACTGACACCTTTACGGGTAATATAAACCGTTGTATTGCCACTTGCTAATTGGATTAAATCCTTATCACCTGAAATAACAATCACTTCGTCGTCTTCATCCGCTTGATGCGCTAGTGTTCCAATAATGTCATCCGCTTCATAGCGTATAATTTCATAATGTTTAATCCCATAAGCGTCTAGTAGCACTCTAAAGTAAGGCATCTGTTCTTTAAATTCGCTCGGTGTTTTTTGTCTTCCGCCTTTATACTCAGTATATTTTTCGGTTCTAAAAGTTGTTTCACTTTTATCAAATGCAACTAAAATATGTGTCGGTTCAAATTGATCTAAAACGGTATTTAACATTAAATTGAAGCTATATAAAGCATTGGTATGTAAACCTGCCTTATTTTTGAATTGTTCAAAGTTTAAGATAGAAAAGAAGGCGCGAAAAGCTAAACTACTCCCATCAATTAACATTATTTTACGGTTGGACATGATATATTCCTCATTTCATTTAAGATAGTTTACGGACATGTTCTATAAGACAAAAAAGAATAATAAATCATCTACAACTACGTTTGTACGGGCTGCTTAGAAATGATTTATTATTCGTATCATTTTGTTCAACTACAATGTATTTGGCTTTAATTGAGCATACGAAGATACAAACTGATTACCAATTACATCGATATCTCCAGCTCCCATAAATAATATGACTGCATCTTGATACGCCATTAACGGTGAAAGATGGTCTTGAGAAATAATCTCAACATCTTTGTCAATGCGATTAGCCAAGTCTATGATCGATACATTCCCAGCTTCTTCTCTTGCCGAATTAAAAATATCAACCAAGTACACATCATCAGCTAAATTTAAAGATTCCGCAAAATCTTGTAATAAGGCTATGGTCCGGCTAAAAGTATGCGGTTGGAAAACAGCCACCACACGACGATCAGGGTATTTTTGCTTGGCAGCATCAATAGTCGCTTTGATTTCAGAAGGATGGTGTGCATAATCATCAATAATTGTTAGTCCCTCAACTTGTTTTTCAGAAAAACGACGTTTTACCCCTGTGAAAGTTGCCAAATGTTCTGCAATATCCTCGGCTTGAAAACCTTCTAAATTTAACACTGTAATAACACTCAATGCATTTAAAATATTATGTTTTCCATATACTGGAAGTTCAAAATATCCAAATAAAGTGTCATTAACGATCACATCAAAACTAGAACCATTAACACTACGGTCAATATTGATTGCACGAATATGGTTGTTGTCGTCAAATCCGTAGTAATAGATTGGAATGTCTGTAGTTAATTCCTTCAAGTACTCATCATCACCACAAGCGATGATTGCTTTTTTCGTTTGATTCGAAAACGTTTGGAATGCCTCAGCAACATCTTCTATGGATTGGTAATAATCAGGGTGGTCAAAATCAATGTTGGTGATAATCGCATAATCTGGACTGTAAGCTAAGAAATGACGGCGGTATTCACAGGCTTCCAATGCAAAATAATTGGCTTCTTCATCTCCAAAACCTGTCCCATCGCCAATTAAATAACTGAGTGGAGCTAGATTTTTAAGTGTATGCGACAGTAATCCTGTGGTAGAAGTTTTACCATGTGAACCTGTAACCGCAATACTAGTATAGCCATTAATTAATTCACCTAAAAATTTATGATAACGTTGGATTGGTAAATTTAATTCTCTCGCCTTTACCAGTTCTGGATGTTCGTCCCCAAAAGCATTTCCCGCAATAATCGTCAATCCTTCAGTTATATTATCTGAATTAAATTCAAAAATAGGAATGTTTTGGTTCTCTAATTCTTGTTGGGTGAAAAAATATTTACCAATATCGCTACCTTGGACCTGGTAACCTTCACCGTGTAAAATGAGAGCCAAGGCACTCATTCCAGAGCCTTTTATTCCTACAAAATGATAAATTGTATCTTTTTTTAACATTGTTACTATTTGCCTCCTAATTTTCAAAACGAAGAAAAGAATCCTTTGTTTTGACCAAACGCTTTGCTAATACTCTTAATTGGTTGTCCACTTGATGGTACTTTGTTATTTTTTCTTTGTATGGTGTAGGAATTTTCTTAGGTACGAAAGTGGATGCTTTTGCATCAACGATTTCATACTGATTTTTGGCATGTTCTACTTCAACTTCCAAATCTTGATTTAAGGGATGATTTTGTTTTGAATCTACCCTTTCATATCTATTTGTTAATTTGAAAGAAGGGGTATAAGTTGAACGGCTAGAGGGAGGATGAATTGACTCATGATGATCAATATCAGAATCAATCGTCTCTTCTTGCTTTACAGAACTCACTTCCTGGACTTGCTCTGTTTCATTTTCTAAATAAACATAATAATCTGAAAACTCTTTTGCTGCTTTGTTTTGCTTCAAAAATGGTATTTGATAATCTTCTAATGGTCTTGAACGTTTTGAAGTCTCAACAACTTTTGAAGAGTCGATTGTTTGCTCATTAGTTGAAACTTCGAGATTTCCCTTCTCCTTGTTATTATAAGCCTTCATTTCAGCTTGTAAACTATTAGGGTCAATCTTATCAAAATCATATAAGTTTTGATCTAAGTCAATATATTCTGACTGAAAATCATCTTGATTTTTATCATTTACAGTTAATTCGCTATTTAGCGGTTCTAAAATCTTTTGTTTTTCGGCTTTGAGTGCCGGTGTAAAACGTGATTTATTTGAATCACGATTAATATTTTGTTCGAAACGATATTCTTTTTTATCTAAGAATTTTCTTCTTTGGGATGTTTCGTTGTCGGACATCTCAGTGCCTCCTCTATTTATTATTAGTTCTTACGATACCATTCTAAAACTTCTTCTAAAGGCGTTCCAACTTCAAATGAATCATTTAATTCCCAAATTCCTGGTAAGTCTTCAATATCGGTGGCATCAAGTTCTCTCGTCGAACAAATCATACCTGAACTTTTAACGCCACGTAACTCACCGGCCCAAATAATTTCTCCACTTGGCATAACAGCACCAGGTTTTGCTACAATAACATGTTGTCCAGCATCAATGTTTTTAGCTCCACAGACAATTTGCAATACTTCGTCGTTATTCACACGTGTTTGTGTGACACTTAAATGGTCACTGTCCTCATGTGGCACACAACTTTCTACATATCCTACTACTAATTTAGCTAATTGGTCTGTGTCACTTAATGGAGCAAAACCATTCTTTTCTAACAAATCATTAACTTGATTAATTTGTTCGTCTGTTAGTTTAATTGGTCCATTTCCAACTAAAGACATAGAATCACTGATATTAAATACATTAATCCCAATCACATCTTGAGTCGTTTTGTCTTTAATAACTGTAACAGTATCTTTTTGTTCGACGTCCACACCATGTTCTCCAACAGATCCAAAAGTTAACATTAATGTATCGCCTACGTTATCTTTATTATAAAAAGCTAACAAATCATACACTCCTCTTAATTAATTCATTTCCATAATAGTATTTAAAGTTGTTCGGTCGAATGTTTTCACTACTGTTTGTAACATTTCGCGAGCAGCTTCATAATCTGAAATTCTAAAAATCGTTTGATGTCCATGAATATATCTAGCTGGAACACCGATAACTCCACTTGGAACTCCTTGATTCATAACGTGTGCTGCGCTAGCATCTGTTCCACCTTTAGAGAAGTAGTATTGATATTGGATATTATTTGAAGAAGCTGTATCAAGTAAATACTCTACCATTCCACGGTGGGTTAAATGACCAGGATCTTGTACTCTTAGAAGGAATCCATCACCTAAGCGACCAGAGGCATCTTTTTTACCGTCAGTATCTGCTGCTGGTGAGCAATCAACCGCAATAAATACGTCTGGTTGGTATTGATGCACTGCCCCTTTAATACCGCGCAAGCCAACTTCTTCCTGAACACTCGCTCCCATAATTAATCGGCTATTTAAATCTAAATCTTTCACTTCTTCCAACGTTTCTAAAACAGCAACACAGCCATATCGATTATCCCAAGCTTTACTAATAATCGATTCTTTATTGGCTGTATAGATCGTTTCAACTAACGGAACAATGGTATCGCCTGGTCGAACACCAAATGCTTCTGCTTCTTCTCGGGAAGTAAAACCTGCATCAAATAAAATATCACTGATATCAACATTATGATTACCTTCTTTACCTCTTAATAAATGAGGGGCTACTGCAGAAGACACACATGGATAATCACCTTTTGATGTTTGTAGTGTAAATCTTTGGGCTGAAACAACGTAAGGATTCCAACCACCTAAGGGGACAACTTTAAAAAGTCCGTTATCAGTAATTTGACTCAGCATAAATCCTACTTCATCCATATGTGAAGCAACTAAAAGAGTTGGTGCATCATCTTTTTTGCTTTCTTTAACTCCAAAGACATTGCCTAATGGTGAAACTTCCACATGGTCTACCAACGGTTCCATGTAATGTTTCATATAGTTACGTACATTTTTTTCATTACCTGAAGTAGCTTGTAATTCAGTTAAATCTTTAATTAATTGGAATGTTTTATTTTGCATAATATTACCGAAATGAGCTTTCGGTTTCCTCCTAACAAATACATTTTAGTTATTTTATTGTGTCATAATTTGACAGATAAATCAATTAAGGAAAGTTATCTATTGTGAGCTTTTTGAGGCTTGTTACATCCTTAGCCTATAAAAAATGCTAAACGCCTAATTTATTCATTTTTTATTTCGACGGGAATCATGTTACAATGAAGAATACCAACATTTATCGAAAGGATGTTTAAGCATGAACGAATCAAAAAAAGACAATATTATTGGCACATTACTTCTAGTAACTGGTGTTATCGTTGGAGTTGCTACAACATTACTCATCAAAGAAAATAAACCAATGAATGCCGGCAAAGTACTCGAACAACTCTTAATTGATTTTAAAGACAACAACACTGTGATCGGTTCATGGATTGATTATGATCCAATTCCTTATGAGCAATTTCAAAGTCAACCTTTAGTGTATATTGGAGAAATTTCGACAAAAGAAATGGATAAAGTAACAACTTATCGTTTTGCTAGTGATATTTACACAGGAGAAATTATTGATTTGACTGAAATCTAATCATACTTTGTCTTGCTTGATTTACTAAACGTGATACAATGATATTTCATTTGTAAAATTATTTATCGGAGGTGATATTTTGGTTGAAAATGAAGAACAATGGGAGTTGCGTCCGATATTAGGTGCAACTGGCCAAGCGTTCATGGGGACAAAACAAGATGAAAAAATTTTTTTCAAGCGAAATTCATCTCCTTTAATAGCCACTTTAGCCGCAGACGGGATTACCCCCAAATTGAAATGGACACAGCGAACCTATTCAGGTGATATTTTAACCGCTCAAGAATGGGCAGAAGGAAAAACCTTAAGCAAAAAAAATATGGCCGATGACAGAGTGATTAAAATGATTCGTCACATCCATCAGTCAAAAAATTTGCTGATGACATTACGACGGATTGATAATCGTGTTTGTAAGCCACTCGATTTTATTGATATTTATTTTAAAGATTTGCCTCCTTCGTTAAAGTCTCATATGTTTTTTAATGAAGTGATTCAATTTCTAGAAAATCAAATTGATGATGATTTTTATCTGGTTGACTATGTCGTCTGTCATGGTGATTTAAATCATCACAATTTTTTATTGAGTAATGATAATCAATTGTATTTGGTGGACTGGGAAAATGTGCGGATTGCTGATCCAATCAGTGACATCACTTGGTTGTTATGTCAATACTTTGAGCCGAGTCAATGGATGTCTTGGTTTAATTCCTATGAAATCGAAGTGGATAAAAAGGTATTTAAACGCGTCCAATGGTACTCACTGATGAATTGTTTGTTATTGGTTAAACATTTTTCGATTGAAAATCGCTATCAACGTATGAATGAAGTGATTTTGTTAATCAAGTCCATCTATAATCAAGTTAAATAACTTTTATTTTTTAAAAAGGAGATTTTTAATGCGTTTAAGACATAAGCCATGGGCACAAGATTTAATTGATCAACACCCAAAATTTGTTGTACCCCAAGCTGAACAATATAAGGGAATGTGGCAAGACAAATTTCAAAAGCAACAACCTATTTTTATAGAAGTTGGTTCTGGAAAAGGTCGTTTTATAACAGAAATGGCTAAAACTTATCCGGAGTTTAATTTTATTGCCATCGAACTTCAAACTAGTGTCGTTGTTTCAATTCTCGAACTACAACTAGAATTAAATCTTCCGAATCTTTTAATTTTACACACTAATGGACGTCATTTAAATCAATACTTTGAACACGGCGAAGTTAATCGTGTCTATTTAAACTTCAGCGATCCCTGGCCTAAGAAAAAACATGCTAAAAGACGTTTAACGAGTCCTGAATTTCTAGAACAATACCAATCAATTTTACATCCAGAAGGTGAAATCCATTTTAAAACCGATAACCAAGGCTTATTTGAATATTCATTAGCAAGTATGTCACAATTTGGTATTATCTTAAAGCAAGTATGGCTAGATTTACATCAATCAGATTTTGAAGGTAACATTGAAACAGAATATGAGATGAAGTTTTCTGCTAGAGGCCAACGTATTTATCGACTAGAAGCTTATTTTCCTCAAAAAGAAATTTGAAACACATAACCACCATGAACGTTATTTTATAAACGTTTATGGTGGCTTTTCCTAATATTTATTGATGATGTTTCTTATTTTTGTTCTTTCAGCAAGTTTTCAAATTCATTTAAACGCGCTTCGAATACATTTAAGGCAGACATTAAGTACTCTTTTTGCGTCATATCAACACCAGCTTGTTTCATGATTTCGATTGGATAATTACTTTTACCTGCTTTAAGGTAATTCAAGTATTTATCCAAGCTTTCTTTGTCTCCACTTAAAATCTTTTCCGATAAGGCAGTGGCTGCAGCAAAACCTGTAGCATATTGGAACACATAGTAATTATAGTAGAAGTGAGGAATACGGCTCCACTCAAGGGCAATTTCTGAATCTGAATTGACATCTGGACCATAATATTTTTCATTCATCGCTTTGTAATTTTCAGATAAAAAGGCTTGTGTTAATGGTTTGCCTTCCGCATCTGCCGTGTGCATAAAATGTTCGAACTCTGCAAATTGAGTTTGACGGTAAACAGTACCCTTCATCCCATCTAAGAAGTGGTTAATAATATATAAACGCACTTTTGGATCGGTATAACGATCTAATAAATAACTCGTTAACAAGTTTTCATTCGTAGTGGAAGCAATTTCTGCTAAAAAGATGGAATAATTACCATAAATATATGGTTGGTTTTTATGAGTTAAATAGGAGTGTGCACTATGCCCTAATTCATGGACTAATGTATACAGCCAATTCACATTATCTTGCCAGTTCATCAAAATATATGGATTACTGTCATAAGTTCCTGAAGAATAGGCTCCACTACGTTTTCCTTTGTTTTCATATAAATCAATCCAACGTTCATCAAAAGCTTTTTTGATAATCGAAATATATTCTTCACCTAATGGTGCTAAAGCTTCTAGCGTAATTTCCTTAGCTTCTTCATAATTGAAGCTTAAAGGTGCTTCCCCTAAAATCGGTGTGTACATATCGTACATCTCTAAATCTTCAATACCTAGTAATTCTTTACGTAAAGCAACGTAACGATGTAAACTTGGTAAATGTTCACCTACTGTTTCTAATAAAGTATCATAAACGGATTCAGGAATATTATTAGTAAATAACGCTGCTTCACGTGCTGAGTTAAAATTACGCACTTTCGCAGAAAAATTGTCCGCTTTAATATTGGTACTTAGTAAAGAAGCCATAGTGTTTTTATATTGATCATAAACTGAATAGAATTTTTCAAATGTATCCTTACGAACACGTCTATCTGTGCTTTCTAGTAATTTACCATAAATACTATGTGTAAGTTGGATCTTTTCACCTTTTTGATCTTCTACTTCTGGAAAACTTAAATCAGCGTTATTTAAAACACCAAAAGTTTTACTTGCAGCCGATAAAACCTCGCTAGCTTGCGCTAAGATGACTTCTTGTTCAGGAGCTAACACATGATTTCTTTGACGCGTCATATTGTCTAAATATTGTTGGTATTCTTTTAGAGTTTCATTAGATTCAATAAATTCAGCTAGTTTTTCTTCGGGAATCGATAAAACTTCTGGTTGAAAGAATGCCGTTAATTCTGAAAGTTTGCTATATAATTGATTAGAACGCGCATCTAAAGATTGGTAAGTTGAGTCTGTGGAATCTTGATCATATTTTAAATGCGAATAAGTATAAACATTCGATACTTTTCTTGAAGCGGCTAAAATAGTATCAATTGCATGAACTAAAGCTTCAGCTGAATTTGCTAAAGTCCCTTTCAACGCACTAATTTTTTCTAATTCAAATTCAGCATCTTTATAAGCTATTTCCCAAGCTTCATCATTTTCAAAAAGAACGGTTAAGTCCCAAGTACTTTCAACAGGTACATCATTACGAGATTGATAACTTTCTACCATTTATTATATTCCTCCTAAAAAAATCATTAGAAATATCTTATCATAATCACCCACGTTTTTAAATTAATAAAACTGCTTTTACTAATATTTTATAAAAACCACATTTGGCTGGATATAAAAGACCTTTATCTACCAGTAATTTTATTAAATCTTCAAAAAATACTTGTTGATATTTTTCATCAATCAAAGGTAAATAACAAAAATGAAAATGACTATTGATAGGATTGTCCATTATTAATGATTTCAAATCATCTAAATCAATATAGTCAAGCACATACTCCTTAAGTTCAACAATAAGCCAAGCAAAAAACTCCCACATCGGTTGATGGACCAGGGGTGAATACCAATTTTCTTCCAGTATCCAACGGGGTGCCCGGCTTAATACCAAATGATGACGATAAAGTTTATGAAGACTAAGATAATAATGCTTATTACGCAAAACAGCATTTAATTGTTGTTCAAAGCTTTTGGTTTTAGTTTTCTTTAAGGGAGTCATTTTTTGTCGATAGTTAAAAGAATTAACATCAACTTTTAGTATGTCCCCTAGATTAAAATCAATCGGATAAAAACGCTCTTCTATAGATGAATTTTGTTTATATAAGAGCGGGATAAAGGGACGGACAACCAAAAGATTACGGACTAAATCCAAACTTATCCAATAATTTTTATAAGCATCATTGTATTGCAGCATTGAAAAATGCCAAAAATTCATTTTATTAATATTAAAATCATCTTCGTTTAGTAACCAAATGCATTGGTCAACCTCTGTTAAATAGAGTTTATGGCGTTTTATTACTTCATTTCGCGGAATGGGACTATGCTGAAATTCTAAGACAATTTTACTTGATTCATTTGTCTCCCAGTAGACATCTGCCGTCTGTTGAATGCGCGGAAATAGAAATTCATTGTGAACAGCTTTAGCAGTAGGCTTTAAAAAGTTGCATAATTCTTTTTTAGCTTTTTGGTGAATCGATGTTTCACGAGCAGCTTTTTTCTGCAGTCCTGATCCACAAGCAGTAATATGACTAAAATAATAGACATCTCTCTTGCTTTTCTTTAAGTACATAGGCTGATCACATTTGAGACAATACCATTTTTGTTTTTGCGGTAGATTGAGCGGCTGTGTAATGTAATAAACTTTACCATTTTGATTTTTTGCTACATTCATAAAAAAAATCCCCCTTTTACATATATACGTAAAAAAAGGGGAAATGCATTATTACAATTGTGTTAAATATTTTCGCCGAAAAATTTTAAGGCATCTGATTCACGTAAAAGTTCACCATATTCCATCAAAATATCTTCGGTAGTCGAGAATGGTTCGCTAAATTCTAATATTTTTAATACATATGAGTAAGCTTTTTTCTCACTTAAGTCTTCATCAATTGATTTAATCACTAAATAATAATTACCATTCATATGGTATAAATTCGTCTGGATAGTATCGATTGGTATTTCACGTGCCAACGCAAGAAAATTATTTAATGTTTGGAAACGTACGATTTGACCTAATTTGTTTCTATATTTTTTGTTTAAATTAAAATAAGAACTTGATTCTTTCTCGTTTTGTACTGCATCATTTGTTTGATTCTCATCATTTTTAGCTTTTGTATTCCGACTTTTTCGTGGTTGTCTACGATGTTCATGTAAGCGATTGGTTAATTCGTCTTCCCAAAAAGCATCCATTTCATCAAAATTCGTTCGGCTGATGTATAATTCCAAACCTTCAGAATTCGGCATGACTTGGAATGTGACAGCCTCTGAGTCGTGGAAATGATTGTCCACATCAACTTCTTCCAAGATAGAGTAGAAAAATTGTTCTATACTACTTTGATCTCCAATTAAATCTAGGAAATCAATGCCACGTTCTTCTAAATCGTCCATGTCTATCATGACTTTAATTAAATTTTCATTAATATGCTCCATCTCCATCAACGGTCACCTCCCTATTACTTACAATCTATTATACAACACATAAAAATAGATACAATCTTATTGTATTTTATTTTTAGTTTCACTATCATACCTAACTTATGAAGTTAAAGCAAGATTTAACTGATTGATTGTTAACGGTTAAAGCATCACCTGCATTTAAAGGTGTTGCTATTAGAGTAAACCTCTAAAGTTTTGAAATTAGATAATAATTTCATAAATAACAAATAAGCAGAAGAACAACAATAACAACAGCTTATATATATCGCTAAAACTTTAGTTACAAGTACATCTATACAAGATATATTCATAAACTAATTGATAATATGTTTTATCAAAAAACTTAACAGCTAATGAACCGTCTTGTTCTTTATTTTAAAGTATGATGTATATTATATATTCTAAATGTAAATAAATTGACATATAAACAAGTGAGCGTTATCATCCGGATAGATGATAACTATTTTGCTAGAGTAGAATGAGTATAATTTTTTTGTAATTTATCAGTTGCTTATAAATTAATCGAACTAGTATTTAATTTAATAAAAGACACTAAGAGAGGATGTCTCATATGAAAAAAAATAACTATCACAACATTAACAAGTACATTACATCTGAATAATATATCTTCTGTATTGATTTATGCACATGAACAAAATGATGATATTTCATATACGATTATCTAAATAGATGATTCTGCTTCTTCAAGCTACTCCATACAGAGTGTAACGGGAATAATTGCTGTATTCGTAGGTGGTATGCTTTCAGGATATATAGTTGACGGTGTACTAAAATACGTTACTGGTTTTAGCTATGGTGATTGGGTACAAGAGGCATTAGCAATTGCATTGAAGAATCATAAGGAACGACAAATATTTTTAGCTAAATCTAGTCTTAGAAGTGGTGGTAGTGGATCTGGTAGTTTCAAGGCACAAATAGTTAAAATAAAAGTAGAAAAGAATTGCTTATGGATATCGCAATTTCAGTTATTTTAGAGATTGTATTTTATTAATGACACGACTCTATGAACCAGATCCAAAGAAAAAAATCAAGTCACATATGAACTGCCCCCTGTCAAGTAGACAGGTAAATAAACAAAATATTTGTGCCATGTATGATGTCTTATCATACATGGTATTTTTTTATGCCGGTATCTTTAATCCCATACTCA
>NZ_JBQKME010000004.1:0-208288 GCF_052115865.1 Fundicoccus sp. Sow4_H7 | reverse complement strand
TGGATGGCGAAAGTTATCGAATGAAACATAAAGAAAAAATATTTAAAAGTTAATCAACGAAAGTGTCCATTCTTATTTAGCGTTTCTGTCCATTTGTACTTGACGGTTACATGTATTTGGTCTTGAAGATGAATTATCACTATATAGCGGCGCAAAACCCTTTGCTACGGATCAGATGAAGCACGCAAGAAAGCTTCGAAATTAAATATAGAATTGATTACAACCAATTTAGTAGGTAAAAAAACGGATTCTTGTAAAGGTCAATTCGTAATGAACGAAGATATGAATACAATCACCCACTGTCCTATGAGACAGTCCCCAGAAAAGTGCAGTTATTGGGATCATGAAGGCGGTACCTTCCGGCTAACAATGGAAAAAGAAAAATGTCAAGACTGTCCCTTGAGAGACCGTTGTGGGATTAAATTTCAAAAGAGAGTAGCTACTATCCAGATCCTAAAAAATACAATTCACTTGGCGCGGTATAAACTTCTCCTCCTAACACCAGAATATAAAGCTTATGCACGTATCCGAAATGGTGTAGAAGCAATCCCATCCCTGTTGCGAAGAAAGTATCGCGTAGATTGTATACCAGTACATGGTTTAGTGCGGACAAAATTAAGATTTTTCATGAAAATAGGAGCAATTAATGTGAAAAGAATGATAAAGAGTCTGGAAATTAAAGCAAAGCTGGCTTAAATAACGTTGAGAGAATTGAATAATGTATAGTTTATTTTTTTTTTGCAATTTTTAGGATGAAGCCCTCAAAATATGAAACCTGCTCTCGAAAAAAACCCACTTTTGACACCCGAATCATAAATTAAAATAGATTAATCTCTATTGTCTTTTAAGTAGCGATAGAGTGTTGCCTTGCTTATATCAGTCATTTCAGTAATTTCTTTTACGCTGTACGCCTGACTACCATACAATTTTACTGCTCGATCAATATCTTTCTGGTTAACACGCGGGCGGCCACCTTTACGACCTCTAGCACGAGCACTTTTCAAACCTTCTTTTGTACGTTCTACAATTAGATCACGTTCAAACTGACTAAAAGCTTGGAAAACTGTCATCATTAAACGGCCGTGGGGGGTGCCGGTATCGAAGTTTTCTTTCAAGCTTACAAGTTTTACCTCATGCTCTTCAAAGTAGGTAACAAGATCAATCAAATCCTTTGTACTACGACCTAGACGCGAGAAACTTTCCACAATTACCGTATCTCCCGGACGAATTTTATCTTTTAAACGATTTAGTTGGGGACGATCCGCTTTGGTTCCCGTCATTTTCTCAGTTAGGATTTCATTACAATTTTGTTCATTGAGTAAGTCTAATTGACGATTTAGTTCTTGTGAACGCGTACTCACCCGGGCATAACCATAGATGTATCCACTCATGCTTTTCTTCCTTTCGTACTTTAATTCTGCCTTCATTGTATCATAAAAGGGGGTTATAGATACGTAGTTAATGTAACAAGTTATGATACAGAATATCGCCTCTTTTATTTAATAAAAGAGGCGATATGATTTTGTCTCATAATCGATTGTTTTTGATACAGAGGGATCCTCAGTCCTTTTGGAAATAAGGAATGCTAAAGAGTTTCCCTTTATATTATACTGAACAGGTAAACAGAGAACAGGATATTCCATTTAATATCTGTAGCGGCCTTAAATGGAGTGACCATTCTACTTAGTATCGTGAAGGAGTGATTGCCATGTGGACGAAAAAGAGAATTACTTATAACACAGTGGTAGGAGGTAACACTGAAAACTAACCTCCGTTACTACAAAGGAGGATTTTTATGAAGATTCGAGAATACGAAGACCAAGACAAAACATCATGGATTCGCTGCCGAGTAGTATCCTTTTTGGACAGCTCCTATTTTGATGATGTTCAAAACTTTCGGGAAGAATACGAGAACCCTGTTATTCAAATGGTAGCAATAGAGAATGGGCAAGTCGTCGGCTTTCTGGATTGTGAGTATGAGGAGAAACCGGGAGATGCCTGCTACTTTGAGGGTTCAAAAGGCGGAGTGATTTGGCATTTAGGAGTCTTACCTGAATATAGGGGGCAGGGTTTAGCAACCGCTCTCTGGCGGGCAGCCCAAGAAAAGCTGAGAGAGAATGGGGTCGAACGGGTAGAGGTTTGGACCCAGGATGACATGGCTGCAACGCAGTGGTACCTTAAGCAAGGGTTCCTGTTCAGGGAAGCGTATCTGAATGCTTATTTGAAAGGGAATGCAAATAATTCGATATTACAGAGTTTTATCAGTTTTGAAAATATAGGAGAAGTATACGGGATCCGAAACTTCAACTTCGAAGCGCCAATCGAGCGAAAAGAAGAATTGGAAAAAATCTGCTACCGTCTTCATGAAGTGCGTGTCTATGAAATGAATATCTGAAGCAAGAAGACCCTGAGTAAAATACTCAAGGTCTTCTTTAGTATAGTAGCTACAATTTCCGGAATCCGGTGAATAGTGCAGATAGATAACTCCTAAAAGAAATGCATAATAAATCCAAAAATAACGGGGACAAAAAGTGATTGACCGGAATTCCAAAAACTATTGCAGACGATTCAAACGGGTGATACATTGGTGGTCACAAAGTTAAACCGATTCGCACGCAGTACTCAAGACGAATTGAATACAATCAAGTATCTTTTTGAAAAAGGTGTGCGGATCAATGTACTTAATTTAGGTATAATTGAAAATACTTCTACAGGAAGATTAATTTTTACAATTTTTAGTGCTTTTGCGGATTTTGAACGCGATCTCATCGTTGAAAGAACACAAGAAGGAAAAGAAATCGCAAAACAGAGACCAGGCTTTAAAGAGGGACGTCCTAAAAAATTTTCTACGCAACAATTAGCTCTAGCTATGCAACTTTTAGAGATACATTCTTATTCAGAAGTTGAAAAGATGACTGGTATCAGCAAAAGCACTTTAACTCGACATAAACGAAAGCTGATTACACAAAAACAGAGTGGCTTTCAGATGTAGAGTAAATTATTGGAAGAGACAGATTTTTAAGGTCGATTTTAAGAAGTTTTCGCGGATAACTATAAGTGAATTAATTTGAAAATGGCTTAAAATGCTTTATTTAGAAGTGTAAAATTTATTATTTATGGTATTTACGAACTTGAAATTAAATGTTCACGCAACAAAAACAAATAAAGCGAGATTTCTTTAATTGGAATTATACCTATCGAATAATATTTTTAAATTTTTTTAAGCGAAATAGGATAAACATAAAAAGGGCGGATTTTATAATGAAGTTAGCCACTTCTAAAAGTCCATAAAAAAACGCCACGTGAAATTCATGTTAATATTGAAGTTACCACAACTCTCAATAGAAAAGGATGAATTCACATGACGCAAGAACAGTTTAACACGAACTCACGAAAAGGGAAACACCTATCTTATCAAGAACGTTGTCAAATTGCGATTCTTAAGAAAGAAGGTTACTCTAACCGCGCTATTGCCAAGTCACTAGGTCGTTCACCTCAAACCATTCATAATGAAGTGAAAAGAGGTTCGGTCACACAACGGAAACGTCAAAAACAAAAAGGAAAAATTTATGACTATACCTACACTATTTACGATGCTGATACTGGAAAAGCTCAATATGACCAACAACGTCTCAATTGCGGTAGAAGACCTAAATGGGCGAAAATGAACGCCTTTGTTGAGTGGGCAGACACTAAGATGTTGGAAGACAAATGGTCGCCAGATGTGGTCGTTGGCTTTGCTCGTGAAAATGAATTATTTGAGACTGCTATCATCCCTTGCACAACAACTTTATATCACTGGATTGATAGTGACGTCATGAAAACACGCAACCTGGATTTATTAGAGAAACTCTCGCGAAATACCAAGAAGAACACGAAGAAAGCCCGCCGAAACCAACGCGTTTTAGGTCCTTCTATCGAAGAGCGTCCTCAAGAAATTGAGACAAGAAAGAGTTTTGGACATTGGGAAATTGATACAGTTATTGGAAGTAAAGTTGCCTCGGATCCCGTATTGTTGACGTTAGTTGAACGAAAAACTCGCTATGAAGTCATTCTGAAAATCAAGGATAAAACGGCTCAGGCTGTGGATGAAGCAATTGAAAGTTTGCATCAACGTGCGGGTGAATCATTCTCTCAATTATTTAAGACGATTACGTCAGATAATGGGTCTGAATTTGCAGGGCTTCATACATCTTTACAAGAGGTCGTCAATGTCTATTTCACTCACCCTTATGCCTCTTGGGAGCGTGGTACAAGTGAGAATCAACATAAGATCATTCGCCGCTTCCTGCCTAAAGGTCAACCGCTTGAAGCTATATGCGATAGACAATGCCTGCGTATCCAAAACTGGATGAACGATTATCCACGTAAGCAATTAGGCTACCAAACTCCACATGACTTATTCATTCGAGAATTTCATAAAGAACGTAAAAGGGAACCAGTGGCGGAACCCGTCAGTGCTTGACAAAGAGCCTCATTCGGCATGATTTTATAGCTGTAAAGCTGACATATGCGAGACTACCATGCCTCAACTCATTATCAAGCACTGACTCGATCCAAAAAGAAAATAGAGCTAGTAAATAATTCAAAGAAAAGTGGCTAACTTAAACTTGAAATTTACGCTTTTTAATTTATACTAATCTAGTAAACGATATTTTATAAAATTCTATGCCCAAATAAAATTTCTACCCCATTCATTGTTTGAGTTACGAGTAAATACTAGTCTTTCATGCATTCTTGTTTTTCTTCCTTGAAAGAACTCAATTTTGTCTGGAATGACCTTAAACAAAGACCAATTTGGGTTGATTAAATCTGGATTCGATTTTAGTTCTTTTTGTGTTTCTTCAACTGCGAGGTGCATTGTCTGAATATTTTCCAGTAACTGACTTTGTTTTTGGACTAAACAGATTGATTTAGAGCCTATTGAACGTTTCTTAAAATCATCGATACTATCAGTTTGGTGACATTTTTCAACACGACCACTCACTATGATTTGTTGTGACAGTTCTTTCCAATAAAAATTTAAACTTGCATTAGGGTTTTCAGAGAGCTGTTCTCCTGCAGGATTAGCTTTGCTTGTAGAAAAATAGAAATTAGATTCCTCATCAACATGTCGAACAAGCAACACTCTTGAAGTGATAAAGCCCTTTGTATCTGCGGTTGCCAACACCATCGCTTGTGGTTCAATCACTTCATAGTTAATCGCTATGTCTAACCATTTGTAGAATAATTTACTAGGATTATTGCCTACGTTTTCCCAATCTAACTTAAGTTTATCTCCTTGTAGTACCTTTAATTCTTTAATTTTTTTACTATACTCCATTATTTTCACCTCAATGTTAGCTTATCTTACTTTTAGTAAAAAAAACAATATATAATGAGAGAATAACGATAACTAAAACCTATCAATTGAAGAAAGGAGTTGTCAGTTTGGAACTTAATTTGCATCACCTAAGAATTTTTTATACTGTAGCAAAGGAAAAAACAACGTACAATGCTGCTAAAGCATTGAGAATATCACAACCCTCTGTATCATCTCAAGTTAAGCAATTTGAGGAAACAATTGGTATTTCTCTTTTTCAGAAGAAGGGAAGAAACATTGTACTAACAGAGTTTGGTATATTACTTTTTAACTATGCAAAAGATTTATTCAGTGTTGAAAAAGATATAATCTTCGAAATTAACGAGTATAAAGAGACACTGACTTTACAAATTGCAGGACATCAATTAGCGATAGAGAAGCTGTTAAATCCTATGATTAAAAAATTTAAGACTACACAAAGAACTACAGACGTAAATATTTCTATAAAGAGTACAAATGAAAGTATAGAATTACTAAAGAACGATAAGATTGATTTAGCAATAATAGGATTAAATCCTAATCTTGATTTTGAATTAAATGAAGTAAAGTATTCAAAGGTTCATTTACTTAATGATCGTTTTTGTTTCGTAGTAAGATCTAATTTTGATACGTCGACAGATATATCCAAAAACGAATTAACCGATTTAACATTTGTCGGTAGATTAGAGAATAGTTATTCACAGTCATTACTTGATAGGTTGCTGAAAAATAATTTACAGTTTGAGTTAAGATTCGAAAATGCTTCATCAGCTCTTGAATATACACTTTCAAATGATGTAGTTTACTTTAGCTCTTATGCTCTAGTTCGTGAATATATTGAACAATCTCTACTAAAAGAAATACAAATATTTGATAATCATGATTTTTCTTTAAGTCATCAAATTTATGCAATTTATAAAAAGAAGAATAAAACAAATAAACTTATCCAGCAATTTTTGAATCTAACTGTGTAAAATGTTAGAAAGGGAGTTTGTTATTTTAAATATAATAACAAACTCCATATAAAATATTTTATTCTACAATCTTGCGGTTACTTCCGTTCTTTGGGAGTGTCAACTTAAATTGAAAAACTTGTGTCGCTTTAGTCTGCTGGTCAAGATATTTCACTGCTAGCGATACTGTTACTTGATTATCCCTGCGATTATAGAAAAGGTTTTATAAGTTCTTGAAAGATAGAAGCCTTTCCGAATGGTTTTAATATCCCATCATTTACTTAGTAAGAAAGTTTACTGGCTGTAGTTGTAGGATAGAGTTTGAAGAATGTTGTAAAAAACTCATTGATTTCAGTGGTTGTGATGCAACGCAAACGCAACGCTTTAAAAACGTACGTTGCTAAAGCGTGGTGCAAGGCTTTAATCTCAGGATTTGAGGAGCATCGCTAAGCGTTTAGCGATGCAACGCCAATGCAACGCCTTGTTGTGAAGAGAGATAAAATTTACTTAAGTTCAACATTAGGTTAACTGGTTATGAGATGCTTTTCTATCATGCGACTCGATGATACGGACATGCGTATCATAAATGATGATAAAATTGAAAACAATTTACAGACAAATGTTAGCGAGACCTTTACGAATCTAGCTTTTTTGTCTTCCGGTTAGGAGCAGACAAGATAGTTGCCTGGAACACAAAATTAACGTCATGTTTAGTAACAAAACTAAACAGAAAAAGTGAAATGGATCGACATGAGGGGGGGTAACATGGCCTTTGATTATGAACTGGATTTCGCTCAGATAAACTTCCGGGACCAGCCTGAATTGTATCGAGTGGGCCGAGGAGAACAAGGGGTGCTTCTGGTAGAACCTTATAAAAGCGAGATACTACCACATTGGCGTTTTAAGACTCCAGAAATTGCTAAAGTATCTTCTGACAAAATCTACCAGCTGTTTTTGGATTACCAGGCAGCCGGTGATTTTGTGGGTATGGATATGAGTCGGAAGTTTCTTCAAATGGGCTACACTAGATCTAGACGTTACGCCAATTACAAAGGTGGTCGCAAATATGATGAAAATGGCGACATAAAAGAAAGAATAATAGACGAAGAAAAAGCAAAGTCAGCTACCATTTTTGAAGAGAAGTGGAAAATTGTGAGGGAAAATGAAGCGTATTTAAAGTTGAAGAAAGAACATCAGAAAAAGTACGGCTGAAAAGAAGTCATTCCTAAGGAGCGAGTGGTATAATAGAGAAAATAATTCTATCAAAGGAGGGGTTATAGAACATGGTCAAGGCATTTGGCTTATTTTTTGAAGATAAACGTATTTGGCTTATTCTAGGAGGGAGCGTGCTCTTTTCTTTCATTTTAGCGATTGGTGTTATCTTGCTCGACACCAGAATGATAAATGTGGTGGACTATTTCCCGACTGTTTTTCTAACGAGCGTCAATCTGGCCAAATCAATCTTGAGCCTGCTAGCGGGTTCCCTTTTTTCAGTGGCAACCTTCACGTTTGGGACGATGTTATCGGTCATTTCGTTCTACTCATCTAATTTCAGTCCCCGGACTGTTGAGAATTTTCTCTTACAGAAAACATCTATGCAAACTTTGGGGATTTTTCTTGGTGGTTTTATTTATTGTCTTTCCTCTTTGTTTTTTATGCGCAATTCAGAAGATGAATATTTGGTTGTTTCGGCCTCCATTGCCTTATTGTACGCCCTTGCCTGCGTTTTTTATTTTACGAAGTTCGTTTATAATGTGGCAATATCCGTACAATTGAACCATCTTGTGACTAAATTGTACAAGGAGGCCGAGTCAGTTGCGGATGAAACGATTGAATACTTTCAAGAAATGCCTTTGTTGGATCATCTTCCTCAAATAGACACGCTACACATCTTCACAGTAAAGGCTAACGAGAGTGGTTATGTTGAATATATTAATTTTAATCGACTAGTTGAACTGAGCAAGGAATTCAAAGGCACCATAGTGCTACATCTAAGAATAGGAGAGTTTATTTCCGCAAATCAGCCGCTAGTCGATTTATACACTAACCGAAAAGTTAAAGATGAATCACAGCTCCAAGCGGCAATAAACCGCACCCTAACTTATGAAGAAAAACCTTCTTCTATGTACGATCCAAATTTTGCTCGAGCTAAATTGATTGAAGTAGCTCTGAGGGCGGTTTCGCCAGGCATAAATGATCCTAATACCGCCATTTATATCTTAAACTACAAGGCTTTGTTGGATTCAAAATTTGCCAGTATACCAGGAAGGTTTGTGGTAATGGGCGAAGACACTGATGAGACATTTTCTTCGGGAGGTAACGTGATTTATGATTTCAATAATTTTCCAAAAGACTTATATGAAAGTTATTGGCAATTAATTCACTATATGAAGCAAGATATTTCTGGAGTGGTGGCACTGTTTGACTCTTTGTTGACAGTTGCTTATTCTGCACATCCGAAGAAGCTAAACTATATTAAGGATTACAGTAATTATCTGTTTAATCTAACGAGTCCCAATTTTACGGAAAGACTAGATATTCAAAATATCGAGGAACGCCAACAACGTATTCTAGGGATTAACCATCCTGAGCTAGAGGAATGAGCTTGAAACTGAAAACTATCTGTGTTATTTTTCGCTGAAAGGTTTATAATATTCTCTTTAGTTCAAAACACAAAGAATGCCGGTTTAGTTCAGTTGGTAGAGCATCGCACTCGTAACGCGGGGGCCGTAGGTTCGATCCCTATAGCCGGTATCACATTAATTTAGAAAGTACATCAAGGTTTAACCCCTGAGATGTACTTTTTTTCTGGCTAATATTTCCCAAAACCAAATCGTCACACATCCGTCGGTAAACTTGCTGGAAAAGAAGGTGTCGCATTATAATTGGATACGGCGCTCTAATAGTGCCACCTCGTCGCGGTTCATTGTACCACCTAAATCGCTATTGTTTGTACCACCCAAATCACTCTACTAGGACCACTTTTGTGGTTCTTTTTGTTCTTCTAATGGTATAACTAGGGAGTATGAGGAAATCATACAATAATATGATGGAGGTGCAGATATGCCCAATTATTTAGAAATGGTGCGGCTACACGAAGCGGGTTTTAGTTTAAGACAGATAGCTAAAATTGTTGGTTCTGGTAGAAGTACAGTCACAAGAACGGTCAATATTGCTCAAGAAAAAGGTTTAGGATACGAAGGATTATCTCAATGGTCAGTGAAAGAAATCGAAGAGTTATTTAGAGTGTCTCAGAAAAAACAGGCGATTACTTACCATGTGATGCCAAATTATGAAGCCTTATCGAAGGATTTAGTCAAACCAGGTGTCACGATGCAGTTATTGTGGGAAGAATATGCTCAAACTTGTCGACTAAATGGACAGATTTACTATCAGTTGACTCAGTTTAAAAAGTACTTCAATGATTATCTAAATAAAACGAGATTTAGCCACATACTCAATCATAAGGCTGGCGAACAAATTCAAGTGGATTGGGCAAAATGTAAAGCTTTACATTTTGCCCAGTCTACTTCTACAGTAACGCTTATGTAGCCAAAGACTACGTACAAAATATGCACCCCGATGCCTTTGTCGATGTTCAGTTGAAACATGTAGTTGTGGAATAAGCAAGATCATATCATTAAAAGCTCCCTTGAGTCAGCTTTCGGTAGATAGCGGGCTTGAGGGGATTTTATTTGGAGAGATTGGGATATAGTGTGCCAGTTGCTGCAAGGTGAATGAGAAAGGAAAAGACCGGGTAGGTGGTGCAACCCGGCCAAATGAGGAAGGCAAAGTCCGGGTAGGTTGGTTTACCCGGCCAAATGAGGCTAGGAAAGACCGGGTAGGTGGTGCAACCCGGCCAAATGAGGCAGGAAAAGACCGGGTAGCCGTTGTTACCCGGCCAAATAAAAAAAGAAAAGACCGGGTAGTCGTCCCCCATCTCTACTAGGCCAAATAAGAACGCGCCAAAAACCTAACCAATCGACCTCTCCTATATTTACACGCGCTACTCTATTTTCCAGCTATTTTATGGTAAGCTTAAAAAAATGACTATAAGTTTGGGGTGAATGAGGATGAAGATTATGTTAATTGAAGATGACCTAATTATTGCTAAAGAATTAGGCCGGTCGTTTGAGACTTGGAATTATGAAGTCTATATTGTGACGGATTTTGACTATATTATAGAAGAGTTTAGGCAATTCCAACCACACCTTATATTGCTAGATGTGAATCTGCCCTCATATAATGGCTATTATTGGTGCCAAGAAATTCGTAAGGAGTCGAATGTTCCCATCATTTTTATCTCGTCTTTATCTGATTCGATGGATATGATTATGGCGATGCAGATGGGCGCAGATGATTATATTGTGAAGCCGATTGATCGGCAGTTTATGGTGAGTAAGGTGCAAGCTTTATTGCGACGGACCTACGACTTCGCTATTCAAACCGACCAATTCAAAGCGGGCGAAGCGACTTTGGATGTGAGTCGGTCAACCATTGCCTCTCATGGCCAGGAAGCAAGCTTAACTTTTACTGAATTACAGATTATGACCATCTTATTCCAGCAGAAAGGTCGCTTCGTCCAGCGTGAAGCGATTCTAGATTACTGTTGGCAGAACAATCAATTCATTGATGATAATACCTTAGCGGTGAATATGACACGCGTTCGTAAGAAATTGAGAAAGCTTGGCCTAGATAATTTTATCGAGACAAAGAAGAATTATGGCTATCGAATCAGTGAAGAGAAGGCGGGGAATCATGATGATTAATTTTCTCAAAAGTGAAATAGGCCCCATAATATTATTTCTAACTATGCTTTTAACAATATGGCTGAGTTTTTTGTTGTTTGACATTTCTATGGAAGCTTTTGGGGTATTGTTCTGGCTTCTATTCATTATTATGGGCGTCTACTTAACTTACAAGGCAGTCAACTTTAAAAAGCAGACTTCTTTCGAAGAGAGATTGGAGGAAGTTGAGGCAGAATTAGTGCGGGTGAAGGAAGATGGCTTAAGGAAGCGAACAGATTTGGAAGAATACTTCATTATGTGGGTGCATCAGATGAAGACGCCCATTACAGCGAGTCAACTCGTCCTAGCCAATCCCGATGAAGATGCTCTACCTAAGTTGCGTCAAGAGATGCTCTATATTGAGAATTACACCAATATGGCCTTGAACTATGTGAAATTATCCAATCCTACAACAGATATGGTGATTAGTAAGCGATCTTTAGATGATATTCTCTCTCCAATAATCCGCAAATACCGATCGCAGTTTATCCAGAAGAAGATACGTCTCCACTATCAAGTCATTAATTCAGAAGTTGTAACCGAAGCCAACCTAACAAGTTTAATGATAGAACAGCTCTTGAACAATGCCTTAAAATACACAGACCAAGGTGATATCTGGATTCAGTTCAATTCCGAGACTTATCAGTTAGAGATTAAAGATAGTGGTAGGGGCATTAAGGTGGAAGACTTGCCTAAGATTTTTGATAAGGGGTATTCCGGCTTTAATGGTCAGCTAAATCAAAAATCCAGCGGGATTGGTCTATATCTAGTGAAGTTAATCTCTCAACGTCTGGACCAAGAAGTAAACGTACAATCTACTCTCAATCAAGGGACATCTTTTACTATTCAATTCCATCGGGATATCCAAACTTACAATATTGTAAGATAAGCAGCGTTCATTGTAAGTTTAGGTAAAGGAAGGAAAACACAGTATTCTCTATACTTTAACTATCGATTAAACAATGAATTAACGGAGGGATATTATGTTACTAGATGTTCAAAATGTAAAAAAGGTATATAAGTCACGTGGTAACCAAACAACCGCCTTGCAGAGTATTGATTTTGGCGTGAACGAGGGAGAATTTGTTGCCATTATGGGAGAGTCAGGGTCAGGAAAGTCGACCTTGCTTAATATTATCGCCACCTTTGATCAACCGACAGAAGGGTCAGTCTATCTGAATGGCATGAATACGTCAGAGATTAAGAAAGATAAGATTGCCATGTTTCGTAGAGAACAATTAGGTTTTGTTTTCCAAGACTTTAATGTCTTAGATACTTTCTCTAATCGAGATAATATACTGTTACCCCTTGTGCTTTCGAATAAGTCAGTGAAGGATATGGATCAAGCTATCAATCAGATTGCGCCGATGTTGGGCATTGAAGAATTACTCGACAAATACCCTTATGAGATTTCTGGAGGGCAGAGACAACGTGTAGCCATTGCGCGTGCTATTATTACTAAGCCTTCTTTACTCTTGGCAGATGAACCAACAGGTGCTTTGGACTCTAAGTCTTCAGAGCAAATTTTACACATCTTAGAAGACTTGAATGACGCTGGTAATACTATTCTGATGGTCACCCATTCCACTTATGCTGCTTCATTCTCTAAGCGGGTCTTATTCATTAAAGACGGAGTGGTCTATCACGAATTATATAGAGGAGATGAGTCGAATCAGTCTTTCAATGAACGTATCTCGCAAAGCTTAACTTTATTAGCGGATCGAGGTGCTTAAGATGACACTCTCATTACTAACCAAGCTGGCGATTGAAGGAATTTCTAAGCGTAGAACCATTTATTTCCCCTATTTTTTAGCGGTCGTTCTGATTATGGCTTTGGAATATATTATGGTCTCTTTAATCTTTAACGACTACGTTCAGACTCGCCATCCTGCTCTTCCTACGATTATTATGATGGCTGTCTTCTTTTCAACCTTACTCATCGTTATCTTTATTCTCTATGCTAACAACTTTATTCAGAGACAAAGACGGTTAGAGTTCTCCCTCTATACAGTCTTAGGTCTTGAGGGCAAACACATTAGAGGCGTTATTTTCATTGAACAGCTACTGACGGCCATCATTGGCAGTGTGCTTTCTGTGGGTATAGGTTTTGTCTTTGGTAAATTAGTATTCATGGGCTTGAATCGATTGATTCGCGATGCAGGGGCAGGGCTCTCTGATTATCCATTTAATATGCGAGCAGCCCTGATAACGACAGCAATCTTATTGGGGATTATGCTTTTAATCTTCATTATTAATAGTTTACGCTTAAGTCGATTGAATCCCTCAGAGTTATTAAGCCAAGTGAATGCCGGGGAAGCTGAACCTAAGTCGCGTTGGTTTTTATTATTGATTGGGCTTGTGACTTTGGCATGGGGCTACTATATAGCGTTGACGACGACAGACGTTTTAGATGCCTTGATGAAGGTGTTCGTCGCTATTTTCTTAGTAATTATTGCTACCTATGCTTTGTTAACCAGCCTAAGTATTATTAGTTTAAAATTAATGAAGAAGAATAAAGACTTCTATTATAAGCCAGTACCATTTCTATCCATATCTGGAATGTTATATAGAATGAAAGCCAATGCGACCAGCTTGGCGACGATTGCTATTCTATGTACCGGAATTGTATTGACCTTAGGTACGACGTTGACTCTATATTTAGGCATGGATGAGCAAGTTGCTAGAATGACCTTATATGATTTTGAATTGAATTATCTTCCTGCAGAAACTGAGTTGGATGATGCTTCGATTCAAGAGGCTTTACAACAAGCGCGGTTGAATCTGCAAGGAGATGGTGAAGTTGAGGGAGTTAGCTTATTCAGACAAGTTATTATGCCTGCCCAATATCAAGAGGGAGAATTCCAAGCGATTGAAGGAACGAGTAATAATAGGTTGTGGTATATCATTGGAGAATCACTAGATGACTTTAACAATTACTATAATCAGAATATGGAATTAGCAGAGGATGAAGTTCTTCTTGTCTCAACCTCCTCAGATATTAATGGAGCTGGACACATTCAGATTGCCGGCCAAGATTATCGGACACAATTAATTAATTTGGATTACTTGCCGATGAATATGGTCGGTCAGATTACCTTAGTTGTTTTTCCGGAAATAGAGGATCTGAATCACTTAATTGACGCGCTTCCATTAACAGATATCGATGGCAATCCTGTTGAGAATCTGATGATGTACTCACTCTACTTTAACGCAAAAGATGGGGCGACTAAGAATCATATTGAAGAAGCTATCGCCACGAATAACTTTATTCATCTCGAAGAGAATGGCCTTGTTCGAGCTATATCAGGTGCTCAGACTGCGAGTGACTTGTACATGCTGAATGGTGGTTTCCTATTTTTAGGAATCATAGTGGGGCTAGTTCTTATCATCGGTACAGTCTTGATGCTATATTTCAAGCAAGTCTCTGAAGGATACCAAGACCAAGAGAAATACCAAATCATGCGAAAAGTCGGTCTGCCAGAAAACTTAATTAAGCAAACGATTAGACAGCAAATATTCTGGGTCTTTGCTTTGCCGATTATGATAGCGGTGATTCATTCACTCTTTGCTGGTAAGATAATGTACAGCTTGCTTGGAATAGTAGGCATCGTCAAGATTCCGACATTCCTTATAGGTTACGGGTCAGTCTTGTTGATATTTATTGTGGTTTACTTATTGTTCTATGCTATTACTTCTCGGGCATATTACCGGATTATTAATCAATAGTGGGTGTGGAATCTAGATTGATGGACATTGTTAGAGGAACGAAGTCCGATTAGCTTGAATAACGGACATCGATTAAGTAGCGGTGTCTTTTTCCGTAATCGGTGCCAGACTTCATCGAAACAAGAACCTAACTTTCAATATTATTGGAAGTTAGGTTTTTTTGATATACTAAGCTGACACAAGGAGGGGTTGAATGAAGATAATTAACCAATATGATTTATTTAAGATTATGCTAGAAGAGATGGGTGAGACGGGCTGGTGGCCAGCCGAGTCTCGGATAGAGATTGTGGTAGGGGCAATCCTGATTCAGAATACCAATTGGATTAATGCTGACCGCGCATTGAATCAGTTGAAAGAAGCGACTCAATTAGACCAAGCCAACTTACTATCATTAACCGAGGACGCCTTACAAGATTTAATACGTCCTGCTGGTTTCTATAAGAATAAAAGCAAGGCTATTCACTCTGTCTTGACTTGGTTTGAAAGTCACAATAATAATCTAGAAGGTATTAAAGCCAGATACCAAGAGGACTTACGCAAAGAGTTATTGCGGCTTCACGGTGTGGGTGAGGAGACGGCGGATGTTTTCCTGCTTTATATTTTCGACCTGCCTGTCTTTGTCTCTGATAAGTATGCACAGAAGTTATACAGAGAATTAGGGGTAGTAGGTGTGGATAATTACAAGATGATGCGACAAAAAGTCAGCTTAGATTCCCGTTTTACCCTTTGGGAAGCGCAGGAATTCCATGGATTGTTTGATGAGTTTGGTAAAGTCTATCTAAGAGGAGAAGGAATCTTTAAGACAAGTTTCTTAGAGGGTTATCAATTGAAACTTTAAAGACGTCTATATAACTACATATTTATAATATTAAATAATAAAATATTCGCAATATTATATATAATAGGATTGTTTATTGAGTCAATATGCATTTAATAAAAACTTGAATTGTAAAATTAAGCTAGAAAAATTAAAAACCATTTGTGATACACTCTCACCAAGATCCAACCACGAAAATTAGAGGAGTGACCACAAATGGCCTACACACATCTTACCATGAAAGAACTTAGCTGGATAGAAACTTATTATGATACTGGATTGAAACCTTATAAAATTGCTCAGAAAATCGGTCGATCGAATCAACCTGTCTATAATGTCGTTACCTTCCTAAAGGAAGGCGGAACCGTTATAGAGTACTTTAATCAGTATAAACAGAATAAATCAAAGTGTGGCGCAAAGAAAAAGTATAAGTATAAAAAGAATTTAAAAAATGTACTACGAGTAACCCAACATGATAATTAAAAGTCGCGTATAATTCGAAAAAGGAAGGATAAAAATGAAAAGTAAAAACAGGCATAATGTAATTCAGTATATACTTTGTAGGGCACATAAAAATATGATGAATTTAATGATAATATCTTTTTTTGTAAGTAGTTTTTTTGGATTACATGTGAATGCTGAGCAAGTAACTTTACCAACACAACAAGAAATACAAGAATCATATACTAAATCAGAGTTAGAATTTTTGTATAACCATTATGGATGGAGCCTAGATAAAGAGTACATGTTATTGAATTTTATTGAGAAGTGGCAAAGCTCAATGGGACAATCCTATCAACTTGTTTCATTTGAATATCCTAAGAATTTTATGGGCTTATCGGTCACTGATTATGTCTTACCTAATTCCCGGCTGATGGGAGGGGGAGTGAATCTCTACTATCGAGACGAGGTATATCATTACAATTCGCCTAACCAACACTTTCAAATCTTTTCAATATATTTATCAGACGATCCACACTTATACTTCTTTGGAGTCGGAACAGAAGATTTGAGTGGACCAAATGTCATGTATGCTAATACTGAGCTTAATGAAAGAGGACATGTAATTTTTGAGCCGACCCATAATGTGGATTTGACTAATGCTTTTAGATATATTTATTATGGAGATATTCAGTCGTATAATACACTATTAGAAAGTTATTAATCGAAAGAGAAGTTGATTAAATGAAAAAAGTATCCGATGGAATAATACGCAAAAATAATTATAAAAAATGAGGGTGTTCGATTTCCTGAAGAATAAATGATTAATTAGAAGTATCAAAAAGCATCTTCAACCTGTTGCTATCAATCATCAACGCACCAGCACAAACTGTAGACTTAGTAAATAGTCATTCCTCAATCGAAGTAATAGAAGAAGAAACTCGGGATGTTTAATAAATAAGGAATTAGACGTGGAGAAAAGTATCCTTGAGTGTTATTAGATAATTACTAGACAAACCCTAAAAAGGCCAATATAATATATCTAATAACAATATAAGGGGATGCATTTCATATGGATTATCTAGTACTTATTGGTAATGAAGAAGCTGAAATATTGATTGGATCAACGCAAGACAAAGAGATTGAAAAAGCATTTATATATTTTTTCTCAAATTCAGATCAACAGAAAATAAGAGATATTTAAGAATCGGAAGATTTTGATTCAAATAATTCTGATGAGTTGCAATGGTTATATGATACTTTTACTATACAGAATGAAATCGGTACGAATGGAAAATATCAATTGAAACGCATCAGTTTGGATAGAGAAGAGGGACATGATCCTTTTGAAGACTATGTAGGTCAAAGTATTGATATAGAAGAATATAGAAGTTGGTTGGGTATATTATAAATTAAGGTATTATGTGTTTAGTAAATATGGTTACTAATAATGACTGTTTGAAAATTTAATATAAGATAAATCCTCACTTCGATACATTGACGGTCGATGTGGGGATTTTATACTAATTAATAGATACAACTTTGAGGAGCTAGTGTTTCTTCAAAAATAAAATGATATTATAAAAACAGAAACAGCTGACTACGAAGCTGACGATTTGCAACGTACATGATAAGCTTTGGTAGAGTTAGCAAAATAAGCAATGGGATCCCAACATAAACATGTTCGCTTTGGTAGTAAGTTGACCAGATATGACTGTCTATCATCCAATTGCTAACCCTGAAAACGTTCAAGATTTCTACACGAATGAAAAAATCATGAAACTAAGTAAAGAACTCACACAACCTCTATTAGAAGAGATGACTGCGGACTGGGAAATGAAAGTGTCAGAACGACCTAATATACGAAGAACAATTCAGAGACTATTGAAATTTCCCGGAAATTATAAAGTAGCAATTAACAGAGTGCTCAAGCTGCGAGAGCATTTGGATGGGTTGCAAGTACCATTAGAATAAATTGTATGCAGAGGAGTAAATTCAAGACGAAAAAAATAAAATATAGGAGGGGTTTAATTGAATGAACCTATTGTTTCAAAAGATAAACTTTCAAGACTTAATACAGCATCATTGAAGGAATCAATAAAGAATATCCTGGTGTAGTATCAGAAGAAAATAAAGTAATTCTGAAAGATTTGGTATCAGTCATTAATCAAGGTAACAAACAATTGGAACAATCAGCTAAATCTAATGATTTCAATATGTTTTTGGATAGTTTTCAACCATACTTTGAAGATAAGACAATCGAACAGTATGATAGAACGATCGAAACTCACGACAAGAAAATGAAAGCATATGAGAAAATCTTCCAAGATACCGAGTTGTACCACGCTGTTAAAATTGTTCTGGCTAAAGAAGCTTATAAGAAGTACCGGAGTGTTGCTCAGTAGAATAAAAGTAATGTCGGGAAAAAAATATAACTAAATTTATAATGCTAAGATAAATGAGGAAACCCTATAAGGAGATTCTATGGAAATATTAATTGTAAATTTTTCAGACGCTCATTTTAAAGATGTAAGTGATTCTTTAGTGGATAAAAAAGATAAAATAATACAAGCTATAAAATCAAGAAACACCAATAATAGCGAATTATTATTCATTATGAGTGGTGACATAGCATTTAGTGGGAGAGAAAGCGAGTATGAGGTTGCATTGGAGTTCTTCGAAAGCATTACCTCTGAATTTACTGATGCTGATTTTATTTGTGTCCCCGGAAATCATGATTGCGATTTTTCTCAAATTGATTCAAGAACTCGAAGAGTTCTGATACAAGACATTGTGAATAATAATGAAGTAGAGGACTCTACTCTAAAAAATATTGTGGTGCAAAATAATTTCGATGTTTTCTTTTCGGTTTTTAAAGATGAATGGAAATCTATTTCTACTGTGCAAAATAGCATTTTATTTAAGACCGTAGATTATAAAGTTTCAAATGGAAATAAAATTAGAATAAATTTAATTAATACTGCTTGGGATTCTTTTATTGATGAAAAGCCTGGAACAATGATTATGCCAATGTCTTCATTTGAAGATTTAGCTTTTAGCGATGAATCAGTAATTAATATTTCTGTTTTTCATCATCCATTACATTGGTTAGAGCCGAATAATAAGCGCGAATTTGAAAATAAGCTAGAAAGTATTTCTGATTTAATAATAACCGGTCATGAACACGCAAGAAATGACTTCATTAAGAAAACAAAAGAAGGAGAAACATTCATATTAGAAGGAAGTGTACTCCAAGAAAACGCAAATAAGTCAAGTAGTGAATTTAATTTAATAAAAATCAGATTTGAAGAATTTGGTATTACTAATATTTATGTAGAAAAATTTATGTGGAATGACTTACAAAAAAAATATATGTCTGTCGAAAGTGTTAAAGAAAATATTGATACATTAAAAAGAAAACGTATTAAAATTTCTGAAGGAACGAGCGATTTGTTTTTATTCAGTGAATCACATAATGAGTTTATTGAAGACTTAGGAGCTAACATTAAACATCCAAGAGTAGATAGACTAAAAATAGATGATATTTATGTTTTCCCAGATTTCGAGGAAGCAATTGAAGAGAAAAAAGAGACTATAGCAGGGGATAATCTTATAAAAAGCATCCACGATAAGTTAGGAATATGGTTTATTGAAGGAGATTCTGAATCTGGAAAAACAACCCTTTTGAAAAGATATATAAAGGAATCAAATAGTAAGGGATTGGTATCAGTTTATATAGATGCTGAAATTATTAAAAATATAGATTATGTCAGGAAATTTGAAAGTGCGAGGCTGAAGAAATATATTAAGAACCAGTACCAAGAACAGCTTTTTGAAAGATTCAGGCAATTAGATAAAAATAAAAAAATAGTTTTCATTGACAATTGGGAATTAATTGCGATGAATACTTCTGGTAAAAAAGAATTACTAAAGGCTTTGTATTCTAATTTTGGAACAGTAGTGATTACAGCAAATTCTTCTGGAGAGGGATTGTCAGAAATAGTTAGTCTAGAATCAGAGGTAAGCTCGAAAATAAACTACTTACAAATGAAGAGATTCGGTTACAAGCGAAGAGAAGAGCTTGTTGAAAAATGGATTACAATTGGAAATGAATACACCTTTGGTGAAGCAGATATCATAAACCTAACCAAGGAATATACTAGTCAAGTAAATCAAGTAATTGGTAAGAGTTACGTACCTAAAGCGCCAATTTATATCTTAGTGATATTACAATCAATTGACAATAAAAATAATTTAGTAGAATTCAATCGTCAATCTAATGGATATTTTTATGAAATAATAATCAAACAACAATTGATGAATATTGGAATAGGATCTAATGAAATTGCTACCTTACAAAACTACTTAAATCACTTAGCTTTTGCAGTATACGTAAATGAAAATAAATCATTAAGTCATTCAGAGTGGGAAAAGTTCCATCAAGTTTACTTAGATCAATATGAATTAGGATCCACCGTCTTAGATTTTTCTAAATATAAAGCGAATTTAATGGATAGTAAAATCTTAAAAAAATATCCTGACGATCGATTTTCATTTACTTATAACTATGCTTTTTATTTCTTTACAGCACAATATCTTGCTGAGAATATATCACAAGATACAATTAAGAACCAAATCAAAGGTCTAATTGAAGGAATCGATGTTGGCGTTAATTCAAACGTATTAATGTTTCTAACCCATTTATCTAAAGATGAATTTATACTAGAGAGTGTGGTAAATTATGCAAACTCATTACTTCTAGACGAAGCAGAACTGATTATGGAACAAGATATAAACGAGTTAAATGAATTGATTACAGAATTACCATCTTTAGTGTTTGAAAAATCATCTACGAGAGAGAATAGAAAACGATATAATGAAATCAGAGATTCTAATAATGAAAATGAAGATCATTTTATTCAAGTTAATGATAGCAGTAAAGAAGCGGAAGAGGAAGACGAATCATTATATGTTAAAAGTGGGTATGCTATAGAGGCCGATAAAGCAAATGAACTTTCTGCAGTAATAGGACAAATCCTAAAAAACTATTCTGGTAGTATTATTAAGGACGTGAAATATAATTTGTTAGATTCTGCATATGGATTATCTTTAAGAACTGGGACACGTGTGATAAATTCATTAAAAAATGAGAGAGAAAGTCTGATTTCATTTATTACTGAGAGAATTTCTGAAAAAGTAGATAATATTAAAGAGGTTGGTAGAGCAGAAATAGAGCTATCAGCAAAAAAGTTTGTTTTTTATTTTGTTGAAATAATATGCTATGCCATTATTTCTAAAAGCGTTTTTGATACGGGGACCCAATCCTTACAGTTAACTTATGAAAATTTGATGCAAGACGAGATGAGTGTTGCTCGAAAACTAATAGTCAGTGGTAGTTATTTAGAAAACACTCGACATAATCCAAGTACTGGAGATACCAAAAAATTATATGATGAATTAAAAAATAACAACTTAGCAAGAGGGGTTTTACGTCAATTTATATTAAAAGACTTACTTCTTACAGAACGCCCATATAATGAGACACAGCAAATTTCAAGAGTGTTTAATTTTGAGTACTCAAACGTGTTATTAGCTAAAGAAAAGCAAAAGAAACTAAATAACAAAAAATAACACAAAAAATAAAACTAATAACTTATGGGAGCTTTTGTCCCAGCCCCCATAAGTTATATTATTAACATCGTACCAATACATAATAAAATTTATTACCTATCGATGATACGGACATGCGTACCATAAATGATGATAAAAATTACATCTGTTTGGTAGATGAGAGTGCTTACTCAATGCATCTCTACCCTCTAAAATCATCGGGGTTTCGGGGGGTTACTAGATAGTCCTTAGTTGAAGTAAGTAAGAGCCCATAGATAGGAAAACCCAACTTGATCATCTATCTAATCAAAAAAAATGAAGCAGAGTTTACAGGAAAACCTGTGAGCTCTGCTTTGGTGTGTTTGCCGAAGAGGAAATAAGGTCCTCACTCAAACTCTTATCCTTCTAAAATCGTCGGGAAATCGGGAAGTCTCCTATGTCGTCTTATGTGTCTCCTCTCTGAAACCGTCGGGGTTTCGGGGAATGGTTATACCCATATCTCAATCGGACGACGCAAAAAGAACCCTCCGTCTGGAAGGTTCTCTTGTTTGGAACTGTTTGTCTCGTGGCCAATGTCTTGAGTGCGGTAGTCTGGGTCAGGGTGGGGTTTGATACCGAGATACTCTGCAATATTGCCTTCATCGAAGTACAAGTGGATATCAAACTTCTGGGTGTCTTTGTCCCACTGGATTTCTTTTATGAAAGCAAGGTAGATATCTTTTAACTGAGACTTGTCTTTTGCGGTCTTAGCCGTTTCAACGAGTGCGTTGACTAGGTGAGTGATCTGTCGAATGTCGTAGTCTGAATAGTCCTTCTTGAGTCGCTGATCAATGCGCATAATTTCCTCTTTGAAGTCCTCTATTTCAGATTCCAACCGATGAATGGCTTCTTCCCAGATATCCGCCAGATTAGGCTCGCTCTCAATTTTTTCTTGATAGACGAGGACATGGTTATTACAGGAGATAATTTTATCGGTTAATAACTTTTGTTTCTGTCTCAGTTGATCTGGAGTGTAGTTAATAAATATTTGATTCTTTCAGAAATTGAAACCAATGGGAGAAAACATGGACTCCATGCAATGAGGCACAGCTTGGCAAGCAACCTTTTACAAGATAACACACCGTTGCCTATTATTTCAGGAATCATAGGCCATGAAAATTCGAATACGACTAAGATGTATCTTCGTATCGATATCGAACAGCTCCGAACCGTTGGTTTGGAGGTACCCTTATGATAGATACAGAAAAGGAATACATCTTTAATGGACCTTTCGCTAGATATTGCTCTATGTATGTCGATCATAAAAAAAGTTTAGGTTATAAATTTCAAGTGTCATCCTACTATAGATTAAGACAGATTGATAATTTTTTTAAAACATATGAACTCAAAAACCCTATTCTTACAAAGAAGATGGTGAATGATTATGTGAGTAAACGAGGCAATGAGTCTACTAAAACACAGCACCAGAGGATGAGCACTATTAGACAGTTTGCCCTGTTCATGAATACATTAGAATTCAATTTCTATGTATTTCCGAAAAATGAGTTTGTTAAAATAAGAGATAACTTTACCCCCTATATTTTCACACATAAAGAAATTTCAAATATTTGGTCGATAATTGATACTTTAAGCTTGGCGGAGAATAGTGAATATGATAGTCTCATTTATCCAATGCTCTTACGAATGTTATACGGATGTGGATTACGGATTAATGAAGCTTTGACTCTGCATAAAACAGATATCAACTTAAAAAATGGTGTAATTACAATAAATAAAGCCAAAAACAATATAACGCGGCTCGTTCCTATGTCAGAAACCTTAACGGATTATTGCTGTAATTATGTCAAAAAAATGGCATTTGATATGAAAACCAAAGATTATTTTTATCCAGCTCCTGATGCTCAAAAATACAAAAGTGTTTCGATATTAAACGATTTTAGAAGAATATTACTCAAAGCTGGAATAATTTCTTCTGGATCTGTTAATCCCAGGATACATGATTTACGTCACACTTTTGCAGTTCATTCTTTGGAAAAAATGGTTAGCCAGGGACAAGATGCTTATTCTGCACTTCCAATATTACAGACGTATATGGGACACAGTGATATTATAAGTACAGAACAGTATCTGCGGCTGACGAGTGATGCCTATGGTATCATCATTAATTTAACTGCTGGAATGTATCAGGATGTATTTCCGGAGGTGAAAGAAAATGAGTAAATATAATTTCGGAAAATATTTATCTTTATACTTTCTTAGATACATCCCGTCAAGAATGGACTATAGTGAAAATACAGTCAAATCATATCGCGATACATTCACCGTTTTATTAAGATATTGCACTGATGTTCTTAATTTAAAGCCCGAAAAAATGAAACTCACCGATATGAATAAAGACTTTATTGAAGATTTTCTGAATTGGCTAGTAGATGAAAAAGGATACGCCATCAGAACACGAAATCAAAGACTTGCTGCACTTCAATCTTTTTTTCGATTTCTACAAATTGAAACGCCTGAGAACTTGGAGAGATGTAATTCCATCCTTTCAATAAAAACAAGAAAAGTTCAAAATACAGGACAAATGACTTATTTATCAATTAATGCAATTCGAAAACTCTTAGCTACTCCAAATGGTAAAACCAAAGAGGGAAAAAGAGATTTAGCCATTTTGACGCTTTTGTATGATACAGGTGCAAGGGTTCAGGAAATGATAGATTTAAATATTTGTGATTTGAGACTGTCTTCTCCAGCAACTGTAAAGTTACTTGGTAAAGGACAAAAAGTACGTGTAATACCAATTACACCGCAGACAGTAAATATCTTGAAATCTTATATAGATGACTACCAATTAATCGATGAAAAAAACCTTGAAATTCCAGTCTTCTTTAATAAACGGAAAAGAAGACTCAGTCGTGCTGGCATAGGTTATATTCTAAAAAAACACTTTGAAATAGCACGTATAAATAACTCTAATCATTTCCCAGTAAAAATTTCACCTCATGCCTTAAGGCATAGTAAAGCAATGCACTTACTAGAAGCAAATGTTAATTTGATTTATATTCGAGATTTTTTAGGTCATGTATCCGTCACAACAACGGAAATCTATGCGAAATCTAATCCAGAAATTAAACGAAAAGCAATCGAAGCAGCTAGTAATAATGTTCTTCCAGAAGAAATATTGACTATGAATGAAAAAGAAGTTCTACTAGATTGGTTGAAAGAATTTATTTAGAGTTAGTAATATGAGAATTGGAACTCTCTATTATGAAAAGAAACTTTCTTCAAAAGGCATTGAAATTACAGTTTCAGTGCCTTACTTTACATAATATTTTACTTTTCATAAGATGAATGGCTCCTAAATGATTTAAATGAAGAGGAGCTCTACTTAACGATGGAAATCATTGAGAAACGAGAAAAAACGAGTTCTACAATATTCTGTACGCAAATGAGTCCTGAAGGTTGGCATCATAAACTGGGAAGTGGTCCAACCGGCGAAGCTATTATAGATCGGATAGTCTACAATTCTCACGAAATAAAGATTGACGGGGATGTTTCAATGCGTGAGCGGAACGGCCTTTCCAACAGCATTTAACACACTCTTTTATCCAATATTCAAAAGTGTATTTAAGCCCGAATTGTATGCGCTGTAGTGAAATGTTACAATATGAATAATTAAATTGAAAGGCGTGATTAAAATGAAAAAATATTATACAAAATCGGTGATTGAAAAGTAGGTACACAAAATTTCTTCTTTTCAATCAAAAATAAAAAAGTGAAAAGAGGATTTCATGTATAAAGATGAAGAATTAACTATTCGTCCAATTGAAGAAAAAGATTTATTTAATATTTGGGAACTTGTTTATAAAGAAGAAGCTCCTGAATGGAAAAAATGGGATGCTCCGTACTATCCTCATACTTCAAAGACGTATGAGGATTTTATGAAAAAATCCGATTCTTGGGTTAATCAAAAAGATTGTTGGGCAATTGAAATAAACGGAGTTTTTATAGGAGTCGTGACGTATTATTGGGAACATGAACCTTCCAAATGGTTGGAAGCGGGAATCCTACTCTATGAATCTCGTAACTGGGGAAAAGGTATAGGAACTCGTGCGTTAAAAATATGGATTAATCATTTGTTTAATACACTTCCATTGGTGCGTGTCGGATTTACGACATGGTCTGGCAATAACCGCATGATTCGAGTTGGAGAAAAATTAGGTATGAAGATGGAAGCAAGAATAAGGAAAGTACGATATTATAATGAATATTATTACGATTCAGTCAGAATGGGTATTTTGCGTGAAGAATGGAAGAGTTAATATTTGTGAATCAATAAAATAATTAGTTCATCAATCCAAAGGATTGTATAATTCATCCCACAATCATGCTTGTATCAGCTGATTGTGGGATATTTAAATACATGGTATATTTCGTGGCAAACGGTGGTACATTGTTTGGCATTAGGCGGTAAAAAAGTTGGCTTAATTGGTAATAATCGCTGGCGGTAGTCAATGAGAAAGTAAATGAGTATCTAAAAACATCAAGAATTGATAACATTGATATTATTTCAAAATCAGATAATAGCGAAAAAATTAAAAGTAATATTATCAACCATCTTGAATTTGAAAATAAAGGGAAGAATACTATAAATTTCGATTTTTTAACATAGAATCGAATCAACATTTAAATACTTTTGATAAGACATTGTAATTTATGCTTTTAAAGGGTTATTATGAATAGCTTTTATTGACACACGTGTAAATAACACGTATAATTAATGTTGTAAGGAGGACATGACATGTCAAAAACCAAACCTTACCGAATAGTTGTTAAAGAACTAAAAAAAGATGGTTGGATTCTTGACCATACAACAGGCTCTCATGAAATCTATACAAAAGATGGAAAGATATGTCCTGTAAAATGTACGAAAAAAGATATACCATCTGGAACTTTAACAAAAATCGAAAGGATTACAGGGCTAAAATTTTAGTCCTGTCCTTTAAGGAAAGAGGAGTAGTATATATGCAGACATTAGTTACTTACCCATACATAATTACTCATGAGGATGACATTTTCTATGTGGATTTTATAGATTTTGAAAATTGCTTTACAGATGGTGAAACTTTAGAAGAAGCAATGATAAACGCTAAAGATGTTTTAGGCGGTGTTTTATTTACAATGATCAAACAAGGAAAACCATTACCGGAAGTATCATTAGATTTTGATACAATACACGAAAATGAAAGAGTGGCCTATGCTGACGTTTGGATTGCACCGATTAAACAGAAAGCAGACTTACAAGCGGTAAAAAAGACATTAACGATTCCAAAATGGTTAAATGACGAAGCTGAAAAACGCAAAGTAAATTTCTCTAATATTTTACAGACTGCTATTAAAGAAGAATTAAGAATTAAATCTTAAATCGAAAAACTTAGATGAATTTTGAACAAAAAAGAACTTTTTGCCAGGATGGCAAGAAGTTCTTTTTTAATGAAGAATTATTCAAAACTCATTACTAATTTTTTTCCACTAAGTTCTGCAATAGTTTCAAGTGTTTTGATAGTAGGATTAGCGTTTCCGTTTTCAATTCGTGCTATGGTTGATTGTGGTTTATGTACTAATTTAGCAAATTCATCTTGAGTTAATCCCATAGACTCTCTTAATTTCATTACTAAAACAGCGTAATCAAGTTTTTTACTCTCAATTTCCATTCTTTCTGAAAACTCTTTATCCGCTAGTTTCATCTCATTAATATAGTCGGATACCTTTCTTGTAGTAAACTTTTCCATTGTTTATCTCTCCTTATATCGTTTCATCAAATGTTGTGCATGATCGATTTCCTTCTTTGGTGTCTTTTGCGTTTTCTTAGTGAAACCATGAATAATAAGATAGATGTTGTCTACTTTCTGAAAATAAAGACAACGTTGTATATTATTACCAACACTAGAGCGGATTTCAAAAAATTCTTTATCTAGTTTTTTTATCCATTTCATTTTTTTAGCTACTTCTATGCCATATTCTTCAATTTTGTCTATCGTAATTAAGAGTTTATCCATATCCTTATCATTAAGACTTTCGATAAAATTGATAATTTCGGATTTGCCATTAACAATTAATAATTCAAATTCAACTTGTTTTTCCATATTTGTATTATATCATAAATGATATAATCATTCACCAACTTTTCATATTTTCGTTGTGAGTAACATTTAAACTTCTTGCCATAGTGGCAAGAAGTTTATTTATTATCTTATTTTTAGCTATCAATATACCACATTTTGGAATGTTTGATTAATTAGTGGTAGGTCATTATCTAGCCATTTATCATATATTAAATCTAGTTCATCTTGATTATAAATGTTTGTTTCAAGTGCAATAACCGCCTGTACATATGATTTAATATCGAAGCTTTGTAATGTTTCTAACTGCGCAAGCATAATCAATACATTTTTATTCATTATATTTTTTCTCCTTTTCATATTCACTTCTTGCCATGGTGGCAAGAAGTGAAGCGCTTGTTATATTTTTAACTCCAGAAGTTTGTAATTTCTCTTAATGAAACTGATTGACCTTTTCCAACTATGATATGGTCTAGTAATTCAATTCCCATTAATTCTCCACAAGCTATCATTCGTTTAGTAAAATAGATGTCTGCTTCTGATGGTTCAGAGTCACCAGAAGGGTGATTGTGAGCTATCGCAATCCTTGCTGTTTCGTATTGAACAGCCTTTCTGAATATTTCTCTAGGGTGTGCGTTGCTAGAATTTACCGTCCCTTTGAAAATTTGTTCCATCTTAATAATTTCATTTTTTGTGTTTAACAATAGAACAACTAAAACTTCTTCTTTGTAATGGCACATTATCTTTTCTAAATGGTACATCATTTGTCTTGAACTTCCTATTTGTACATTCTTAAGACTATCCAAGGCATATAACTCATAAGCTTCGCGTATTATTGATAGTTTTTCAATATCTCTTTTAGTGAGTATTTGATTATCAATAATAAAATTTGGGTTTAAGAGTTCAGTCACCGAAACTTCTTTAAAAATTTCTCGCGCTTTGCTACTTAACAATGATACTATTTTCATAATTTACACTTCCTTTGATTGTATTACCTGCCTTTGTGGCTGGCTTACTTTCAAAGTTGCATATTTCAAATGGATATCAAGGGCTAGTGCTTGTTAGCGACGCAAGGAGTTTACAAGCAACTGCATGTTTACCCTTGAAATCCATTTTAAATGTGCGACTATTTTTTGATTTTTTCGCACTTAACTACTGATACAGTATTGCTGTTTCCTAATGTTCAATTTATAGGTTAATATCTTTTATTGTTAAAATGAGAAGAAATTTTTACCTACTGGCTCAACGTGTACTCTTAAATGAGCTTTAGAATAATTTAATAATCATGTATAATTGAATTTACATTGTATAAAAGGAGAAGACTAATGGCAGTAGAAAGAAAAACAGATCTTTGGGTCTATGATTTAATTAAGGATGCAGGATTAGGAGATGTGTTAGAACCTGAAAAAAGTTCTGTAAAGGAAATAAATAATGCATTATCATCTTCATCTAAAAGAATGACAGGGAATAGTGGTAAGCCAGAATATGTTGGAGTTGTAAATGACTTTGTGATTGTAATAGAGAATAAAGCAGATACAACATTTCACGAACTAAAAAATGAAAATGAAGTATTGGATAAAACACCAGTGGGAATTACAAATTTCGCAGTAAACGGAGCAGTTTGGTATGGCATTAATATTGCTGAAAAAACTAATTTTAAAAAAATATTCGGAGTTGGAGTTTCTGGTAACCAAAAACATCACAAAATCACACCTTATTTTATTGATGAACGCGGGAGATATATTGAGCTAGATGAAATAGAAACTTTTATTAACTTTTCTCACGAAAACATTCAAACGTACTACATTCGAGAAGTCCTAAAAGAAGATACTGATAAAGAAAAAGAATTAGCTATGATTTTAAAAGATGCACAAGATTTACATGAAGCATTACGTAATTTTGGTTCTATTGGTGATCAAGATAAACCAATAATTGTATCGGGTATTCTACTCGCTTTGAGTGAAATTGAATTTAAAAACTTTTCTTTAGATCAATTAACAGGAGATAGAGTAAAAAATGATGGAACGAAAATTTACGAAGCAATTGAATCTAGTTTAAAGAGGTCGCAGGTAAGTCCTACAACAAAACTTGACAAGGTTTTAAATCAATTCACTATTATTAAAGACAACCGCCAAATTAATGCGGAACACAAAGAATTGAAAAAATCACCATTAAAATATTACACTGAATTTCTTTATAATAATATCTATGTGAATATTAGATATTCAAAAACTAGTGAAGATGTTTTGGGCCGTTTTTATGGTGAATTTATGAGCTATTCTGGAGGGGATGGACAATCTTTAGGAATAGTTTTAACACCTCGACATATTACAGACCTATTTTGCGAATTATTAAACATAGGTGTAGATGATGTTGTTTTCGATCCAACATGTGGAACAGGTGGTTTTCTTGTAGCTGCAATGCATTATATGTTAGAACAAACTAGTCAGGAAGATGAGTTTAAAAGACGTTCAATTCGCAAAAATCAGCTACATGGTATTGAATCACAATCACGAATGTTTACCATTGCTACAACTAATATGATTTTACGAGGAGATGGAAAAAGCAATCTACAAAATACTGACTTTTTAGCTACAAATCCTCATAAATTGCAAGAAGAGCAATTCACTGTTGGAATGATGAATCCGCCATATTCACAAGGAAGTAAAGAAAATCAATCATTATATGAGATATCATTTACAGAACACTTATTAGATTCAATGGTTGAAGGTGGTAGGGTAGCAGTTATTGTTCCTCAAAGTTCAATGACTGGAAAAACCAGTTTTGAAAAAAATGTCAAAGAGAATATATTAAAAAAACATACACTTGAAGGCGTAATTACACTTAATAAAAACACTTTTTATGGTGTGGGAACAAATCCTTGTATAGCTATCTTTACAGCTAGAATACCTCATTTAAAAACTCATGAAGCTAAGTTTATTAATTTTGAAAATGATGGGTACGAGGTTAGAAAACACATAGGATTGGTAGAAACTATTTCAGCAGTTGATAAAAGAGAGCATCTATTAAATGTATGGAATAACCAAATTGAAACAACAAATGATTTTTGTGTTGAAACAACCGTAGAGGCTACTGATGAATGGTTACATTCTTTCTATTATTTTAATGATTCAATTCCGGAAGAATCTTCTTTCGAAGAAAAAATAGCTGATTATTTGACGTTCGAACTTGACATGGTTTTACATAATCGAGAGTATCTATTTGAAAAAAAAAATGATGGTGAGGAATATGACTAATACAATTATAAAAAAAGAAAAAGATTGGAATTATTTTGAATTTAAAGATATTTTTGATTTAATTCAACGAGGAAAAAGATTAACTAAATCAAATCAAATACCTGGTAAAATCCCTTATGTCTCGTCATCTGCTCAAAAAAATGGCGTTGATGGTTTTATTGGTAATGATTTTGGTGTTCGAAAATTTAGCAATTGCTTAACTATAGCTAATAGTGGGAGCGTAGGGGCAACTTTCTTTCATCCGTATGAATTTATTGCAAGTGACCATGTAACTGTATTAAAAAGTTCTAAAATGAATAATTATATTTATATCTTTATCAGCAATTTACTTAGTAGACTAAATGAGAAGTATCATTTTAATAGGGAAATTAATGATTTTAGAATTAAGCGTGAAAAAATAATGTTACCTATTGACCATCATGGTGCCCCTGATTGGTTATTTATGGAAACAAAGGGCAAAATAATTTTTGAAAACAAATTTCAAAGTATACTTAAATATATAGAACCTAAAATTAAAGAATTAGAGCATGATTTAAAAGGGAGTAGTGATATGACGCTTGTGGGGGTTGAATGGAACTCTTATGAGATTAATACTTTTTTTATTTTTAACAGAGTCAAAGGATTATCGGAAACAAATTATGTCAAAGGTGATCATCCTTTTGTCTCAACATCATCAATAAATAATGGAATAAGTGCTTTTGTAAAAGCTGATGTTAAACATTTAACAAAAGGTAACTCATTGACAATCAACCCTATTACTGGTAAAGCATTTTATCACGGCCATGACTTCGTCGGTCGTGGCGGAGCTGGTTCTTCAATTTATGAATTACACGAACAAAATCTAACCAAGTATTCAGGATTATTTATATCAATGATGTTATCTAATTCAGCCGAGTCCAAAGCATCTTTTGGTGTACAATTAAACGGAGAAAGACTAAAAAAAACAAAGTTTCTGTTGCCTTCAAAAAATGGCAAACCTGATTGGGAATTTATGGAACAATACATGAAACTAATAGAACTCAAAAAGTTGAAACAACTATATTCATATATTATTTCAAAAATCAAAAACAATTAAATTTTAAAACCTCTTCTAAAACAATAACGCACGTTTATGTAATGAGATAAAAGGAATTTAAAAAAGTGGAAAAACCAAGTTTTAATAGATATTAATCTATTTACAAAGAATTCAATAGATTCTATGGCTAAAAAGAGATACTAATTGAGTTTGGGTCGAGTTTGAGGAAGTTAACTTACTGGTAAATTCAGATTAGCAGTTACAATATTGAAAATCTTTTTGAAGTTCGGATAACAAATGATCGCGCGCACGATTAAGCTGTTGATTTTAAAAAAGAAAAAGCTGAAACTATAAATGTGAACATTGAAAAGGGGAAAAATTGATGGATAATAGTTATTTTTTTGAATTTTTGGATATAGATAAAAAAATAATCCTAAAGTATGTTCGATAATTCAAGAGCTTGAAAGGTTCTCCGAGCAAGAGAAAACACAAGTGTATGTAATAAATAAACCTGTGGGTGAAAGAAAATACAAATACTCTTACAAAGAAGCAATAGTAGTTCTTATTCCGAAATACAAATTATTAATAATTAATATCGGCAATGACACTGACGCATTTCAGGACTTTTCGGATGACTTCATTGAAGACCTTGGGATTATTTCAGATAAATATAATTACAGAAGTTTTTTAGGAAGACCGAGAAAATGGAAAGATAAACTTATAGAAGAAATTGAATTTCGAAATAATGATGATATTATCTCAGTAATACAAGGTAATTCTCTATCTAAAATGGATGCACGTAAAGGAGAACTTTTAATATCTTTATTAACCGGGAGTATAAATGATATTGATCGTGTCGATGGTGCGTTTCCTACGAATTCGTTAGAGCAAATAAAGAAAAATATTATTTTGTTTGACGGTGAACAAACAAGGTTTATTTATAAACAACCAGATAAAAAAATAATAACAATTCAAGGTTTGGCAGGGACGGGGAAAACCGAGTTGCTTTTGCACAAATTGAAGGATATTTACATTAATGAAGAAAATTCGAAAATATTTTTTACATGTTTTAGTAAGATTTTGGCACAAAATTTAAAAGAACGAATCCCTAATTTCTTTGACTTTATGAAAGTTGAAGAGCAAATTAAGTGGAGCGAGCGTCTTTGGGTGGAACGTAGTTGGGGTTCTAAAGCAGACAAAAATTCAGGTTTATATAGTTTTATTTGTAGTCATTATCATATTCCCTTTCAAAGATATAGCTGGTCAGTATCTTTTGAAAAAGTTTGTAAAAACGCGTTGGAAATGCTAAATCAACTTGAATTGGAAGGGACGTTTGAGCCGTTTTTTGATTACATTTTAATTGATGAAAGTCAAGATTTTAATGAAGCTTTTTTTGAATTATGTGAGAAAGTTACAAAAAATCAGGTTTATATTGCTGGCGATATATTTCAAAGTATTTATTATTATAATGAAGATACTGAAATTAAGCCTGATTTTCTTTTAAATAGGGTTTATAGGACAGACCCCAAAACCTTGATGTTCGCTCATGCTATCGGATTTGGACTTTTAGAACGACCAGTAGTTAGGTGGTTAAGTGATCAAGAATGGCGAGCTTGTGGATATACGATTGAAAAAGAAGAGGATTATTACACCTTTTCAAGAGAGCCATTAAGAAGATTTGAAAACATTAGTGAAGATATTACTAGCCTTAAAGTTTGTATTGCTAAAGATATTAACTATTTAGAAAAGGTTTTATGGGCTATACAAAATATTCTAGAAAAAAATCCTACTGTTGAACCAGGGGATATTGGCATAGTATTTCTTGAAAATAGTAACTCGAACTACAATCTAGCAGAACAATTGATTATAAGGGTAGAACAATTGTTTGGTTGGAAAGCCATTAAGGGGTACGAAGTAAAAGAAAAAACAAAAGATGCTTTGTTTATAAGTAATCGAAATAATATAAAAGGTTTAGAATTCCCTTTCATTATTTGTTTAACAACCACGGCACTGAATAGTAATACAACTATTAGAAATTCATTGTATATGATGCTCACAAGGTCATTTATTACTAGCTATTTAATACTTTCAGAAGAAAATGGTCCTCTTAATTTAAAAATTGAAAATGCGGCACAAGAATTAAATGATACTGGAAAACTTAAAGTTAGAAAACCCAAACATAATGAGATAATGGATAAGTCTAAATTAATGCTCGAAGCTAATATAAATAAATCTCAGTTTGAAATTGTTGAAGAAATTTTACAACAGTCATACCAAATTGAAAATCCTAAAATTAAAGACCAAATTCATAGGCTAGTTAATGTTATGTTGTCAGATAGCGTAGATATAGATAAAATTAATGAAGTAATAAGTAAAAACATTGAATTAATTTAGGGTACTATTATGAAAAAAATTACGGTAAATATGACAAAAAGATTCACAGAAATTGCATCCGAACCAATCAGAACTAAAAACCATATCATAAGACTAATATTAGAAGCAATACCCTTGATATTAAATGGTGATATGCTAGATGTACCGACTAATAACTATATCATCCTAAGAGTTGATAAGATGAAGAGGTTATTTTTTGTAATCGAAAATAAAATTTTCTCTTTTAATTTCCCTTTTAATGTTGAAGTTAAAGTGGGAGAAAAAAATCCTGTAATATATGATTCTATCACTGATTTAGAAATAAATGCTCTAAACCTTACTATTTTAAAGTCAGTATTTGAAGAAATTTTTTATGAAAATGACAATTGCATATAGCGTTCCCATAAGACCATACAAACGCGATTACCTGAACCAGGCAAATCGCGTTTTTTTGAACCGGACTAGTCGGTTGTTGCTGAGCCATTTTTTATTCTAAGTGACTCTCCATGGATAAATATATGATAAGAATTAGAAACTGCACGATCAAGTATTGCATCAGCGATTGCTCCGTCACCAAGTTTTTTATGCCATTCTCCCGTTTCCATTTGAGATGATATAATTAGTGAGCGATCTCTGCTTCTCAATTCAAAGACTTCCATTAAATATTTTTGTTTAAATTCAGTTGTTAGTGTTAAAAGAAAGTCATCAATAACTAGTACATCTAGTTTAGTAATTCTTTTTAGATAATTTGGTTAGCTTATCATTTAGATCAGCTTGAGAGAAGAATTAGATAATCCATAGCTCCTGTATTTTTTAGATGATGATGATCTTTCTGTAGATAAAATGGTTATGCTGGCTATCAACTTTGTTGATTTCACTCCAAAGATAAACAAAATCAAACTTTTATTCGCCAAATAATTATTTGAACTAATTTGTGATTCTATCATAAAAAGAACCTTTTCTCGTTCATGCATTTTCCCAAAGAGATATGGCCATCACTTTATACAAACAATCTATCCGAGGCCTTTAATAAGCAATTGAAGAAGCGAACGAAAATTAAAGAACAATTTCCACATGAGGCGTCCCTAGAAAAGACAGTCTATTGTTATGTCATAGAATATAATGCCAAGTTCGCAAATCGTATTCATAAAGGCTTTGGGAAGGTTGCATTTGAACTTCAACTGCTGATAGATCTCAAAAGGCCGGTTAATGAATTCAACTTAAGAAGAGGAACAGAAAAATCCTCAAGTATCATGTGAGGCTTAACTAGCGCCCTTCGGTTGCTGGCCTTGCCTTTTAGATGAATTATCTTGTTGAGAGGAAGTACAAGTTCACTGGTCGTTATGATAATTCATCTAAAAGGCAAGGTGAAATTCAATAAATAGTTATTAATTATATTACAATCTTAATATGTAGGTTACACAAAATATTTGACACTACCAGCTTAGGCACTATCAATAATCGTGAGGTTCTCTATACTTTATTTGCGGGAACTCCATTTGAATCCAATGTTCAATTATCTATGTTAGGTTTACCCGTAATATTACCGAGAAGTGGTTACTATGCCTCAATTATTCCGATTATCGCTTCAGTTTGGTTTGGTTCTAAGCTAGAAAAATGGTTTAGCCAACGATTACCTAAGATTTTGAGATCTTTCTTAACGCCATTCTTTACCGTTTTGATTGCATTCCCAATTGCCTTATTAATCATTGGTCCAATTGCTAACTTCTTATCGGCTATTATTGGAGAGTTCTTTGTTGGTATTTATGATATCAGTCCTATCTTATTCGGTACTCTCTTAGCAGCTATCTGGCAAATTTTAGTTATCTTTGGTTTACACTGGGGAATTATTCCTATTCAGTTCTTACTCTTAGCTGAACAAGGTTTTGAACCAGTGAGTGCAACAACTATGATGTCAACCTTTGGTATTTTAGGGGTTTTACTGGCTCTGATTATTAAATCTAAAGAAGACAAAGTGAAACAAATTGCTATCCCGGCTTCATTCTCAGCTCTATTTGGTATTTCTGAACCGGCAGTTTATGGTTTGATGTTACCTCTAAGACGGTCATTCATTTACGCAATTATTGCTAATGCTATTGCGGGAGCTTACATTGGTTACACAAATACAGTTTCTTACCGTACTGGTGGTTTAGGAATTTTCTCAATGTTTAGAGGAATCGATCCAGATGGAACTTTAGGTGCCAATTTCTGGAATTTCTTAATTGGTTTTGCTATTGCTACCCTAGTGGCTTTTGTTCTACAAATGTTATTCCCTGTGGAAAGATTAGATAAAGCGACTGAGGCGGTTGCTGATGATGTGATAGTTAATGATACTAATGATGTGACTCCAGTTCCTGTAGTTGCAGAAGATGAAGAAATTATTGCCAGTCCTCTATCTGGAGAACTTATGCCATTAAGCGAAACCCCTGACGCTGTATTCTCAAGTGGGGCTCTAGGTAAAGGAATTACGATTAAACCGAGTGAAGGCCTTGTTAAGGCACCTGCTAACGGAAAAGTCACAGCCTTATTTGATACTGGCCATGCTATTGGTATTACTACTGATTTAGGAACTGAAATTCTAATTCATATTGGGATTGATACTGTGGAAATGAATGGCCAAGGCTTTACTAAATTAGTGGAAAATGGCGATACTGTTCAGGCAGGTCAAGTTCTCATCCAATTTGATATTGCGACAATTGAAGCGGCTGGAAAATCTTCAGTTGTACCTGTCATTGTAACTAAATCTGGAGACTATACAGATGTGATTTTTACGACAGATGATATAATTAAGGCAGGAGATTATCTTTTTACTTCAGTCAAATAATTAAGGAGGACTTGAAATGACCTTAGATGCAAATTTCTTATGGGGTGGAGCGACAGCTGCTAACCAAGTGGAAGGTGGCTATTTAGCGGATGGTAAAGGTTTAACCAATGTTGATTTAATACCTCATGGAGAGTTTAGACGTCCTATTTCTGCAGGAAACCGACACTATAGCGATGTACCTGAAGGCCAATATTACCCAAGTCATGAAGCCATTGATTTCTATCACCATTACAAAGAGGATATAACCCTATTTGCTGAAATGGGCTTTAAATGCTACCGTTTCTCTATTGCCTGGGCAAGAATTTATCCAAATGGTATTGAGGCTGAGCCTAACGAAGCTGGTTTAGCTTTCTACGAAAATGTCATTGATGAATTACTTAAATATGGTATTGAACCTGTAGTAACCATTAACCATTTCGATGTTCCAAAATATTTAGTCGATGAATATGGTTCTTGGAAGAGTCGTGAAATGGTTGAGCTTTATGAGAAATTAGCTGTGACCCTCTTTGAACGATTCAAAGGCAAAGTAAAGTATTGGATTTCAGTTAACGAAATCAATATGATTCTTCACTTACCATTTATGGGAGCAGGTCTCTATATTGAAGAAGGGGAAGACCGGGATACAGTTATGTTCCAAGCTGCTCACCATGAGTTGTTAGCTAGCGCTTTAGCCACTAAACGACTCCGGGAAATTGATCCTCAAGCTCAAATGGGCTGTATGATTGCGGCAGGAGACTACTATGCCTACAGTGCCAATCCTAAAGACCAACGTCAAGCTCAAATCGATAATCAAAATAACTTCTTCTTCATCGATGTCCAATCTCGTGGTGAGTATCCAGTTTGGGCTCTGAAACGCTTTGAACGAGACCAAATTGATATTGGTTTAACTGAAGAAGATAAGGTCTTACTAAAGGAAAATACCGTAGATTATATTTCCTTCAGCTATTATTCAACCCGGACCTCAGTGGACCCTGCTAATACAGATGTGCCGATGACTCAAGGGAATGCCTTTAAAGGGGCGGTCAATCCTTATCTAGAGAAATCTGAATGGGGTTGGGCTATTGACCCATTAGGTCTTAGAACGACAATGAATACCCTCTATGATCGTTACCAAAAACCTCTCTTTATTGTAGAAAATGGATTAGGAGCTATTGACCAAGTTGAAGAAGATGGGTCCATTCATGATCCTTATCGTATTGATTATTTAAGACAGCATATTGAATCCTTTAAAGTTGCTGTAGAAGAAGATGGTATTCCACTTATGGGTTACACAGTTTGGGGATGTATTGACCTAGTATCAGCTGGTACGGGAGAAATGTCTAAACGTTATGGTTTCATCTATGTGGACCGCGACAATGAAGGCAAGGGGACTTTACAACGTTCGCGTAAAGATTCCTTCTATTGGTACAAAAAAGTCATTGAAAGTAATGGCGAAGATTTAGGTAATTAATTGAATATTATTTGCTAGAATAAGTCTGTTGAATTCAACAGACTTTTTTTATTTATTTTATTTTTCTATTGTCTATACATAGATAAAACCTAATAAATTGTGAATTAAATTTTGAAATGTTAAACTATAATTAAATTATATAATACCATTTTTAGGGGGGGAAGTCATGTTTAAGAGAATGAGCTGGATTACCGTATTCATATTTGTATTGTTAATATCTCCAATAAATATTAAGGCATTTGAAATAGAATCCGTAGAAGAAGATCTATTTAAAGTATTAGTTAAAATCTTTGAACCTGAGGATATTTATTCTGAAGATTATTCAGGAGAAGAAGAAGTTATGACTGAATCCGCTTGGATAAATCGTGCTTATGAAGAACTACGGTCTGAAATAAACTATATTAGTGAGTATAATTTTGATCCTCCTTTAGTTAAGAATGAGTATTATGACGTATCTGATCTTGACGAAGGAAGGTTTATTATCTTTGATCGTGATAATCAAGCTTGGACCTTCGAATCTACCGATAATAATCAAGGTCAAGCACTTAAAATTACCTTCAGAAATTCTAGATTACCCTTAGGTTCTAATGATGAATTTGATTTGTTAGGTAGAGTCGTTAAGACCTTAGATAACTCTCTTACGGCGGATGAAATATACCAGGCTTATAAAGAGAATTTTCAATCCGATGCTCCTTATCAAATCGGAGAAGTTAAAGTCACTCGTGACACGAGTACTATATCCGTAGAAAGAGATTTGAGTGATGAAATTGATGACGAAATCTATCCAAACTACGCTTGGAGTCTACCAGAAGAACAAGAAAATGACTTATTAATTAGTACTGATATTATCAATCAGTATAATGAGGAGCAAGCAAATCTGGCCATTGAATACCATAATCAGGCAAATCAATTAATCATTAATGAATTGCATGGTAATTGGGATGTTGATTATGATCATAATATGATAGATTATGAAATTGAAGATATCCCCAATATATTTAGTGAAGATTATCCGGAGATAGAAAATCCACTTGTTAATCGCGAATATCTCAATCGTATCTTTTTAGAATTATTTAAGGTCAATAAGTATCTCCAAGATGCAAAGGGGCTATATAGCTATGGTAATGATTCCAATACCGCTTATTTTTATCCTGGACGAGATTTTGAACTCTATATGTACTCAGGTATTTATGATGATCGTCATTTAATCGAGTTGAGGTTGGCCAACAATAAGTTAAACTTTTATGATGAAATTCTCAAGCAAGGTTATAAGTATGATGATTTATTTAATTATTTTTCAATTTTTACTAAAACATTAGATAGTAGTTTGAGTCAAGAGGAAATCAAGTCAGCTTTTGATCAATGGATAGAAACGGATGAAGATTTTCAATTAGGAGATATTACTCTATTAAAAGAAGGTCTCAAAAAGGGTGTCCTATATTTAAGGCGTGATTTGACTGATGAAATAGCAGCGGGTGAAGCTCCTAACTACACAGAGTCATTAGCAAATCCTAAGCTAGAGCCTTTAATAAATGATGAAACAAATTTAATTGGGGAAGTTGAAAATGATATATCAATCATGTCTGAAGAACCGATTTTAGACGAAGATTTTGTCACACCATTAATCTATAGTGATTATTATTCAAGAGTGATGGATAATTTTTCTAATAGCTATAGTGTAGATTTTGATTTTCGGAATTATCAGGGTGAAATTGTTGAAATTAATGTAGAAAATGGCTTTTATATTTTTGAAACAGGAAGTAGAGGAAGTTCAATCCTAATTCAAGTACCAGAGGATTTAATAAAAGAGGAAGTTGAAATAGGGGATAAATTGACAGGATTGATTCGTAATAATGGGATTCGGTTGGATAAATTTAGAATTAATTTGTTACCTTCATATACCCTTGAATCCTTTGAATCCTTTGAAATTATTAAGGAAGAGGAGGAATAGATATGAAAAAATGGTATTACATATTACTGGGAGTGGTATTGATTGCTTTAGTAGGTTCCTGGATTCATTCCTTTTGGCCCACCGTTCCTGTCGCTACCCGCTATGAAGCCTTAAATGAAGTAGCTCTTGAACAAGCAGAAAAATATGAAGGAATTAATCAAAGCCAAGCGGGGAGTGTTCCTGAGTATGAGAGGCTACAGAGTATCAGCCACACCATCTTCCTTAATACAATTATGACCATTGACAACAATGAGGATATTAACAATGTGACTGGTAAACTGAATTTCTTAACTAAAGAATTTATCAGTCCTAATGAAACCATTGCTTATGAAATCAAGGATAATGAAGTGGTAGCTAAAGATCAAGATTCAGATATACTGGATGGAGTATTAAATGTCGCTTATGCCAATGCTAAAGAGAATCAAGCCGAAATACGCAACAATAATTTCTCCATCCTCTTATCATCTTTGAGAGTCTTTGTTTTATTGATTATTGGGATTCTTGTCTTTAAATTCGCTGAAGAAATATCAAGATTTTCAGTGAGATTGACGATTAAAGATGCAGAACCGAGTGAATTTTATATTTTTACCACAAAAGTAGGCGGAATATTCTTAATATTAGTTAGTCTCTATTTTGCCTCAATGTATATGTCAATGTTCTAGTGTTCTGCAAGGGGCTGGGCAAAAACTTCTCTAAAATAGAAAAACGGGTTTCCACAATCACTGTGAGAAACCCGTTTTTTTGATTAGTTAAAATTAAAATGGAAGCGCCTCCGTGGTATAATAGTAATAACCACAAAACCATAGGGACCAAAAAAAGGAGGACCTTCCATGTATAAAAATTATAACACACCCGATTGTTCGTTAGTACTAAATCTTGATTTTGATATCCCGCTCACTCACGATGCGCGTTTTATCAGTCTATTTGTTGACTCAATCCCGGATGAAGAGTTCACTCATGCGCCTGCGTTAACAGGTCGTCCCGCTCACCATCCGCGCATGTTACTCAAAATGTTATTATTTGCTTATTCTCGTGCCACTTTCAGCGGCCGTAAAATCGTACAAATGAATGAAGAGTTGATTCCGATGAAGTGGTTAACTCACGATGAATATATCTGTTATCGCTCGATTAATTCGTTTCGTGTCCAGCCAGAAACGTCATTATTGGTTCAAAAGACATTTATCTACTTCACGTTTCTTTTGAGTGAACATGGCTATTTGAAAGATGAGGCTTTATTTGTAGATGGGACTAAAGTAGAAGCGGATGCCAATAAGTATTCTTTTGTTTGGCGTAAAGCGGTCGAAAAATATGAAGCGAAATTGGATGCAGATATCAAAGCACTGTATGACGAACTCATTGAACGCAAGGTTGCCTTAGCGATGGCTGAGGATGAATTAAATACTAGTCAAGCCTTGAATCAAATGATTCAAGCAGCTGAAGCACGCATTGGAACGTTAGATGAAGTGATTGAGGCAGAAGCAAAGGCCATTAAAGGTGGTTCTGCGAATAAACGGGAGCGTCGCACAATCAAAAAACATTTGAGAAAGCTTGTGACTAATTTCTTACCTCGCAAGCAGCGTTATGAGCAGGCGAACGCAACATTCCAAGGTCGAAATAGTTACTCAAAAACAGACACTAGTGCGACCTTTATGTGCATGAAAGAAGATCCTATGAAAAACCGTGAATTGAAACCGGGATATAATCTCCAAATTGCGACCAATGATCAGTATGTAGTTGGGTTTGAAATTTTTCCGAATCCAGGTGATTCTCGGACCTTACGGCCTTTTCTTGAGTCGCTACCAACGTTAAGTTTATTCAAAAGTATTGTAGCTGATGCAGGGTATGGAAGTGAGGAAAATTACGCTTACCTAATGAACGAGTTAGAAAAAGAAGCGTTAATTCCTCATGGCATGTACCGCAAAGAACAAACAAAAGCTTATAAAAACGATCCAACCAAACGACACAATTGTGCCTATGATGAAGTGTTAGACTGTTACGTTGATCATGATGGTGTCCAATTTAGTTTTAGCCATCACAGCCAACGGACCGACAAATCAGGCTTTACACGGGATTTCAAAGTGTATAAAGCAGATAAAACGCAAGCCAGTCCAGAACTAGACACCCTTGTGCTGACACCTTCAGGTCATCAACGGACAATCAGTATCAATGCCGTGTGGGACTTCTACAAAAACCAAGCAAAAGAAGCATTAGAAAGCGATTCAGGCAAACGAAAATACGCTCAACGTAAGATTGATGTTGAGACGGTTTTCGGGCGTATGAAGCGTAACTTTGGTGTGCGTAGAGTTCATGTCAGAGGAGAAGTCGGGGTGAGAAATGATCTCGGACTGCTTCTAATGAGCATGAATTTAACAAAGTTGAGTGGCATCCTTAAAAAAGGTATCACTCAGATTGGGTAATACTAGAAAGATTCTCTATAAAATGAAAATAACCATCACAGTAATTTGAAATCGACTGAGATGGTTATTTATATTGTTTGGTCTAAGTGTTGTTGGGACTTATTGCCCAGCCCCTTTTTTTGATGAAATATATGAAAAATCTTTCATATTTAAAATCAATCTAAGTGCATTATTATAGGAGTCTTAAAAAATAGGTATTAAATTATGATATAAAATTTAGTTATATTTACGTAAAATTTACATGATATTTACTGAATTTAAACAATCTACCGTTATACTATTTTTGTAACAAAATATATTTTAAAAGGAGAATTGGATAAGCCGCCAGGGACTATTGAGTGGGAGTAGAATTAATCACAAGTGATTAATTCTACGTCCATCCAACGAATGCTAAGCTGATAAGCGAAAGCAGAGTTGTTGACGGCCCATCTGCGTATCAAGAACAGAAATGTGACGAATAGGAACATTTCGTGACTTGAGGAGAAGAATGGGAATAGAATTAATTATTAGTAACTAAATATAAAAAAGAACCATGAAAATGGTTCAATGGCCCGATTTATCTGGCTCAAGAGTGAGCGTTTTAAGTGGTTCATTTAAGTCCGATGAGATGGCTCTTTAAGAGCGACATATCCAACAATCAAGGAGTGCTTGATTTAGACTCTGAAATAATGCAAATATTATCTAGTTTCGACACAAGACCAAACAAAGATCAAATATGGCAAATATTAAAGGAATTACTAGTATTTGAATCGGGATACTTAAGGTATGATTATGATAAGGAACGTGAGAATGGAAATTTACTCATCCTTTAAATCATCTTGATATAAATTATTCTTCTAATGCTACCTTTAAAATAGGTATTAATAATACTATTGATTGTAATACTTTCATTGATATTTTGGATATTAATACGGATATGTTACTTTATCTCAAAATAAATGAAGAGCCATTAAAGTTTACATAGAATTGTTATATAAAAGTGAAATTATATAATTGAGAACACTTATCAGGTAGGAAACTAATAAGAAATTTCATGCTTATTTCCATTTGTAAATTAAAATTGATGATGAAAACAACATTTTTTTCAAAAGTGGCGAAAATTCAGTTTCACTTCAAGCGAATTTAAAAATAATACAGCAGTTAACAATTAAAAAAGTTAGCTGCTTTTTGTAAGTGTTAAATAGTGATTATTCCGCACTCTCAAGTCGGCCTATTTATAGGTTTGAGTCTTTACATCTCCACAATATATTGAATCAACCTAAAAAATAATCAGTCAATCAATCTATCTGCGAATTAATGACAAACATAAGAACAATATCAGCAATAATTTATAAAATCTCACTTAAAAATATTTACACTTCATAACACGAACATCATTTAGTTTGATTATTAAAGGGCGTTTTATATGATCGTTTACTGTTTAAGTCTGCTAGAAACTATAATGACAGAAAATGGCTAAATGATTTTTTTCTTATTAAACACAATTATATTGAATAATTTTTTTAAGGACTCAAATTATGTTTACATTCTGTGAATGCGTATGTACATGGAAGAAATAGGACAGAATTTATTTGAAGCGTTTCAATGCAATAAGCAGCGATAGACGTCTCTAAATCTAATCGCAGATATTGAGACGGAATTATTAAAAGTTACTGCGGTAATATTTTTCACATAAGTAGAGGGTCAGTTGAAATATAAAAGATTATGCTAGTTGAATTGTAATGAAAAAAAGCATTAACAAATAAGAAAGTAGGGTCATTTATATTCTCTACTTCCTTATTATTATATTTTATACAAAATGTACTTGTTAAATAGCAAAACATTATAGTTAATTTTCAAAAAACAAACAGACTTTATACGAGTGTGCTTATATCTAATATAAACATGTTTAGCACTTTCATCTTTATCTATAAAGAAAATAAAAATTCCAGCAAGCTCCCAGTGAAATACCACCATCTAAAGTTAGCAATAGTTTTCCTTTAAATAATCCTCAAATGAAGTTTCTTCCATTGCTTCGTAAAATAACTTACTCAAGAGTCCAAACGTCAAATCAAAGCTCCTTTAAATAAATTTAATATATACGTGAAAACAAGAAATTACAATAGGGCACTATTCTTTCCTTGTTCGGTTGAAGATTAAACCATTTACTTTAATATGTTTTCATTATCAGTAGCTTAGTTCATGTTCCATAAAATCTTCTTATACATTTCTTTTTAGAAACTACCGGAATAGATTTAATACAACTCAATATCTAAAATTCAAATGTTAATTTAATAACGTTTCGTCTTTCTATTACAATTTAAAAAGCAAGCGAAAACATGATAGAATGGTTGTTAGAAGAGAAGGTGTAATTCTATGAAATATTATTCAGAATACTTACAAGAAAAAGGGTATAGTAGTAATTCAATTACTACACATTTGCATTATGCTCAAAAATTTAATCGTTTTATATCTCAACAATCTTTAGATACCGAAAGTGTTAAAATTAAGGACATCTATACTTATTTAGAATACATCAAGGATAAAAAAACAAAAAGCTCGTATAATAGTGAATTATCTTCAATGAAAATATTTTTTAACTATCTTTCAATTGAAAATATAAATCCAGATTTGCAACGTATATATTATTTTAAATCACTTAAATATAATAAGTTACCAGTCTGCACAAGCAAAAAACATACCAATAAAATTGATTTGTTAGTTAAAAATTCAACTAAGTTTGATCAATACGAAAAAATAATTCTAATATTAATAATGAACCATGGAATGATACCCAAAGATATAATTGAATTAAAAATGAGTGATGTAGACCTTAAAAATTCTACTGTGAGATTTGTTAAAAATAATAAAGAGCTACAAATAAGTTTATACAAGTACGACAGGACCTGTTTTTTTAATTACTATGAAGAAAAATACCAATCAATGAATGAATTTCTCTTATTAGATAAAAATAATAAAGCCATAAAAAAACATCATATCACAAAGGTCTTTGAAAAACTTAAGCGGTACGATATCTATACAAATCCAACGAATTTACGAAATCGTTTTGTACTAGATTGTTTAAATGCAGGGATACCAGAAATATATATTGCTAATTATATGGGTATAGGCAATATCAAGCAGATAATTCGATTTAACACACTAACTGATAATTTTTTACAAAAAGGACAATTAGAGATAAACAAACTAAGAGTCAGAGTGGGAGATAATGAAAATGGAAAAATCACAAAATGTAGAGGAACTATTACACCTCTTCGAATCGTTCAAGAGGGAAGAAAAGATACAAGCACTGGAAGTATTATTAAACAAATATACAACTAATCAAACAGAAGCCACGCATTTGGCAGATGTGCATAACGGACAATTAGTCACTGCGGTTGATAGAGGGACGTTGAGATTAGTGCATGAATATGGTAAAGGAAAGTATCGCGCGCACCGTATTTTCTTACTTGAGGACATTGTGAAATATGCAGGTGCAATGCGTGATATGAGAGATCTTAGAAACAAAAAATTTTATTAAAAAAATAAAATATAAATAAAATTCTGTTTCTTTGCCCATACGTTACAATTCAACACTCAAATGAACATTTAAAGCTTAATTTACATTTAATATATTTAGTTAACATTTAGTATTAGGAGAAATATCTTGCAACACTAAGCTTTAAGAGCAATATTTAATTATCTAAAATATTCAATATTAACTTGATTTATAGTAAACAATTTGGTAAACTTTCATTAACGAGAGCCGAATGGATGTTCTCTTAATTGTTCATTGACAAATGAATGGTAATTTTCGATTATTACCTAACAGGTCTTAGCAGACCTATTGTAAATAAAAGCCAGTCGGTGAAATGCGGACTATCGGTAGAAGAAACTACCTGCTATGCTGTGAAAGATAATGCGCCAAGAAAGCCAATATCAGCTATTTTATTGCCATGATACACAATGAATTTTTTAATTATCATTGAGTGGAGCGATAAAGGATACGCAAAGACCTTTTATCTTTAAAAGAGAGAAGAGAGCGAATTAAGTTAATGAACTTTCGTTAATTTAATCGTTTATTTTAATTTATCAAATTTGGGTTTACATAATATATATTATATTATTTTAATTCTATAAATTATTTAAAGTCTTCACTAAGCTGCATAAAAATAATATGCAACAAGCCAATCCATAAAAGCTTGTAGCATATTATCATTCTATTGAATCACTTTCATATACTTAGTCCGAATTCGACACAAAATATCGAAAAATATAATTCAAACTAATAACACAATAGTCCCATAATCATTTAGATTTGGCATCTCACTAAGTATTGCACTTTCACCTGTTACAATAGAAATCGTATTAAGATAATTAAATAGTAATATCCAATTTAGATTAAATGATGTTTGCGAAACAAAAGCAAAACCACCACTGACAAAGAAAATTAGTAAACCTATGACAGCAATATATTGTTCTACAAACATAGAAATAAAAGTACTTACACGTAAGTAAAGCAAAACATTTAAGCCAATAAATACCATCGATAATTTAGATAGAAGATAAACTATATCTTACAAAATAAAAAAATCGATAATTGCAAAACTTTAATAATACTTAGAAAATGCTTTAACTAAATTATTTCCCAATGAAATAACTATTCAACTTTCAAAAAATGAGTAGCATAATATAAAAATAAAGCAGCTAGTCATTCTTTTTAATAATTTCAAAATGTTGTTTTTAAGGATTACATCTTTTACATGGAACATACCCCATATTAATAATTGCGTCATAATCATCCATAGGCATCTTGTTATGTTCAGCCATTTGATCCACACTGGAACAATAATGGTAATGAAATTTTCCCGTATTTGTATTCACAATATATTGAGCAGTCAATGATTTTTCTTCAGTAGCTGTTTTGTTTTCGACAATTGATTCGGATGTAGTAGTTGAATGATTGACTGTTTGATTATTATTTAAGCTACCATCTCGGTTAAAAGAATAATGCAAAACAGTTTCGGTTTGCCTATAAGAATCATGGCCTGTATCCGTTTGGGTGATCGCATCCCCTTCTATACTTAAACCAGTCCCATAATCGATGGCTATACCAGTCTGTCTATTAGGTATATACAAGTTAAATGATAAACTTTCACCATTATCCTCTATTGAAAATCCTTCCATGAAGATACCACTTGCTAATGCATTACCACCTTCATAAAATGGCGTTACACGATATCTTACGGTTAATCCTGATTCGATAACCATCGCCACAAAATTCTCAAAAGGTACCATTCCATCCGCATTAAATTCACGTGTTCCAGTCATTAAGTTAAGTTCTGGAATGCCATCTCCAATTAATTGAAATCCAAGCAAATGACTCCGATTATATAAATACTGTCCATCATACTGAACTTGCTGCCATCCACTAGGAGTAATTTTAGATACATTCCCACGCTTTTCTGCTGGTATTAAATCTGCATTCAAAACGGCATTGGCTGGACCAGTACGTCCATAGTCATCCAATTGACTAAACTCAATCCATGGATCTGCTATTGTCAAATCATTATTTGTAAAATAAGGTTTATTATCATTGACTTCAACATACAATTCACCTTTTCCTACTTCAGGTGCAGATTTAGGCAATTGTGTTGTTATTGAAAAACCACTAGAATCAATTATCTGGTTTTCCGCTTTTACAAAGTAATTATTTGTAAATAAAATTGAAAATAAAAAAACAATTTTTAGAATATTTGAATTAATAAATCTTTTCACTCTATCCATCCCTTTCTAAAATAAACTAACTTATACAATTCAATGATTTATTACAAACAATTATACCATTATAAAATCAAAACGGTTTTAAAATCAATGCTTAAAGCAAAATTTTCACATTTATAGATAAACACTGTTGAAATATATAAATATTATTTATATAATAAATAAAGTGAAAATTAACCGTAAGGAGATATTATGAAGAATTTTAAGTATATTTTATTAGGTGCAATATTAGGTATTGTATTATATATTGGAGTTTCATATGGTGTTAAAAAGTTACCTATGATTATGCGTACATTAGCTAGTTCGCAAGATGTAACAAGTGGTGCATCCGAAAGACCTTTAGATGAAGAAATGTATGGAGATTTTGGAGATGTTAGTCCTGAAGAAGCTGCTGAATTAGAAGATTTATCTGCCAGTGGAGAAATTAACACAACTTTAAAGATTGATAAAAAAGATCCAGAATGGTTGGAAAAAGCTATTAAAATGACAAATGCTGTCAGCGGTGACACCTATGTCCAGTTAGACAGTGGAATACTAACAGTTAATCAAATAAATAACTTTTTAAAAACTATGCCTTTCGAATCTTCATTTGTTGATAGCAACAATCAGTTTTTATACTTTAACAAAACTAAGGATGCTGAAGAGATGCTCGTAGCTCGGACAATTGAAGAAATTGGTGATCCTTTAGGAGGCTCACATCCAGAAATGATTCATAATTATGTGGCTTGGGTAGTTCATTCACTTAGAAACCGTACACAAGAAGTTGTTCCAGTCGTCATGCCAACCAGTAATGACGATGAATATGTTGTACACTATTACCGTGGCATGTATGACGAGAATGGTGAATACCAAGGTATCAATCAATATGTCCTTGATATCAAACCTATCATTGATTTTTATTTAGAGAAAACCAACCAATCTTTAGTAGTAAATTAACCTAATTCAAAATCTTGGCCCAGTGAATTGTAAATATAAATTTCACCTGTTCCAATATGGTAGTGCCAGCCATTTATAGTCAGTGTCCCCTGTTCTACTTTTTGCCTAATTGTAGGAAATGTCATTAAATTTGATAATTGTTGCTTAACATTAAGTTGTTCCAATTTTTTTGCTTTATCGTCTGGAGAAATTTCAGGATAAATATCATTGATTTCTGCACTTAAATCATGTAATTGTGTTATCCAGTCTGCAGTATAGGGTAACAATTCTGAATCAAAATCTGGATTTATTGCGGCAGCACACCCACCACAGTTGGAATGACCGCATACGATGATATTATCCACTTCTAGTACTTTTAGTGCAAATTCAATAACAGATGCTGCTTCAATATTTTCATAACTATGATCAAATGGTGGTACAATATTTGCGATATTTCTTAACTGAAATAATTCACCGGGATAAGCTTGCATCAGTCTTTCAGGGCTGACCCTTGAATCAGAACAACTAATAAAAAGTGTATGCGGTGATTGTGAATCACTCAATGATTCATAAAGCTCATGGTTGATTGTAAAATCATTCTCTTTAAAAAGTTTAATACCTTTACGAAAATCTTTCATATTATAATTTCAACCTCTTAGCATATATTTTTTTAGCAATGGTTTTGTTAAATTTAAAACGTGGCTGTTATTGAAACAGCTACGTTTTTTTCATTTACTCGCCAAGTACAATCGTCACCAATTCTGGCCGATTAAAAATTCTAGGAAGTTGGTTTTGAAAAATTAATCCACGACTCACAACCAACTGCCTATCCCCTAAATGATATTCGCCACCAGCATATTTAGGAAAAAACCCTTGATCAGGTGCAAATAAGCCATTTAAAATGAAAGGAATTCGTACTTGCCCACCATGAGCATGGCCAGACAAAATTAAATCTATCGGTAAATCCTTAAAATCATTAAATATCTCTGGACGATGACTTAATAAGATATTGTAACTATCTAAGGTTGAATCATAACTTTCAGAAAGTTGTCGTAATTGATAAGGATAATTACTGCTGTGCTTGCCATCATCGATTCCTCCAATTTGTAATTGTGTATCACCAATTTCAAGCAAATCAACTTTACCATCTAAAACTTGAATCTGATAACTTTCTACAATATTTTTTAATGTATTCACTTCTTTAGTGTAATACTCATGGTTACCCGTTACAAAATAACTTGGATAATTTGCTCCAACCCATTCAAGTAAATAACGCGTATTTTCTGTTCCATTGTTAACTTCAAATAAATCACCAACTAGTAAAATTAAATCGGGATTGATTTCTTTTATTGGCTTAATAAGTTCTTCTTGTTTTTTTCCATATAGGTTATTATGCAAATCCGTTAAAACAACAATTTTAACAGGGGTTTTAATATTTTCATGGTGGTATCGGTAATTAACAATTTTTAATTTTTTGTTCAAAGCAAAATTGGCAAATACAAAGAAAGATAAAATCCCCATAATACTTAAGAGCAGCTTTTTCATAAAAAAAATCACCTCGTTCTTCTTTCTAAACTGTTAAAGTTAATTATACCCAATTTTAGAAGTAAGATACAAAGGTGACTCTTTATTTAATTATTTTTTAAGGTGATATTTATTTAAATGGTTTTACGCTTGATAACCGTCATATGCTTTCTTTATTATTTCAGCCATATCACTGACTAGGGCTAGTCGTGGATTAACAGGGGTACATTGGTCTTCAAAAGCGAGATAAGCAATTTCAGTCGCTCGATTTTCTAAATCAATTTGATCGACACCTTGTGCTTTTAGATTCATTTCGATACCAACGCGACATCCTAAATCAAAAACTGCCTTGGCTAATGACTTCACCCCTTCTTCAGCTGTCTTTGCTGGTAAGCCAAGTTGTTTGGCAATCGTTTGGTATCTTACATCTGCTTGATAATAATTGTATTTAGGCCAATTGGCTTGTTTGGACGGTTTTTGTCCATTATATTCAATGACAAAGGGTAATAGAATCGCATTAGTTCTACCATGAACTGTGTCGTAAAAGCCACCTATTTTATGGGCCATTGAGTGACAGATTCCTAAAAAGGCATTACCGAAAGCCATCCCAGCAAGTGTAGAAGCATTATGCATCTTTTCTCTTGCTTCAGAATCGTGTTCTAAGACTGATTTTTCCAGATTATCAAAAACTAACTGAATAGCTTGTAGCGCTAATCCATCAGTAAAATCACTTGCCATGACTGAGACATATGCTTCAATTGCGTGAGTTAAGACATCCATTCCTGTATCAGCAGCAACTGAAGTAGGTACTGTTTCAACTAGAACTGGGTCAACGATAGCCACATTTGGTACCAGTGAATAGTCTGCTAAAGGATATTTCATATTTTTACTTTTATCCGAAATAACAGCAAATGGTGTAACTTCTGATCCAGTTCCTGAGGTAGTTGGGATTCCTACATATTTTGCTTTTTCACCTAACTCAGGGAAACGAACAGCTCTTTTACGGATATCTAAAAACTTTTGAACTAAATCTTTAAAATCAATCTCAGGTTGCTCATAAAATAGCCACATTACTTTTGCAGCATCCATTACGGAACCTCCACCTAGTGCAATAATTGTATCAGGTTGGAAAGCATTCATATCTTCCGCCCCACGTCTCACTGTTGTAATATCAGGATCCGGCTCAACGTCACTAAAGATTTGATAGATAACCTCGTTAGGTCTAGCTTCTAATTGTTGAATAATTTTACTTGTAAAGCCAAGTTTTACCATTGATTTATCTGTGACAATCATTACACGGCTAATATTACGCATAGATTTCAAGTATGTAATTGAATTACGTTCAAAATAAACTTTAGGTGGCACTTTAAACCATTGCATATTGTTACGTCTTCTCCCTACCTTTTTAATATTCAATAAGTTAAAGACGCTGACATTGTCACCTACAGAGTTTCCACCGTATGAACCACATCCTAGTGTTAATGAAGGAATAAAGGCATTATACACATCACCTATCCCTCCGAAGGTTGATGGTGAATTCCAGATTACCCGAATCGCTTTAACTTGTTTAGCAAATTCTTTAACTATTTCATTGTCTGCAGTATGAATAGCAGCTGAGTGTCCTAAGCCATTGAAATTAACCATTTGTACTGCTTTTGAGATTCCATCTGCAGTTGATGAGGATTCTACCATTGCTAAAATAGGAGACAATTTTTCACGAGTCATTGGTTCGACTTCACCAACTTCTTCTACTTCAACAATTAAGATATTAGTTCCTTCTGGTACTTTAAACCCTGCTTGATCTGCAATCCATACAGCAGATTTTCCAACTATATTTGAATTTAGTTTTGCTTCAGCAACATTCTCACTATATGCAGTGACACCAAAACAGAATTTTTCTAATTTTTCTTTTTCTTTTGCATTGACTACAAAAGCATGATAGGAAAGCATTTCATTTTTAAATGCTTCATACACTTCCTTGTCAACAATGACTCCTTGTTCTGAAGCACAGACCATACCATTATCAAAAGATTTACTTAATGTAAGGTCGCTTGCAGCTTGCTTAATATTTGCTGTTTTTTCAATATAAGCTGGAACATTCCCTGCTCCAACTCCTAATGCTGGTTTACCACAAGAATATGCCGCTTTAACCATTGCATTACCACCTGTAGCTAAAATAGTTGCTACACCTGGATGATTCATTAAATGACTAGTAGCATCCATAGATGGATACTCAATCCATTGGATACAATTTTCTGGTGCACCTGCAGCGATTGCTGCATTTTTTACAACTTGAGCTGCATGAGCAGAGGATTGCTGTGCAGATGGATGGAAAGCAAAAACAATTGGATTTCTTGTTTTTAGAGCAACTAAAGATTTAAAAATGGTAGTAGAAGTTGGGTTAGTCGTTGGTGTAATTGCACAAACAACACCCACAGGTTCTGCAATTTCAATTAAGCCACTCACATCATCTTCAGAAATAATACCCACAGTCTTTTGTTTCTTCATATAGTTGGTCACATGTTCACAAGCGAAGATGTTTTTGGTCGCTTTATCTTCAAAAACTCCTCTACCAGTCTCTTCTATTGCATGTTTAGCTAAACTACCATGTTGGTCGAGCGCAGCAATGGAAGCTTTTGCTACAATATGATCAATTTGCTTTTGGTCATAATTCTGATAATCATCTAATGCCTCTAGAGCTTTAGTGACAAGTGAATCAATCATTTCTTCCGTGGAAGGAACTTCAATAGTTAAATTTATTTTTTCTTGTAAAGTCATGTGATCTCTCCTCTATTTGTTTTACAAGTATATGTTAAAACATTCACAAGGATTTGTAAAGCTTTTTTGTGATAAAAATCACATTAATTTTCAAGTAAACGCTTAAAGCATCAGTTTTCATAATGAAAGCACTTACTTTTGTTAAAATACCAATTCACAAATATCTTTATCATGTGAATCATCGAACAATGGTGAAGATGATAGTTTTGTCTGTGTTAATTCTTATGGTATTTTAAGTATAGAAAGGAATTGATGAGATGAAAGTTTTAGTTATTGGAGCAAATGGCAAAGTTTGCAGCTAGTCAGCCAAGAACTTCAGAATAATAAAGCATATGATCCAGTCCTCTTTTTACGTAAAGAAGAGCAAATAGAGAAATATAATGGGCAAGGATTTGAAACGCGTCTTGGTAATTTAGAAGATTCGGTCTCTACTCTAGCAAAATTAATGACTTATATTGATGCAGTAATTTTTACTGCTGGATCTGGAGGAAGTACTGGTGCTGATAAGACTCTATTAATTGATTTAGATGGAGCTGTTAAAGCTATGGAAGCAGCTGCACAAAATGGTATCAAACGTTTTATTCTCTTAAGTGCTTTTGGCGCTGAAAATCGTGAAAGTTGGGAGTCTATTGTTCCCTATTATGTGGCAAAGCATTATGCAGATCGAGCCTTAATTAACAGTAACTTGGATTATACAATTGTGAAACCTAATATATTGACAGATGACAATGGCATAGGAAAAATTGCCATTGAATCATTTGAAGACATTAATATTGACCGTATTACTCGTGCAGATGTTGCAAAAATTATTGTCACGGCTCTTGATACACCAGAAACAATTGGTCAATCGTTTAATGTGACACAAGGAAATACAGAAATTAAAGAAGCACTTAAGCAACTTAAATAATAAAAAAAACAAGGCAGAAGATTTAACTTCTTGCCTTGTTTTTTAATACAATTATTTATTTAATATTTAATGAGAAGTTTAAAGCAAAATGATTGTCATTTAGGCGATAAATTTCTGCTAACTCAGGACCACACGCTGCACTACCTACTCCACTCTGTTGAGTATCTATATGTAGGTAAACTGAATCTTCTTTAATCAATTCATCACGGAGGCGCGTATCAGTCAATTGCTGCGTTGAAAAATGCGATAGATTGAAGCTAAACGAATCATTGCTTTGGAAATTCAACTTAAGATTCAATTCATTTGTTAATTGTAATTCTTTACTTTCATTATGGCTACCATTTTCCTGTGGTTTAACATATGGTTCGTATAAATCGTCAATGTTTGTTTCAAGACGCTTATTATAAACTTCAAGTTCAAGTGTAATATTGTCATTTAAACTTGTAAAATCATATTGATTACGTAAAGTAATTAAACCTACATCTTTGTTGACGTTTGTTATTCTTACTGGTCTAAATATTTGTTGATAGTCAAGCAAGCCAGTATGTAGCGTTCTGTCTGGATAAACAAGGCCATCCATACAGAAATTGTCAAAATGCGGGAAGTCATTAAAATCGCCACCATAACAATATAATGGTTCATCGTTTTCAGATTCAGCAATATTTGCTGCATAATCTGCCCATTCCCAAACAAAACCACCGATAAATTCATCGAGAGCTAGCATCGATTCATAATACGCTAAAATATCACCAGGTCCATTACCCATTGCGTGAATATATTCACACAACATAAACGGACGATCAATCGGATTTTCAGGATTAAAGTAAAGTTCATCCATTTCTTCAATTGAAGCATACATACGACTAATAACATCCACATATTGGGAATCATTATCACGTTCACGATCACGATGCCACCAACCCTCATAGTGTAGTGGACGAATAGGATCTATTTGACGAGCAACTTCACCTGTTTTTTCAAAATTATAACCATAACCACACTCATTCCCACCCGACCACATAACAATGGAGCTATAATTCATAAATGGCACCATGCTAGCAATCATGCGTTCAACAAATGCTTCTTCATAAACTGGATCATTCATCATCATATTATAGTTGCCATAACCACCTAAACCGATTAAGTCAACGACTCCATGACACTCTATATCGGCTTCACTCATCACATAAAAACCTAGACGATCCGTTAATTCATAAAACTCTGCGGTTTTAGGATAGTGAGCGGTTCGAACAGCGTTAAAGTTATACTCTTTCATTAATTTTAAATCAATAAGATGATCTTCAATATTAACAGCAGACGCTTTTTCAGGATGGGTATCGTGGTGATTAACACCTGAGAATTTAATGGATTGACCGTTGACATAGTATTGTGTCCCAATAATTTCGTGTCGTCTAAGGCCAATTTCTTGTAGATACCACTCATCACCTACATGGATATACAAGCGATATAAGTTTGGTTGTTCAGCATTCCATAAGCTAGGATTAGACACATTTAAGATTAATTCGCCAGCTGAATCCCCTTCTTCTAGGGTATTCCCATTCGGGCTTACTAATACATAACGATAGTTATCCTTGATTTGGCTATCACGTAGTTCCAAACGGATTTCTGCTTGTGAAAATCATCATTTAAATTCTGATGGATATTGAAGTGATTGAAACGCTCAGCCGCTCTTTCAAGTAAATAAATATCACGGTAAATACCACTAAATCTAAATTTATCTTGATCTTCAAAGTAAGAACCGTATGACCAATTTAAAACTAGAATGGAAATATTGTTTTCACCTTCTTTTATAGCTGAACTAATGTCAAATTCATTGTTGCTATGAGATATTGAACCATAACCAATAAATTTATCATTCACCCAAATATAAAAGGCAGAATCGACCCCTTCAAAGTTAAGATGGTAATCTTTATTTGGATTAAAGTTATCAATTGTAAAGCTACGATGATATAGTCCTGCAGGATTATCATAAGGAACATAAGGTGGATTAAATGGAAATGGATATTCCACATTTGTATATTGAATTTGATCATAACCATTCATTTGCCAAGTACTTGGCACTTCTATTTGGTCATATTCAATACTATCCTTGAATTCAGATAACCAGTATTTTTCTGGAATCAAGCGCACATTATCAAAATATTTAAATTGCCATTGCCCATTTAAATCATGATAATAACTAGATTTACGACGATTTAATAGATCAGCTTCTTCTCTTGAAGCATAGGGGATAAAATAATTCCGCCTTGGTAAAGCATTCACTTGAAATGTAGTATAATCTTCAAAATAATTATCAATTAACATAATTAGATCCTTAATTAATTATAGAAAACCAACAACAAAGGTATTGATATAAATCTCTTCGCCTCGGAATAACTTGAATTCGATTATCAGCTCATCTGTTTTTATCGTATCAAACTCAAGTATTCTTTGATAACCAATTGTACCACTATCTAATAAATGTTGTTTTTGTCCATTGTTCATATAATAAATGCTAAAGTTTTCAATTCTTTGACTCTTTAAAATATGTTCTTGAAGTATGATAGTGTTGATTGCCTGTTTTTCACTTAATGTTATCTTGAGAGATGGATGTGTATCCGTTGGTTCATTAGACCAAAATGTATCTGACAGTCCCTGTTTATTTAATTCAGCTGTATCTAATAATAATTGATTGGATGAAGCGTGGTAAGTGACACTGCCTTTTGCTGTGACTTGTTTCAGCTTTTTGATTTGTTGGCCTAAAGCTTGTAATCGTTCGATATCAACTTGTGCAAATTGCCCCTCTTTGTTTGGGGGGACATTTAAGATGAAGGCACAATTACCACCTACGGCTTTTTTATAAATGGTAAATAACTCTTCTACAGAACGTACCTTATCATCTTGGTCTTCATGGTAAAACCAACCCGGTCTGATAGAAGTATCGACTTCAGCTGGAAACCAAATTAATTCACCCTGGTAATTTGCAAGACGTTCACGGCTACCCAAATCTTCATCAGTAGCATCATATTTTTCAATAAACTTACCATCATCAACTTGCTGGGATTGTTCAGCAATAAACTTTTGATCACTATACTGAACAGGCACAATGCTCCATTCATTTTCACGTGTTTTACCAGCTTCATTCCCTACCCAACGTACGTCAGGTCCACTAATAGCAATAACAGCTTCAGGTTGAAGACGATGAATGGTCTCATAGTAGCGATCCCAATCATAATGTTGAACTTTCCCATTAGGTCCTTCACCATTTGCACCATCAAACCAAACTTCAAAGACTTCTCCGTAATTTGTTAATAATTCTTCCAGTTGATTGACAAAATAATCATCATAAACTTGCCCTTGACCATAAGTGGCTTCAGCACGGTCCCAAGGTGATAAATAGACACCAAATTTCATATCCAAATCTCGACATGCTTGACTAAACTCAGCTACTAAATCACCTTGGCCATTTTTCCAAGGTGAAGAAGCGACTGAATGTTGCGTATACTTGCTTGGCCACAAACAAAAACCATCATGGTGCTTACAAGTTAAAATAGCTGCTTTCATCCCAGCATCTTTAAAGGCTTTTACCCATTGATAGCAATCAACTTGTGAGGGATTGAATACTTGGGGAGACTCGCTACCATCCCCCCATTCAACATCATTCATCGTATTCATTCCAAAATGAATAAATCCAAAAAATTCGATTTGTTGCCATTGATATTGGCGGTCGTTGGGAAGGATTTTAATTGTTTCGTTAATATTCATAATCTTACCAACTGTATCGAGAACGAGACATAATTCTTTCAGTTCTAATGTAAGAAACTGCTTGTGGAATCTCTTTATTTTGATAATGCCATGCTAATGGATCGAGACGTTTTTCTTCTAGCTCTTCTAATAGTTTAACTTCTCCATTAATATAAGCATTTAAACGTTCAATCGCTATTTTTGTCCGCATAATAACACCACCAAAACGTTGCTCAAGAATTTCTAACCCCATCGGATTATTTTCGTTGAGCCAAATTTCACGGCGTTTTTGTAATAAATGATTTAATGATTCAATATTTGGTTGAATGCGTTCTTCGATGAGTTGTTTTAACCCTTGGGTATCTTGTTGATGATATTTTTCCCAAATTAATAAAGGTAAATCCCATCTTTGGGCTAAAGTACGTGCATATGTAGCATAAAAAGCTGGTAACAGACTTTCAGACGACGGATTGGCATCAAAGTAGTCTGCAATTTCAAGTAAATGTTTTCCATAATCAAATCCTAAAGAGTCGATATAAGGCATAAATACTGGGAGCAACAAGTCTTGGTACAAGAGATATTTAGATGGGTTAGCATCTATAAAGACGGCTTCATCTTGACCTTGAGGGAAATCTAATTCACCTTGTTTTAACCAACTTTCAAGCGACATTCCTGTATAAAACACTAACCATTGGTTAAATTTGTCTTTTTGATAGTCATCATTTGTATCAAAGTAGGCAAATAGGGTTAAGCCAAATAAAGCTGTTTCAAATGGCGCTTCTGAACCATCATCTCCCCAAGCAGTAGAAATGACTCTTTTTACTTCTTTTGCTTTTGCAGCTTTTAATGCAGGTAATGTTGTCCGTAAGGTTTTAATATGATGCGGAACATAACCTGTCCAGCGCCATGAACCTCCAGCAAATGAGGTTTCATCTGCAATTTCTCTACGTTGGTCAATTTTTTCTTCATAGTGATTTTGCGTATTATGGTAATAATCCCAATACATCAAATCAATCGCTTCTGGAATTTTAACCGATTCACCTTCATCAAATTTAGAATAGTGAGAAAAGAACATATCATCCCACATAAGTGGCTTCACATCATATTTTTCACAAATAGCAACCAGTTTATCTAGGTAATCTAACATGATTTGTGTTTTATCTTGAAGACCATTTTCATCTAAAAACGTCCCGCGACCTAAGTTATAGGCTTCATCCATCCCTAAATGAATGCGATCTGATGTAAAACATTCAGATAATGATGCAATCATTTTTTCAACTAATTCTAGAGTTGCTTCACGCTTCACATTGAAAATATCATCGATATCTCCAAAACGATGCATTTCATGATCCCACATTAAAAATTGATTGACATGGGCTAGGGTTTGAATGGCTGGGAATAATTCTAAGCCAAATTGTACAGCGTAAGAGTCTAATTCTTTTAGGTCAGCTTGTGAGTAGCGTCCCCTGAATGCACCAAAATATTCTTCGCCTGGTACTTCATAAACATCTTCGATATATAACATTAACCAGCTATGGCCCATCGCTACCGATTGACGAATAAACTGCTTAACCGTTTCAACATTCACAACTCCATTACGTGAACAATCCAGCATAATACCATTACGTTCAAAATTATAGGCTAACTCAAAGGTTAAAGCGTCTTTATTTTGCAAACGCATAGCGACTTGCGCAATCGCACCAAAAAAGTGTGGTAAGTCTGGTGCCGATACTTCAATGACATTATCTCTTGTCTCAACTTGAACAGTTAATGAATCATTTGGTAAATATTTTACTTGATAGCCATCTTCTGATATTTCAGTATGTAACTCTTGACTCAATAATTCTAATGTTTGTTTTAATTGTGGATCTTCAATTTGAATTTTCATCTTTTCAATTGTCATTAATTAAACTCCTTAAATTAATTTATTAAATGGCATTAATTAAACTCCTTAAATTAATTTATTAAATGGCATTAACAGAATCAATAAAACGTAAAATACCTGCTTTTCCTTCAGCATCTAGTTTAAACACACCAGCATCTTCTAAAACTCTTTCAAATTTATGACCTACCTCATTTTTAATAAAGTAATCAACAGCGTTATTTAATTGTTGTCCTTCTTCTTGCCACTGTGTTTTTAATTGTTTTGCCCATGCTTGGTGCATGTCTGCTACTTCTTCTAACGGAAGTTGGTCTTGAATGAATTGTTCGATTGTAGCTAATTCACCCACAAGACGTGGCGGTAAAATTGCTAACCCCATTACCTCGATTAAACCAATATTTTCTTTCTTAATATGTTGAACATCTGGATGTGGGTGGAATATTCCATCAGGGAATTCTTCGCTTGTACGATTATTTCGTAACACTAAATCCATTTCAAATTGGTCATCTTTTTTACGCGCAATCGGTGTGATGGTATTATGTGGTGTATCTTGGCTATAAGCTAAGATATCTAAATCTTCATCAGAATACTCTCGCCAATGGTTTAAAATGAGTTCACTCGCATCGACAATGTCATCTTTGTTAGAAGAACGTAATCGGATGACAGTCATCGGCCAATTAACAAATTCTACTTCAACATTTGGAAAAGCTTTTAATGATGAAGTAGCGTATGCCTGCGCTTTTTCCATTGGGAAGCTATAATGACCACCTTGATAATGGTCATGCGCTAAAATAGACCCTCCCACAATCGGTAAATCTGCATTTGAACCTGTGAAATAATGTGGAAATATTTCAACAATTGATAACAAATTATTAAAACATTTACGATCGATTTTCATCGGTATATGTTTTTCATTTAAGAAAATACTATGTTCGTTGTAATAAACATAAGGCGAATATTGTAGACCATACACTTCATCTCCAATGTTAAAACGGATGATGCGATGGTTTTGTCTAGCTGCATGGTTAATTCGACCTTGATAACCTTCATTTTCCATACATAAGGCACATTTAGGATAATTTGAAGTAACAGCATCGCGTGCTTTCGCAATTTCTTTAGGATCTTTTTCAGGTTTTGAAAGATTGATCGTAATCTCCAAATCACCGTATTTACTTGTTGTCGTAAAGCCTATGTTTTTAGCAATATTGCGTGTCTTAATATAATCATTGTTTTGTGAAAGTGCATAAAAATAATCTGTTGCCTCTTCGGGGTTATTTTCATACTTATTCCAAAATATTTGATTCAAAATAGCTGGCCGAGGTGTAATCAAATCCATAATGGCGGCTTCCATCTGTTCTTTAGCACTCGATGAATCATCAATAAGGTTGTTTTCAAAAGCATACTGAACCATTGCATCCATTAGTTCTAAAAGATTATCAGATTGTTCAGTAGTTTCAGTTGGAGTATAATCACTTAAATTAAGTAAAGCTAATAAGCGATTAGTTACATATATTTTATCTAATTCATCTAATTTTTTCTCATTAACTGCTAAATTAACAAATTGTTGAATTACCTGAGAAATAGTCATTTTATAAACTCCTTCTAAATAAATAATTAAACTGTTAACTCTTTTGAACCATCTCCAACTTGTGCAATATAAAAGCTTGGTGCATACCCTACTTTTTCTGTATAGTCAGATCGAATGGCTGCACTTACTTCATCAATGGCATCTTTATGAACTAATGCAATAGCACATCCTCCCATACCAGCACCCGTCATTCTTGCTCCTAAAACTTCTTGATGTGACCATGCACTTTCTACCAAAGTATCTAACTCAATCCCGGTTACATCATAATCATCACGTAAACTAATATGTGAGGCATTTAATAATTTGCCAAACTTCTCTAATTCACCCGCTTGTAATAAAGCTTTGGCTTCAATGGTACGTGTGTTTTCATAAACAGCATGCTTAGCGCGTTTCGCCAAGATTGGATCATTTATCAAATTCCGATTTGCATCGAAGGTTTCGTTATCTAAGTCTCCTAATGAATTGATTGTCAGTTCAGTTTTTAATTGAGCTAAAGCTGCTTCACATTGAGAGCGTCTCTCGTTATATTTTGAATCAGCTAATTCACGACGTTTGTTTGTATTCATGATTAAAATACGATAATCACCAAATTCCGCTGGAATATATTGGAAATCTAAGGTATTTACATCTAAAAACATAGCCTGTTCTGCTTGCCCCATCCCAATGGCAAATTGGTCCATAATCCCTGAGTTAACACCAATAAATTTGTTTTCAACTTGTTGGCCGAGCTTAACCATTTTTACACGGTCTAGTTCTAAATGATAAATTTCATCTGCAATAGTACCAATTAACATTTCCAATGAGGCACTTGAAGAAAGCCCAGCTCCATTTGGAATATTACCTTCAATGACCAAGTTAAATCCATGTGTAAATGGTTTAGTTGAAGCCTGAACATATTTTAACATGCCTATCACATAATTGATCCAGCTAACTTCTTCATTTTTTTCCAATTCATCTAATGAAAAAGTAATGACACCTGTATCCGCCATATTGGTTGAATAACATTGAACAAGCTTATCTTCACGAATTGATACTAAACCATAAGTGCCGATGGTAATCGCACAAGGAAACACATGACCACCATTATAGTCGGTATGTTCACCAATCAAATTAATTCTTCCTGGAGAAAAGAAATGACGTTCGACAGGATGGTTAAAAATATCGATAAATGTTTGATTTAATGCTTCTAAATTTGACATAATATAACTCCTTTAACTATTAAATCTTTAGTTGATATTCAGTCCAGCTACTAAAAGTTTGCTGTGGTTCTAAAATAATATTATTAAAATCAGTATGATTAATGGCATCTGGCTCAATCTGGGTTTCTAAAGTGATACCACCATATTTTCTGATTGGATGTCCCCAAATATCGATGGCCTGGTCGGTTACTTGTGAGCTATAAACAACAATAACAGGACTAGAGGTTCGACACTCAATACTTATATCCTCTGTTGATAGGATCGCTTGTGGTTCTTTTCCATTTAAATAAAATGGATGATCAAAACCATCTTTGATAGCAACTTGCTCATGGTCACTTTGCAAAACATTTGAAAGCATTTGCCCTTGTCGTAAATCAAAAGGAGTCCCTTCAACATCTTCACGTGTCCCAACTGGCAATCCATCTTCTTTTACAGCTAAGAATTTATCGGCATTAATTTGTAAAGTATGATTTAAAATATTATCTTCATTATCGCCATTCAAGTTAAAGTAAACATGATTCGTGGGATTGAAAATCGTCTTTTTCTCTGTATTTGCAGTATATTCTATTCTCCAAATGTGATCTGTTGAATAACTATAACTAACAGCCATATCAATTGGACCTGCATAACCGTTATAGCCATCTGGCCAAGAGAAGGTAAAAGTTATATTGAATTGTTTATCTGTGTTTTCAATCTTATAATCCCATTTTTGTAAATCGACGGCTTTATCACCACCATGTAAATGATTATTTCCGTCATTGATATCCAATTCGAATAGCTGATTATCGATTGTAAATTTACCTAAGTTAATCCGCCCCGCAATCGGAGCAATCATAGCCCCGTAATAGTAACCCTTGCCGAAAACTGCATGTTCAACATTATCATAACCTAAAATAATACTTTTTTGTTCTCCCTTACTGTTTGGTACTAGCCAACGATTAATACGTGCTCCAAAGTTAGAAAAAGAAATGGTGACCCCATCATGTTCGACAAAAATTTCATCATATTGAACGCCTTCATATCTACCAAATGATTCAATCGTATATTTCATGCTTAACCCCTCTTTTATTGTTGTATAATTTCGTAAACCTTTACAACTATAATTATAGCCTTGATTTATTGCTTTACAACATAGAAAAGCACTAGTTGGGAAATATCTCATCTATTTGTTTACCCTTTGGTTAATAAATGATATCTTTAATATAATTAAATATCTTTTTCAAGACCGAGGGGGTTAATAAACATGCAAATAGAACTAAACAAAGAAAACTTACCTATTTTAAAAGCTCTTACAAGCGAGACACGTATTAATATCATTGAATTTCTACAAGATGAACCTAGCAATATTACAACCATTGCAAATAAACTAAAGTTGTCGCCTGCCATTGTAACAAGACATATTCAACAACTAGAAAAAGCAAATATAGTATCAACTTATGTAAATCCCAACAGTAAAGGTCAACAAAAGTTTTGCAAATTAAAAATTGATCAACTTCAAATCAATTTTCCGGCTAAAATTCATAAACCTTATAAAAGACATGAAATTGATATCCGCATGGGTGACTTTTCAAACTATCAAGTTCGTCCGACCTGTGGTTTAGCAAGTGAATACGATTTTATCGGCCGCAAAGATGATCCAAAACATTTCATGAACCCGAACAAACACGAAGCCCAGCTCTTGTGGTTTGCTGAAGGCTTCGTTGAATACAACTTCTTGAACCCTATTGATGAAGGAGCTAAAGTTCATTTAGTTGAAATTAGTTTCGAAATGGCTTCTGAATTTCCTGAAAATAATTTCATATGGCCATCCGATGTAAGTTTTAGTTTAAATCAAGTAAATATCGGTCAATGGACCATTCCGGGTAATTTCGCTGATGTTCGAGGAAAATTGAATCCTAGCTGGTGGCCAAGTGAATATAGTCAGTACGGCCTTCTTAAAACACTGAGAATTACGCCTAATGAAACGCAAATTGACGGTGAACACATCTCTCACTATCGTCTAGCAAATCTCGACTTTGATTCTACTTTTTTTACCTTGAGGCTTTCTGTACTGCCAAACAGTAAGAATGTGGGTGGATTAACACTATTTGGAGAACACTTTGGGAACTACCAACAAAATATTCGTGTGATATTTTACTATAGTGATAATTAAATAACCGAACATTTTTAGGATGAGTTTTTAATTCTTCATCATAAAAATGTTCGGCTTTATTTTGTGTAGACTTTATTTAGTTAGCTCACCCGAAGTTAAATCATAAAAATATTCGTCGACGAGTACTCCCTTACTTACCGAGCCTTTAAGAATCTTGATGCAGATAAATCCTTCATTTTCAGAATCATCTAAAACAAAATAATAATTTGAATCCAGTTCAATATTCGTATGATTAGTTAAATGATTTAAAAAGTCGATTTAAAATCGTCCCAATTGATAAGTCATGGACATAACTTTCCAATTGATCATAGGTGATTGTGATGCCTTGTGTTTCATTATTAACTACCATTTGTTCTATTGGAGCAGATGGTTTATTTTCGGTTAAAACCACAACATCTGTTTGTTGTTTATTAGATACATCCGTATCTACCTGTTCAAAAATTTGTACTTTTTCAATTGATTGAACATTCAATGAAGTTTTCGTACATCCAACTTGAATAAACGATAAGAATATCAGTAATAAACGCCTACTTATTATTTGAGTATCGCGATTCCAATAAAAAAACCTCATAAACGTTTGTGCTTGAAATAAACGTTTAGAATTCTCTACTTCCATTTTGACACTCTCATTTCTTTTTATAAATTATTTACATTATACAGCATGTCATGATGTAAATTCAAATCAACTTTCATTTTGATGCTGATAGAAAGCAATTGGAAACGTTTATAAATTTTTAATCCAATTCAATATCTTCTAGCTTTTCTTTCTGCTTACGCTTTATGATGATATTTATTAAAAGGAGTAACATTCCCACTAGTAAGAGTCCAATAGCAAGATATGTTAGTCCTTGTTTTTCTCCGGTTGATGGTAGAGTTATCGGTTGATTTTTTAAATTCGATTGTGTTTCATCAGCATTTTCCGATCTGGGGTAAGAAGAAATATCTCCTGGCTTCGGCAGTGATTTTTGTGAAAATGATTCTTGATTTGAGCGATTAATACGACTTTGTATATCATCTAAATTATTGGTCAAATGTGAGGATGAAGATTCGATGGACTCAGGGCTGTTGGAAATAATCGATTCATTCGTAATTAATGTTTGATATTGTGGACTTTGTTGACTAAAAGGTAAATAAGGCTCATTCAAGTCCATTTCGCTGTATTCATACAAATACCCACTCTCCAAATAAGGCGCTGGTGACCAACTTTGCGTATTATCATTAAATAAAATCAACTTAATTTGGTATCTTTGATGTAAGGTTTTGATTTTATCAATCGCTTCTTCATTAATCCAAGCATGCTCATTTAAATAATTGGCTAAATTTGTTTTTAACTGTTCAATGGCCTCTTCATTTATCTGATACCAGTATCTTAATTGTTCTTCTTTAATGTTTAAAAGTGTCTGATAGTTTGATAGATATGCATTAAAATCACCAGAAACTAAGAAATGTTCAAAAGCTTGTCCTGCAACGACTTCTATTTCCTTTAAACTCAATTCACGTTTAAATCGATATTCTTTTAAACCATTTTCATCTAAATAAATCGACATTTTTGATTCGTCATTATTTTCTGAATGTGTTTGCTGATAAAGTTGATTGTATATTCGGAAAATATCACTGAAGGCAACTTTTCTATATGCTACAGGAACAATTGTTTGCATGATTTGATCCACTTGCAACAGAACCTCATCCAACGATTGCGATTGACTATTGAACCAACTATCTTCACTGGCTAATTTGCTAACGGAATAAGGAAATAACAAGCATTGATTCAGTTGGGATTCATTAACTTTATCTTGATCTAATTGATTGACATATAGTTCATAGTTGTAATTAAGTTGATTGTAGTATGTTTCTAAGTCTGTTCTCTCAACAATTGCTTGATTAATTAAACTTTCAATTTGAACGATATAATCTAACCATTCGATAACGACTTCATGTTCTTGAATGATTACCGTTTGCTCATCGACACTTAGGGCTAAAAAGGCTTCATCATGTTGGTATTCTGCATAAATTAACTCAATCACGTAATCTAATTGTGCATTAGCATAGGTTAGTGAATGTTCTTCCCCATAATACCAATCATTAATTTGTTGATTTAGCGCTTCATAATTTGAATTAACGATTTCAAGTTCTTGACTAATTGATTCAAGGTGATTGACAATTTCGATTGATTCTAACGACTGTGTATCACTTAGACTGGCTTGTTGACGAATTAATTGAATACAACTCTCACTTTCAATGTCTTCAGTGTAAATATATTGTGAGATCATAAAAGCTTCTGCTGCACCAACTTTGAAAATATTATGTGCGAAAGAGAAAATAACCAATGCGACGAGGAATGTATAAGAATTTTTTTTGTGCATATGACACCTCCTATACATATATACGTAAAAAAAACCCTAATCCATTATTTTAGATTAGAGTTTTGAAAAAATTTGTTATTTGGACTAATCGAGGTAAGAAACGACCTCAACTTTGTTCGAATAGTACCGCATTCTTTGGCTAATTTCATTGAATAATGCTTCTCCATCGGGGATTCCATATTCTTCCCAGTCTGCTAGAGGTACTACTAAATAGCCTCCTTCTGACGGAGTACCGAAATTATAGGTCGGCATAAAGCGAATAGCAGAGATTTTAGTTTCTTCGCCCTGCTTACTTAATTCAAATTCTAGTATGCCTCCTAATTTTTCTTCAATTTGAATTTGACCTGATAAAAAGTTTCCTAAAGAATATACACCTGCTTGCTGATCATTATATGAAATCGCTGGTTGTAATGCATGTGGATGGGTTGCGATGATTAAATTTGCACCCGCATCTCGAATCAGCGAACTTAATTCAAGTTGATTGTAATTTGGCAAGGTTTGGCCTTCTTCTCCGTAATGAAGCATCACGACAGAAAAATCTACTTTTTCATTGATATATTCAACTTCTAATGGGATTAACTCTTCGTCAATTAACGACAATAAATACTGTTCATCTTCAGGAATATAGTTGCCATTGGCATGATCGGCATAAGCTAAAAAACCAATGGATATCCCATTCTTCTCGATAATTCGTAAATCATTATAATCATTCCAGTCAGCATAGGAACCAACATAAGCTAATCCTTTTTCTTGTAAATTAGTAATCGACCGGTGTGCACCAGATGCACCAAAGTCCATCGTGTGATTGGTTGCGTTTGAAACCAAGTCAACCCCAACTTCTTGTAAACTGTCGATTAACTGACTTGGTGCATTAAAAATTGGATAGGAAGACAAACCGTACTCCTCACCTGCCACTAACACTTCCAAATTAGCGGTAGTAATATCAGCATTTTCTAAATAACTTCTAACCGGTTCAAACATTGATGTAAAATCAAATCCGTCAGCTGTTCTAGCATCATTGTAGACAAAATCATGGATTAAAATATCTCCGATGGAACGAATAGTAACAGTTTCGGTCTTCGTCATGGATATTTGATTGGGTGTGCTGGTGCTTGATTCCTCAGTTTCAATTTCCTGACTTTCATTCACTGTTATCGATGTTGATTCTTCTACAGTATTTTGATTGGTGGTGCCACAGGCTGCAATAAACATAATGACAAAAATGAGAGGAATTAATTTAATGATGTGATGAAATGTTTTGTTTAATGGTTTTATTATAACCACTCCTTTAGTTAAGAAATTATTGAATGGGATTCAATTATTAAGTAAGTATTTTATATTAAATCGTTAATATTATAGCATATTATTATAGTTATCATATAGTTTTCTTAAACAACTGTAAGCTAATTGTTATAAATATCATTTGTTTTAATATAAAGAAATACTGATTTGGATAAATTATTAATGTTTGTACAAATTAGTGATGTTTAATAACAAATAAAGAGCATTCTTATTTATAAATATTATGGTGAACGATTTCTAATTAGGTTATAATAGTATTAATTGTTTAGTTGCTTAATTTGTATACGAAAGGAGATATTATGTACAATCAATCAACGATTAATACTCAATCAGCTTATTTTGCCTTAATAACTGAGAACCCAATCTTAGACGAAAAGCCTCAAGATGCTTTAGTAGACATCCGCTCCAATTATACAGATACTTTATTTTTATTTAAACAAGCCGTTACTGTTTCAGCAAAAGAAGGACTTTCAATTATCGCATTAACAGATGATTTATCGCAACCAAGTCAATTGCATCGTTTTCTTTTAGAAGGATCGATTGAAATACCATCTAAAGTCTACTTTAATGTAATAGCTTTAACGAATAGTAGTCAAATTTACTTAGAATCAGCTAAAAATGATGAACCTAAATTACTAGCATCACCCAAACGTATTTCTATTGCTTTACCAAAACCTGTCCTGAATATCGAACAGATTTTCAGCATGAACTATTTTTCTAACCTTACACAACTAAATAATTCTGTTAAGAGCCATCCATATTTTGAACTAATCATTGTAGATTGTGGGCAATTAAGTATTCAGTTAGATGAGAAAAAGTTAACTTTAGATCGACAAGATAGCCTCTTGATTTATCCAAATCAAAAAGTACAAAATACAACAACTACTGATCAAGATATTGCTTACTTATCGCTGATTTTTGATTTAAGCACGATGCCAATTCAAATTCAAAATAAAATATTTTCGTTAAAAAATCAATTACCCTATGTCTCAAATCAAATAAAGTTTTTAATGAATGCTAAAGAAAGCCCTTATGGAATAGATTATATTTATCAAATTTTGCATTCTGTTCTCCTATACATGCTTGCTGGTCCAATAGAAATTGAAACACAAACAAATACATCCATGCGAGAAAATTATGAAAGTGACATTTTAGAATCAATGATTAGCTTTATTAAGGAAAACGTTGAAAAACCAATTCAAATTAGTGATTTAGTCGAGGAATTTTCATTATCACGCTCATCCATTCAAAAGTATTTTAGAAAATACACCAATGAAACGCCAAAAGAACACATCAATACGATAAAACTTGAATATAGTAAAGAACTTATCCGAAACTCGCAAATGAATTTAACTGAAATCTCTAAAGCTGTTGGCTATGGTTCGAGCCAATATTTTTCTCGTGTATTTAGTGAAAAATACGGTTTAAGTCCATCTAGTTATGCAAAATCAATTGTAAAATAGCAAAAACAGCGTAAGAATCTCATTTGTTGTCAAGAGATTCTTACGCTATTTTATTTTGAAATGATTATGCTAATTTTTCTAATAAATCAGGTCGAAATCCAAAGAATGGCTCTTCTCCTTCAATTTCGATGACAGGTAATGACTGGAAGCCTAATTCTTTTACATGGTTTAAAGCCTCTTCGTTTTCATATACATCATAAGTTGTATATTCAATGTCTTTTGAATCTAAAAATTTCTTGGTAAAATTACATTGCATACAGTTTGGTTTTGAATAAACGATAATATTTTTCATTTGATAACCACCTTTGAATTCATTGATGTATACATCATAAACTAAACTAAAACAAAAAACAACTATATATTGTGTGTTGAAGTTATTTTATACACAATATATAGTCGTTATTTGTTTGAAATAGCAAACGCTACTCTATATGTCTGATATTTATTATAGATGATTAATTTTTTATATCAAGGATTGTTTTTATTACTTTCTATATCAACTAAATCTACTAAGTATTGGTATAAGTCCGTGGTAGATGTGGATTTGATTTGTTCATTACTGTATATTTTAACGATTTTTCCTTGATGCATCACAACGATTCGATCACAATATTCTAGTGCATCTTGTAGTTGATGGGTTATCATGATGGTTGTTAATTTGTATTCTTGAATTAATTGCGATGTCATATCCATGACGTCTTTAGCCGTTCGCGGATCTAAAGATGCTGTATATTCATCCAATAGTAAAAGTTTTGGCTGTAATAAGGTTGCCATTACCAATGAAACAGCTTGTCTTTGACCACCTGAGAGATTTTCAATGGGAACATCTAAACGGTTCTCTAAATCTAATTTAAAAGGTTTTAATTTTTCTATGAGTCCTTGACGATTATTTGCCGTTAAGGAACGTCCCATTAAGCGTTTTTCACCCCGTTTGTTGGCTAACATAAGATTTTCAAATACGGTCATCCTTGGAGCTGTTCCCATGTTTGGATCTTGAAAAACACGTCCAATTTGACGGGCTAAAGATTGAGTGGACATGCTGTAAATCGATTGGCCTTCTATTTCGATATCGCCTAAATCAACGGGAATTTGACCCGTTAAGCAATTAAATAAGGTTGATTTTCCGGCACCATTTGTTCCTATAATACCAATAACTTCTTGGGGAAAAATAGATAAATTTAAATCTTGTAGACCAACTACTTGCTCACCGGTTTGACGGATAAATTGTTTATAAACATTTGTTAATTGAATTTGAGGTTTTACATTCATTAATGTGTACCCCCTTTTTTCTGATTAGCAAATTGAATGGTTAATTTTCTTTTGATCGTTGGGAATGATAAGAATACAGCCATAACTAAAGCTGATATCAATCTGAAATCCGTAGGGTGAAGACCAAGTTGTAAAACAAATACGATAATGATTTGATACACGATTGATCCAATGACAATTGACATTAAACGAGCTGCTAAGGATAAGTCTTTAAAAAATACCTCGCCTATGACGATCGATGACATGGCTATAACAACAATACCATTTCCCATGGTAACATCTGCAAAACCGTTGTTTTGAGCAATGAATGCTCCACAAAAACCAATTAAACCATTCGCAATCATTAAAGCCAATATTTTCATAGCGGATGTATTAATACCAATTGATTTAGCCATTATTTCATTGTCACCTGTTGCTACCATGGCTTGGCCTAAATCCGTTTTGAAAAAGAAAGCGAGTAAGCTAATACAAATTAGAACAATGATAAGGCCAATAACTAACACTCTAATGTTAGCTGAATTAATCCATGGCTCAATCATGGAGAAAATAGTATCAAAACCACGTAAATTAATATTAGGTCGCTGCATAACCCTTAGATTAATGGAATACAGACCGGTTAAAGTTATAATACTAGCTAACAAAGAAGGAATTTCAAAGTAGGTCATCAGTAGTCCCGTAATAAAACCTGCTAACATCCCTCCAACAATCGAGAGTAAGGTCGCTAAAATGGGATTCATTCCTTGGCTGATTAAGCTAACAGCAACAGCTGCCCCCAAGGTAAAGGAGGCTTCTGTTGTTAAATCAGCAAAACGCAAAATTCTAAAGGTAATATATAAGCCTAAAGCCATAATACTATATAAGATGCCTTCAAATATTGCACTGTAATATAATTGCATGTTTATTCCTCGCTTATATCTTCTAACTCACCTAAAGCTTTACTATCAACAGTTAAGTTTAGTTGCTCTAACAAATCTGATCGGTAAATACTTTTTAAATCTGTCACATAAGCAACAGGTGTCTCACTAATACTTTGCCCATTCGCAATTGTTACAGCTTGCTCAGCTGCTAGTATCCCGACTTGTTTTTGTTCAATGGATACACCTGCAAACGCACCTTGTTCAATCATTTCGTAAACGGATGTGATTACAGGAACCTGGTATTTATCAGTGATATTTAGTAAGGTTCCAAAAGAACTGGCAACTGTATTATCGGAACCAATATAAATAACGTCGACTTTAGGTACAAGGTTTTCTGCCACTAATTGCATGTCTAAACTGGCACTAATTCCTTCAACGATAAATTCAAGCCCTCGTTCTTCAGCCAATTTTTTGGCAGCTTCGACATCGGCTAATGAATTATCTTCACTTGTCGTATAAATCATTCCAACCGATTTTGCTTCAGGGAATAATTTAACTAATAAATCAAATTGCGCTTCAATGGGTGCTAAATCACTCGCACCGGTGATATTTGCCTCAGGATTTTCCATGTTTTCCACTAAGCCTGCAGCAAATGGATCTGTTACACCTACCATAATTATTGGGATTTCCGACGTTAGATGCTGAAAGGATTGGGCAACCGGGGTTGTTACCGCAAAAATGATGTCAGGATTATTATTAACTACCCCTTCTGCAATTTGGTTCAGCAAGTTGATGTCACCTTGGGCGTTATTAAAATCGACGGTCAAATTATCCCCTTCTACATAGCCTTGGTCTTCCAAACCTTCATAAATTCCTGAAACTATTTGGTCTAATGATGGATGACTGACTAATTGAACAATGGCGACATTTAAAGGCGCTTCTGCTTTTGCTATTGTGTGTGAAAACGATAAAACGACGGCTAAGGCCGTGAATAGATATTTTAGTATTTTTTTCATAATTATTTTTCCTCTCTTAAATAAATACACCCATTCTATGTTATTTATTTAAACGCAAAAAAACCACATAGAATGTAATTTCAACATACATCTATATGGTAAACTGGATGATTCGCCATATAGATACAGAACAGTCTAAACTGGGCTGTATCCATGGAATTATGTCCAAGTCTACAACCTATCTATACCAGCTTTGCCAGCGTACTAAATTGAATGCGAAATTAAACATAATATATAGCTCCTCTCTTTTATTATTTCAATCATAACGATAGTTTTTCAAAATGTCAATGAATATCTCATTTTATTTTAATATAGAAAAAGTTATTTTAGTTATCGCTTGTCCTAAATCTTTCAATTATCCCATTGATACGATACAATATTAAGTGAAAATTTATTTGAAAGGAGGGTTACGATGACTTTAGATGGTTTTTTTATTCAAGCTTTAGTGAAAGAACTTAGAGATGATTTATTAAATGGACGAATTTCAAAAATTTATCAACCATTTGAACAAGAAATACATTTTGTGATCCGTGCCAATCGTAAAAATTTACGGTTAGCTTCTTCAATTCATCCTACTTACTACCATATCAATGTAACCCAAGAACGTACACTCAATCCTGAACTTGCACCGATGTTCTCCAGACTTTTACGCAAACATTTGGAAGGTGCGTTTATTCAAAATATAGAACAAGTTGAAAATGACCGTATCATTGATTTTGATTTAAGTGGTCGTGATGAGTTGGGAGATGTTCAACAATATCAATTAACATTTGAGTTAATGGGACGCCATAGTAATATTATATTAATTAATCCACAGACGAATAAAATTATTGATTGCATTAAGCACATCCCATCCAGCCAAAATAGTTTTCGTACTTTATTGCCTGGTGCGGATTACCATCGTCCTCCTAGAAATGATCAACAGATTAATCCTTTTGCTTTATCAAACGAAGAATTACGAAAATGGGTTTCAACTCATGAAGAAGAAATTTCTAACCGCAAAAACCAGCAGTGGATTCAAGGCCTAGGTAAAACGGCCAGTCAGGCAATTATTTATTTGATGAAGGAAAAAAAATATTCTGCCTTTGATGCTTTAATGTATTTGATGAATGGGATTAAAAATCCAACGCCCATGATGTTTGAATCCAATGATCAGTTAGGATTTTATGCTATTGACCTGCCTCAAATCGAGGGAAGCCGAAAAGAATTTGATTCCTTATCTGAATTGGTGGACCAATTTTACGAACAAAGAATCCGATTAGATCGCATTAAAAACTTAAGCGGGAATATTATTCAACAACTAGAAAATATCATTGAAAAAAATGAAAAGAAACTTGTTAAACTCCAAGAAGATTATGAAGTCGCCCAGAATGCCGATTTGTATCGGATTAAAGGTGAATTATTAAGTGCGTATTCTTACCAAATAAATAAAGGTGAAACGACCGTTCGATTGGATAATTATTATGCAGACAATGAACCTTTAGAAGTTGAATTAGATCCTAATTTAACCGCTATTGAAAATAGCCAACAATATTTTAAAAAGTATGCGAAGTACCGCGATGCCTTAAAATTTATTGATCAACAAAAAGAGTTAACCTTGGAGGAAAATCAGTATTTGGATTCTGTCTTAGTGCAGTTGAACCAAGCCGATTTAGAAGATGTAGAAGATATTAAAAACGAATTACAAAAACAGGGTTATCAATCCCAGCGAAAAAATAACTCTAAAAAACGGACCAAAACGCAATCCAAACCACGTCGCTTTAAATCAAGCGATGGTGTCATGATTTATGTCGGTCGAAATAACCAACAAAATGATGAATTAAGTTTGAAAAAAGCTTCTAAAAATCATTGGTGGCTCCATACCAAAGATATCCCAGGCGCCCATGTGATCATTGAATCAGATAATCCCTCAGAAGAAACTTTCACCCAAGCAGCAGAAATCGCCGCCTATTATTCGAAGTTTCAATATTCAGCCAATGTACCAGTGGATACTGTCCAAGTCAAAGCCCTGCATAAACCTAATGGTGCCAAACCTGGATTCGTCATCTACGAAGGCCAGCGGACATTGTATGTAACACCGAAAGAAGAAACCATTCAAGCTTTGGCTGTGAAGGATAAGTAAGTGATTGGGAGATGGCGGGACTGAATGTGGTTGGTTAGGCGGTAGCGCTTGGATGAAACTGGGATTTCAAATCACTGCGATATCGCCGCTCGGATGAAACAACCTTTTCAAACGAGCGCGCCGACCATCTCACTTCTATAAACCAAAAAACCGTAAGACACCCATTTATTTCTTAAGGGGCGACTTACGGTTTTATTTATTGTATCTAACTATCCTTCTAAAGCATCCGTTAACTGTGGGACGATTTGTTTCTTACGTGAAACGACACCTGGTAATTGGATTTCTTGATCAAAAACTTGTTGTTGGAAAGCTGTTTCGACTGCATCCATATTTTGTCCGACAACATAAGCGAAGGAATTATTTTCTAAGATATCTGTGACTAATACGACAAACAATTCAACATCCGAGTTTATTAAAGTTGCATTAACGGCTTCAATAATTTCTTCTTTTCGAGAAGTTACATCCGCAAAATCAACGGTATTTATTTGTGCGATTTGAACTTGATGGCCATGCATATCAAATACTTTTGAGTCTGAATTAAGTAATTCTTCAGCTGATTTGCTTGATAGATTTGTGCCGGCTTTAAGCAAGTCTAAACCGTATTCTTCTAAATTAACTTCAGCGATTTTCGCTAATCTATAAGCAATTTTTTCATCTTCTTGAGTAGTGGTTGGAGATTTTAATAATAAGGTGTCAGAAATAATTGCCGATAACATCATACCAGCGACAGCAGATGGAATATCGAAGTCTTTTTCTTCAAACATTTTATATAAAACAGACGCAGTTGAGCCAATCGGTTCAGCTCGGTAATACAAAGGATGTGCTGTTTCAAAACCATTGATACGGTGGTGGTCAATGACATACGTTACTTCAACATCTTTAATATCATTGACAGATTGTTGAGGTTCGTTATGGTCCACTAATGCTACCTGACTCACTTCATTAGCAGCCGTTTCGATAATACGTGGTGCTTCAATGTTAAAATGCTCTAAGGCATAAGCTGTCTCTTCATTAGGCTCACCAAGCGCAACTGCTTCAGAGTCATAACCTAATTTTTCAAGATAATAATCAAATGCAATTGCAGAAGCAATCGTATCTGTATCGGGGTTTTTATGACCGAATACTAAAATTTTTGACATGGATTAAATCCTCCTATGTAGTGGTAATGTATTTATTTTAACACAAAGATAGCAAAAAATGACCCTTCTTTAAATCTTTAGAAAAATAAATAAAAACTTCCAATAACGATGATGGTACTAAATAAAGTCCCAAGCAAGAAATATTCAGAAAAATAAGGGTCTTCAACAATCTTATTGTAACGAGCAATCGACTTTGCCGTTAAAATAAAGCCAATCGCTGCAAATTGTCCTTGTGATAGAAACAACAAAATCATTATTCGTTCCAAACTCCCTATTAATGCTCCCGCATTAGGATGGCCTTGTTCAATCGTTTCTTCATGCGGCCTAAAACGATATAAACTATGCTTGACCAATTGGCTTGCGGGCCGATGGATTAACAGCAACAATACCGCCCAAGAAACCAATTGGTCCACATCAAATTGTAATAATTGTTGTAGTTGAGCAAACCAGCCAAGCGGATTCAATGAAAAACCATTTAAAATCAAATAAATATCGCCAGTATAAATACAAGCTAACAAACATACAAACACGACAAATTTCTTTCGATCGCCATCATAAGTCCAAAAAGCATTTATAGTGAAATGAATTATCGTTAAGACAATAATTAGGACCAATAACGGCAGGCTCCAAAATGGAATAATAAAAATGAGTTGAAGTAGCCCATAAATTAGGCTGGGAGAAAAGCTGAAATTAGTAGGCAAATAAAACTCCACAATAATAAGTGCAAGCATTAATAATTTAGTTACTGTTTCATTCATCAGCCCACTCTCCTTCAGACACTAAAAAGGCTTCAATAGCTTTAATTGCAGAAATGTAAGTATAAAATTTAGCATTACTCAACGATTTGGATACATTTGGCTGGGCAATATCTAAAAAGGCAGCCGTTTGATACTGATTTTGATTATGATTCAAATAGGCTTGAATCACTTCTACTTGTCGATCGGTCCACTTTGACTTTAAGGCATAATTGGATGCCAACAAACTATTAATTAAGCCATCAACTGTCATATTTTTCACATGACTTTTAAGCAGTATATTTGTTTGCGGACTTGTATATTGCCCTTCAATTTCTTTTAATTCGACAAGCATTTGTCGCGCACGATGATAAGCTGTCCCATCCATTTCAATAGAAGACGTTGCCACTACCTCTGTCGCCACCGTCCCAATTCCGACACTAAAACGAATTTTGACCGGTGCAATTTTTGCCTCAATATCCCCAATAATATTAAATATCTCTTTCGGAGACGTAATTAACCCTTGAAATTCATCGCCTAAAGAAATCATAAAGTTAGAAGCAATGGATGCTTTGTATTTTAAATTAATGTCTTTTAGGACATCGCGTAATTTATCTTGTACTTTGGCGCGGTTATTTATTTGTTTAGAAGAAACAATATCCCCCATGATCACAATATAGTTTTTTTTCAAGTCACCCAACTCCTCAGGACTGATTTTAACAAATATAATGATATCCTTCAAGAGATATCATCCGATTTGATACCTTTCTTAAGGTATCATTCAAGTTGATACCCCAAATAAGGTATCATTCCAAATGATACCCTTATAAAGGTATCGTAACGCAAAAAAACCTACCAAAATCAATTTCGGCAGGATTAATATCAATTAAGCATTTAAATAACCTTTATATTCTTCAGTTCTTAGGATGCGTTTCGCATTTTCTACGCGATCAGCTGTCGGTGGTTCGATACCTTCTAGTCGGTAACGAATACCTAAGGCTTCATATTTGTAGACCCCTAACTTGTGGTAAGGTAAAATTTCAAATTTTAAAACATTGGATAAACTACTCACAAAGTCACTTAAGCGAATTAAGTATTCATCGTAATCTGTTCGTTCTGGCACTAACACATGACGTACCCAAATAGGCTGATTAATTTCATCAAGATAGCGGGCTAATTCAATGATATTTTCATTAGGATGACCGGTTAATTTACGGTGACCTTCGTTATCAATGTGTTTAATATCTAATAACATCAGATCGGTATATTTCATTAATTCCTCAAAACGACTAAAGAAAGGCTCTTTTCGTGTAAATGGACCCCCACAAGAGTCTAAACAAGTATTCACACCATTTGCTTTACATATTTTGAAAAACTCGATAATAAAATCAATTTGAAGTAAAGGTTCACCACCACTGACAGTGACTCCCCCTTTTGTTCCCCAAAAATCCTTATAACGAATGGCTTCGTTGAACAATTGTTCAGGTGTATATTCTGTCCCACCTTTAGTATTCCAAGTATCGGGATTATGGCAAAATTCACAACGCATGCGACATCCTTGCAGAAAAGTAATGAAACGTATACCGGGACCGTCAACTGAACCAAAACTTTCCGTTGAGTGAACAAATCCTGTCGTCGGTGCAGCAACTGTATTATTCAAATGATGTCACCTCCTCTTTGTATGATAAACTAAAAGACTGATCGCAATGATCAGTCTTTTAGAAACAAGTCATTACATTGAACTATGCATTGTACGATTAATTACATCTAATTGTTGTTCACGGGTTAATTTAATAAAGTTAACAGCATAACCAGAAACACGGATGGTTAATTGAGGGTAATTTTCTGGATGTTCCATCGCATCTAATAAAGTATCACGGTTAAATACGTTAACGTTTAAGTGGTGACCACCTTTTTTAGAGTAACCATCTAATAGGCTAGATAAGTTTTCTTGTTGTGTCATATCATCTTTACCTAAAGCTTTAGGAATGATTGAGAAAGTATTGGAAATACCGTCTAATGAATATTCATAAGGCATTTTTGCAACAGATGACAAGCTAGCTAAAGCTCCGTGTGTATCACGGCCATGCATTGGGTTAGCACCTGGTGCAAATGGTTCACCTGCACGACGGCCATCTGGCGTATTACCAGTCTTCTTACCATAAACAACGTTAGACGTAATGGTTAAGATGGATGTGGTATGAACGGCATCACGGTAAGTTGGATGTTTTTTAACTTTAGACATAAATGATTTTAGTAAATCTACCCCAATTTGGTCAGCACGATCATCGTTATTACCATATTTAGGGAAGTCGCCTTCAACTTCATAGTCTACAACAATACCGTCTTCATCACGGATAGCTTTAACTTTCGCATATTTAATAGCAGATAATGAGTCGATAGCTACTGAGAAACCAGCGATACCAGTTGCCATTGTACGCTTCATATCTGTATCTTGAACAGCCATTTGTAAACGTTCGTAGCTATATTTATCATGCATATAGTGGATGATATTTAATGAATTAATATATAAACCAGCTAACCATTCTAGCATAGTATCATATTTTTCCATTACTTCATCGTAATCTAAGTATTCTGACGTAATTTTTTCATAAGCAGGTGCCACTTGAGCTTTAGATTTTTCATCTACCCCACCATTAATCGCATATAATAAGGCTTTAGCAAGGTTGGCACGAGCACCGAAGAATTGCATTTGTTTACCAACTTCCATTGCCGATACACAACAAGCAATAGCATAGTCATCACCATAAATTGGACGCATAGCTTCGTCATTTTCATATTGAATCGCAGAAGATTCAATCGACATTTTTGCTGCAAAATTTTTAAAGGCTTCAGGTAATTTTGGTGACCATAAAACAGTTAAGTTTGGTTCTGGTGCGGGACCTAAATTACTTAATGTATGTAAGAAACGGAATGAACTCTTTGTTACTAGTGGACGACCGTCTACTCCCATACCAGCAATCGATTCAGTTACCCAAGTTGGGTCTCCTGAGAATAATTCGTTATAGTCAGGTGTTCTGGCAAATTTTACCAAACGTAATTTCATAACAAAGTGGTCTACTAATTCTTGAGCTGTTTCTTCTGTTAAGCGGCCTTCAGCTAAGTCACGTTCAATATAAATATCTAAGAAGGTTGATGTACGTCCTAATGACATCGCAGCCCCATTTTGTTCTTTAATAGCAGCTAAATATCCCAAGTATAACCATTGGAATGCTTCTTGCGCTGTTGTAGCAGGTTTTGAAATATCAAAGCCATAAATATTTCCTAATTCTTTCAATTCACTTAAAGCACGGTATTGCTCATTAACTTCTTCACGTAATTGAATAACATCATTTGACATAGTTCCGTAACCAATATTGGCAAAGTCTTTCGCTTTTTCTTCCATTAAGCGATCAACACCGTATAATGCAACACGGCGGTAGTCACCGATAATACGCCCTCTACCATAAGCATCTGGTAAACCAGTAATAACACCAGATTTACGGGCTGCACGCATGTCTGGCGTATAAGCATCGAATACACCTTGGTTATGCGTTTTACGATAGTGAGTGAATATATCTTTAACTTCTGGATCAATTTCATAGCCATATGAACTTAAAGCAGCTTCAGACATACGAATACCACCAAATGGTTGTAAACTACGTTTGAAAGGTACGTCTGTTTGAACACCCACAATTTTCTCAGTTTCTTTGTTTAAGTAACCGGCTCCATGTGAAGTAATCGTTGAAACGATTTTTGTATCCATATCTAAAACGCCACCGGCTTCACGTTCTTGGCGTGATAAATCCATAATTTGATCCCATAAATCAGTTGTCGCTTGCGTTGGGCCAGCTAAAAATGAGTCATCGCCTTCATAAACAGTATAATTCTCTTGAATAAAGTCACGAACATTAATTTCATTTTGCCATGTTGTTCCCTTAAAACCTTGCCACTGTTCCATAAAATTCCTCCTAATAAATATTACTGCATTAAACCTACGCCTTTAGTATAGCATATCTATAAATAATATCAATACTTATTGTGAAATTTGTCATTTGAAACAGTTGTCCTATTCTGTACTATTAAAATGTTCTTAACTGTTTAAATCTGTATCATGTGAAATGGAACACTACTTTAAACCTACTTCTATTAAAAATTATTTATTAAATAAAAAATCGACCTCTTTAACTCATGAGGTCGTATTTTTCTAATTTTCTTCAGCTAATAGTTTTAAATGTGCGGGGTGCATCGTAATAATTTGACCTAATTTATCCAGATCTTTAATCGTTGATCCATTAGCCAAACGGTCAGAAAGCGGAATATCTTTGGCAAATAACTCAATTTTATCACCTGTATCCCCTTGAATAACAAAAGGTAAATCATTCTGTTCAATTAAGAAAGCGGCAATAAAGCGATGTGGGTTTTGCTTAAGTTCTTTCAACATCAAAAGACCTCTACTATTTCGATTGTTAACCAATGGAATAATATCCGTCTTAAAGTGTTTCAGATTCCCCCGTTGCGTCAAGGCTAAAATTTCAGAGTCAGAATCGACATGTGGATCAATTATTACCGCAATGATTTCATCATCTGATTTTAGGTTAATAGAAACAACACCTTGGGTTTTCAATCCACTAATTGCTACTTCATTTAAATCATAACGAATAGCATAACTTCGCTGTGTTAAAATAACTACCTCGTAAGCTTGATCCGCTTTTACACGATTGGCACTGACTAATTCGTCATCATCGGCCAATTTCATGGCCATGGCTGTTTTAGTCTTATAGCTTCGATAAGTAGTAAATTGATTCATGAAGGTTTGTTTAATCTTACCTAGTTTGCTTGCTAAAACAATTAAATCATTTGCTCCATCTTTTTCGTTCCCCTCAATATCTTCAGCAGCTTCGAAAACATTCAGTACTTGTTCGTTCGGCTCTAATTGATAATACTGAGATAGATGACGACCTAATTCCTTCCAGCGAATATCGGGAAGTTCATGAACCGGTAAGTGGATATAATTCCCCTTATTTGTCACAATCACAAGTTGATCATGCGTTGACATTTCTTTAACAAAGACCGGGTAATCAAAATCACGGCTTCCTAAGTCCATCGTATCAGAAGAGGCAAATGAACGTACGCTGGTGCGTTTTATATACCCTTCTTTTGTAATTGAAACATTGACGGTTTCTTTTGGAATAATTAAAGCCGTTGAAACGGTAATTTCTTCTACTTCGTCTTCAATTTTAGTCCGTCTTTGGCTGGGATATTTATTTTTAAGTTCTTTCAACTCTTGGCTAAGAACTTTATTCAAAGTTTCTTCATTATTTAAAATGTTTTGATACATTAAAATTTGTTCGTTTAATTCTAGTTTCTCGTTTTGTAAGGCTACAACGTCGGTATTAGTTAAACGGTATAATTGTAAAGAAACAATTGCTTCTGCTTGATCTAAAGAAAAATCGAATTGTTCTACTAAATTATTTTTAGCATCGGCCTTGTTTTCAGATGCGCGAATAGTCGCAATCACTTCATCCAAGATGGAAACAACTCGAATTAATCCATCTACGATATGTAGACGCTCTTGATCACGATTCAGATTAAATTCTGTTCGTCGACGAATAATATCACGTTGGTGGGTTAAATAAGCTTCTAGAATTTGTAATAAGCTTACCACTTCAGGACGGCGATTATTAATGGCCACCATATTTAAGTGGTAGTTGATTTGTAAATCAGAATTTTTTAATAAATAATTCAATACATCGTTAGCGTTAATATCACGGCGTAATTCAACAACTACCCGAACACCTGTCCGGTCTGATTCATCGCGAACTTCTGCTATACCATCAATTTTCTTCTGGATTCGGATATCATCCAAGCGTTGAATTAATTTTGATTTATTGACGTCATAAGGTAATTCAGTGATCACGATTTGTGATTTACTTCCTTTTAAATTCTCAATTTCAGTCAAAGCACGAACAACAATTTTACCTTGTCCTTTTTTAAATGCTTTTCGGATATCGTCTTTTCCTTGAATAATACCACCGGTTGGAAAATCAGGACCTTGAATAAATGTCATAATTTTATCTAGGTCATAACGTTTATGGCCTAACATGTAAATTAAGGCATCTAGAACTTCTTTTAAGTTATGTGGTGGTATTTCGGTCGCATAACCGGCAGAAATCCCTGTCGCACCATTAATTAACAAATTCGGAATGCGGGCTGGCAGGACAGTCGGCTCTTCAAGCGTATCATCAAAGTTGAGTAAATAATCAACCGTTTGACTTCTTAAGTCTCTCAATAATTCACCGGCAATAGGAGATAAACGGGCCTCCGTATACCGCATCGCTGCAGCTGGGTCTCCATCCATACTACCGTTATTACCATGCATATCCACTAACGGATAGCGTAATTTCCAATCTTGACTCATCCTAACCATGGCTTCGTAAACAGAAGAATCCCCATGCGGATGGTAATTACCAATCACATTTCCTACTGTTTTCGCTGATTTACGATAGGGATTTTCGGCAGTATTTCTTTCTTGGAACATGGCAAACAAAATGCGTCGCTGAACAGGTTTTAAGCCATCACGAATATCTGGTAAAGCGCGATCTTGGATAATATATTTTGAATAGCGTCCAAAACGATCGCCAATGACATTTGCGAAACCTAGTTCTTGAATTCCAATTTCATTACTCATTTAAATCGCCTCCTACAAATAGACTTCCTTGACCATCATCATCAAATTCTGGTAAATCGTCCTCACTTAAGGCATCTATATCGTTGGCTTCAGCAATCAATTTTTCAACCTTTTGATGCTGCTGGTTTTGATGGGGGTTATCTTGTTCATTTAATAAGGTATCTTCAGAATCTAAATTGAATTGGACATTTTGCTCAATCCATTTTCTTCTTGGTTCGACTTTCGTCCCCATTAAAGTGGTCACTCGTCTTTCAACTTGGGCTTGATCGTCAATGGTCACCCGAATTAATAAACGGCTATCAGGATTCATGGTTGTATCCCATAATTGATCAGCATTCATTTCCCCTAAACCTTTATAGCGTTGTAAAATATATCCTTTACCAACTTTTTTGATTTGTTGTTCTAATTCGTCTTCCGTCCAAGCGTATTCGATAACTTCTTTTTTACCAACCTTTTTAGATACTTTAAATAAAGGAGGCATCGCGAGATAGACTTTTCCATGTTCTAATAAAGGTTTCATATAGCGGTAGAAGAAAGTTAATAGCAAGACTTGAATATGGGCACCATCGGTATCCGCATCCGTCATAATAACAACTTTATCATAGTTAATGGTTGAAATATCAAAATCAGCTCCAACGCCTCCACCAATGGTGTAGATCATGGTATTGATTTCTTCGTTTTTCATAATATCTTGCATGCTAGCTTTTTCGGTATTAATTACTTTACCACGTAAAGGTAAAATCGCTTGATAACGGCGATCACGTCCTAATTTGGCAGATCCACCAGCGGAATCCCCTTCGACAATATATAACTCATTTTTTGTTGCATCTTTAGATTGTGCCTTAGTTAGTTTTCCAGATAAAAGGCGCTCTTGTTGGCTTTTCTTAGCTCCAGTACGGGCTGCATCTCTTGCTTTGCGGGCTGCTTCTCGTGTTTCACGCGCTTGAATGGATTTCCGTAAAATTTGTTGGCTAAAATTACCATTTTCATTTAAAAAGATTAATAATTGCTCATTAATAAAATTATCGACGAGCGAACGAGCAATAGGAGTTCCTAGTTTTTCTTTTGTCTGCCCTTCAAATTGTAAGTATTGTTCTGGAATTTTAATGGATAAGACGGCAGATAGTCCTTCTCGAACATCGCTACCTTCAAGGTTTTTATCCTTATCTTTTAACAAATTTACTTGCCGGCCATATTCATTGAAAGCCTTCGTAATGGCCGTTTTCATCCCAATTTCGTGAGTTCCCCCACCATTGGTTCGAACATTATTGGCAAAAGATAAGATTGTTTCAGAATAACCATCATTGTATTGCATCGAAAAATCAATTTCGAAGTCATCGACTGTGCCACTAAAGTTAGCGATTGGACCTAATGTATCTTTTTCTTCATTGAGATATTTAATGAAATCCTCAAGACCATTTTCATAATGGAAAACTTCTTGGTAGTCGGTTCTTTCATCCGTTAAATTAATGGTTAAGCCTTTTAATAGAAAAGCTGATTCACGCATTCTTTCCGCAATCGTTTCAATATTAATACGTGTTTGACCAAAAATATTGCTGTCAGGTAAAAAATGGACTCTTGTTCCTGAATCGGATTTGTTGGAATGCTTGGATTTCACGAGTTTCGTGACTGGCTTGCCACCCTCTTCAAATCGCATATGATAGCGATAGCCTTGGCGATACACATCAACTTCAAGCCATGATGATAGTGCATTCACCACACTAGCTCCAACCCCATGTAGTCCACCCGCAGACTTATAGCCACCTTGACCAAATTTTCCTCCCGCATGGAGGACGGTGAAAATAACTTGTATCGTAGGGACACCACTTGCATGCTTACCAATTGGCATGCCTCGTCCATTATCCGTTACTGATACACTGCCATCCGCATGGATGGTGACATCAATTGTATCAGCAAAATCGTTTAAAGCTTCGTCTATTGCATTGTCAACGACTTCATATATTAGGTGATGCATCCCTCTTTGATCGGTTGACCCGATGTACATCCCTGGTCTTTTTCTGACTGCATCCAATCCCTCAAGTACCTGAATCGACTCGTCATTATATGTATTTAATGCTGTCTCATTTGTCGTCATTGTACACCTCAAATTCTGTTTCATTTCAATTTAACACTATAACATTATATAAAATAACTTTGCAATGTTTTAGTCACAATTATTAATTATACGCTATTTTCAAGATTTATGTTAATAAAATAAATATATACCTTTTATTAAATATTAGATAATTTCAGATAAAGCTAAACTAAATACTTTTTTCATGGTAAAATGATGACATGAATTTAGGAGGTTACTCATGCAATCAAATCTTTCACTTTTTAGTCAAATTATTTGGATTTTAATCGCTTATATAGCAGGTTCAACTCCAACAGGGGTCGTATATTCAAAAATATTCCATAAAATCGATGTACGTAATCTTGGTAGTGGAAATAGTGGAGCTACAAATATTGGAAGAAACTTTGGTTTTAGGGCTGCTGTCATCGTATCCGTTATTGATATTTTAAAAGGATGGATTCCAATTTTGATTGTGCGACTTATGTATCCTCAAGAAGCATTAATCATTATGCTTGTTGGAATCGCCACCGTCGTCGGCCATGCCTATCCAGTTTTCGCAGAATTCAGAGGCGGAAAAATTGTTGCGACTTCTTTTGGTGTCTTAGTCGGTTTTAACTTTAGTATTGGTCTTGTTACGGCTCTCATTTTATTCGCATTAATTTACATAACGAGTACTATTAGTTTATCTGCCATGACAAGCTACACCCTTGGTAGCTTATATATATTGTTTACATATGATGAACGTATTTATGGATTAGGATTTGTATTTATTACCCTTTTTATGATGTACCGTCACCGTTCAAATATTCAACGTCTCTTAAATAAATCCGAATCAAGAATTAACTGGGGTTTACGCAACCCAAAAAAAGACACTAAATAAATAACATTACCCCTAGGAATAGTCAGCGGACTATGCTTAGGGGTATCTTTGTCTTAGTTGATCTCTATTCTTCTATTGAAAAAGCCATTGAAAAATCATGCGTTTTAATTTGATGAGGTTCTAAAAAATTAATACCGCGTTTTTCAGTAAAGTCTTCATTTGTATAGCCATCATCAGCAATTCCTGCCCAAGGTTCTAAACAAATAAATGGCGCTCTCTTGTTATATGGTGACCAAATGCCAAAATAAGTCATCTCATTCATTTGAATTAAAACTTGTGATTTAGCTACTTTATCAATTAACTTAACTTCAGTCTGTCCGTTAATTTGATAGATAATGGCATCTTTTCTAAAGGATTTGTGCTTCAAAGGAATTTCATCGACAAGTTCATATTTCGCACTGTAATAATCAATCAAGCCTTCATTTGTTAAAGGAATGCGTAAATATTGACCACTTGGGCTAAATTGATAACTCACTTGATTGAAATCAAAAATATTATTTCCCTTTTTAGTAACAGACACATTAAAAGCAGGATGCCCTCCAACACTATAATATAATACTTCACTGGAAGATGGATTTAAAATTTCATAGCTAACCGTAACAGTATTATCATGCAAAATATAGTTAATTTGAAATGAAAATTCAAAGGGATACACTTTTAAAGACTCTTCATCGCTCTTTAGATTAAAGGTAGCCGAATTAGATGTGACCGTTTGTGTCGTGAACATAGCATCTCTAGCAAAACCATGGCGGGATAATTCAAAACTTTGATCTCCAACTTTATATTGGTTATCTCTCAAAGTGCCAACAATAGGAAACAAAACAGGTGCGTGACGATTCCAGTACTTTTCATCGGCTTGCCAAATAAATTCATGGCCAGTTGCGCGATCAATAACAGAAGTTAACTCAGCTCCCAAGGGATTAATTTCTACTTTTAAACGGTGGTTTTCTAAAGTAACCATCGTATAGTCCTCCTAACTACAAGATAAAATGGCTGAGATCTTTGTTTTCGACAATCTTATCTAATTTTTCTACGACATAGGCGGCATTAATATTGATCGTGCCCATTTGCATATCTGTAGCTTCAAATAAAATTTCCTCAAGCAAAGTCTCCAGGATGGTATGTAACCTTCTAGCTCCAATATTATCAGTTGCTTGATTTAAGTCAACCGCATATTCAGCCATTTTCTCAACTGCATCGTCTGAAAATATCACTTCTACGCCATCTGTAGCTAATAAAGCTTGATACTGCTTAATTAAAGCATTTTGAGGTTCCGTTAAAATACGGATAAAATCTTCTTTGGTTAAATCATTTAAGTTCACTCGAATTGGGAAACGTCCTTGTAATTCAGGTATTAAATCGGAAGGTTTTGAAAAATGGAAAGCCCCACTACCAATAAATAAAATATGATCCGTGTCAATATAACCATATTTGGTTTGAATGCGACTCCCTTCAACAATAGGTAAAATATCACGTTGTACCCCTTGGCGACTTACTTCACCACTATTTTGGTTTTTCGTTGCTATTTTATCCATCTCATCAATAAATATAATACCGCGTTCTTCAGCTAATTTTAAAGCTTTTTGATTGATATCATCTTGGTTTACTAACTTATCTGCTTCTTCTTCCGTTAATAACTCTAAAGCTTCTTTTACCGTTACTGTACGTTCAATTTTTTTCGAGGGACGGAGTGCATTTAGGCTGTCTTGCATTTCCATCATTTGCTCCATGGCAGGGTTAATACTACCCAGTGACATTTTTTTCTCTTCAAGTTTGATCGTCACTTCATGATTGTCTAATAAACCATCGCGAATTTGTTGTCTAATTTGACGACGTGAAGAAGCAATTTCATCTGTCACGATTTCTTCTTCCTCTTCTGGTTGGTTTTGTCCAAATTGACCAAACATTTCTTGAAAATTAGGGAAACCATAGGTATTATTGGCTGGTTTTGCTTTTTCAACTTTTTCTCCTGGTCTTAATGCTTTTGCAATTCGATTAATAGCTTTAGTTTCTGCTTCATGATGAACTAATTCATGTTGTTGTTCTTTAACAATCCGGATGCTATTTTCTACTAAATCCCTTACCATTGATTCAACGTCACGACCCACATAACCTACTTCAGTATACTTGGTTGCTTCTACTTTGATAAAAGGTGCATTAGCAACGGATGCTAAACGACGAGCAATTTCTGTTTTCCCGACACCAGTCGGTCCAATCATCAATAAGTTTTTAGGTTTAACTTCTGCTTGCATATCATCATCTAATTTTAAGCGTCTAAGTCGATTTTGTAAGGCAACAGCAACAGCACGTTTAGCATCTGCTTGGCCTACAATATACTTATCTAATTCTGCAACAATTTGTCTTGGTGTAAAATCTGTCATATATTAATCACATTCCTTTACATTTCTTCTACTATAATATTATCATTGGTAAAAATATCAATTTCACTGGCAATTTTTAATGACTGGTAGGCAATATCTTTGGCAGACATTTCATTAGTGTTGCGCAACATCGCTCTAGCAGCAGCCAAAGCAAAGTTTCCACCAGAACCGATTGTTAAAATTCCATCATCAGGTTCGATGACTTCACCCGTTCCACTCACTAAGAGTATTGTTTCTTCATTCATTACAATGAGTAGAGCTTCAAGTTTTTGTAAGCTACGATCAGTGCGCCATTGTTTGGCTACTTCTACCGCAGCACGGCGTAATTGTCCTTGATGGGCCTGTAATTTTTCTTCAAACATTTCTGATAAGGTAATCGCATCAGCTACTCCACCAGCAAAGCCTACGATGACTTGATCATTATAGATACGACGCAATTTTCTTGCGCTACCTTTCATAATAACAGACTCACCCATTGTGACTTGTCCATCCCCTGCCATTGCTAGTTGATTATCTTTTTTTACTGCACATATTGTTGTCATGTTTCATCCTCCTGTGATTGTCGTTTTGCGCGCGGATGCGCCTTTAAATATTCTTTTCGTAACTGATTTTTTGTTACATGGGTATAAATTTGTGTTGAGCTTAAATTAGCATGTCCTAATAATTCTTGGACACTCCGCATATCAGCTCCGTTATTTAATAGATGAGTCGCAAACGTATGGCGTAATTTATGGGGATGTATATCAAGATTTAACGATGCTTCTTTAACTATTTTTGATAAAATCGTTCTGATTTGATCCGCTGTTATTGCCTTACCTTTGTCGGATAAGAAGAGATATTTATTATGGGTGGGGTTTTGAGAAATACTCAGGAGTTGAGGACGTTCATTTTGTTGATAGTCTGTAATTGCTTCCATTGCAGCATCTCCAAAGGGAACAATCCGTTCCTTACTTCCTTTACCAATCACACGTAACATTTGCATATCCGTTTGCATTTGGTCAATTGTTAAATCGATTAGTTCGCTCACACGCATGCCTGTTGCATATAATAATTCGATAATTGCCAGGTTGCGTTGTGGATTAGCTAACTGACTTTTTTTAGCCGCATCAATGATAGCTTTCATTTCTGGCTCGTAGAAGAATTCAGGTAAGTGGTTCTTTTTACTTTTATAGTTAATCAGTTCGGCAGGATTTTGTTCAATCCATTCCTGTTGAACAGCATAACTAAAAAAAGACCTCAAACTAGAAATCTTACGAGCAATCGATGTACGTGCATAACCATGTTCGGTTAAGTGAGCCACATAAAGTCGAACATCTGCATATTGAATGTTATTGATTGAGTTGGAACCTGTGCTATTAATGAAATTTACAAATTCATCTAAATCTCTTGTATAGGCTTTAATGGTTTGATCCGAATAGCGTTTTTCAACACTCAAAAATTGTAGAAAGGCTTGGATATATTGTTCCATTTTATCACTCCAAAAACATCTATTACTATTATAATACTATAAAATAAGACCTTAGAGGTCAATCTAAGGTCTTAATGATTAAAATTTAAGCAATTCATTATAAATTACTTCTTACTTTGCTCAGAAAAGATTCATTTTATTCAGCATTTTCAGCGTAATCACAATTGCTACATACAATTTGACGTTGTTTGCGGACTATTTTTTCGACTAAATAATGATCACATTTTGGACAGTCACGCCCTATTGGTTTATCCCATGATACAAATTCACAAGCTGGGTAGCGATCACAACCATAGAAAATACGTTTTTTCTTCGATTCACGTTCGATTACTTGACCTTCATGGCAAGTTGGACAGGTTACGCCAATTTTCTTCACAATCGGCTCTGTATGACGACATTCTGGGAAATTACTACATGCATAGAATTTTCCGTAACGTCCAATTTTTATAACCATCGGATGTCCATCAACGGGACAGTCAAAGCCAGCTGGCTCATCTTTAATGGTTATTTCTTCCATATTAACTTCGGCTTTTTTCAAGTCTTGTTCAAATGATGAATAAAATTCATCTAGAACGCCTACCCACTCACGTTTACCTTCTTCAATTTCATCCAAGGTATTTTCCATACCGGCAGTAAATTCAGAGTTTACTATTTGTGGAAAGTATTCCGATAGAACACTGTTGACAATTTCACCCAACTCAGTTGGTTCGAATTTCTTACTAACTAATTTAACATAGTAACGTTTGCGAAGTGTTTCAATCGTTGGTGAATAGGTAGAAGGACGACCTATCCCATTTTCCTCAAGCACTTTAATTAAACTTGCTTCCGTGTAACGTGCAGGTGGTTGTGTAAACATTTGATTGGTTTCAAATTCTTTTAATTTAACTATGTCATTGACTTCAAGTTCAGGTAAATAATTATCCTTTTTCGAATCCGTTGAATACACTTTTAGAAATCCATCAAATTTAATACGCGAACCTGATGCTCTAAAGACCACTTCATTTTGCGTTAAATCTGCACGAACCGTATCATAAACAGCATCAGACATTTGACTAGCTACAAAACGTGACCAAATTAAATTATACAATTTATATTGATCTTTTGAGAGTGAATCTTTAATTTTCTCTGGTGTTAAAGTCACATCTGAAGGACGAATGGCTTCGTGAGCATCCTGTCCTGCAGCTGATTGATTAGCTCTGCCTTTGGCTTGGCTATATTGATTTCCATATTCACTTTTAATAAAATCACTTGCTGCATTCATTGCGGATGGCGCAATTCGCGTTGAATCCGTACGCATATAGGTGATTAAACCGATGGTTGTACGATTAATGGTTATCCCTTCATATAGTTGTTGGGCAATCATCATTGTTTTACTTGTTCTAAAGTTCAAACGATTCGAAGCATCTTGTTGTAAAGTACTTGTAGTATATGGATTAGGAGATTTTCTTTTCCGTTCGTTTTTTACGACATTCGTTACTACAAAATCTTCTTCTTGATTGATATGACTCACAATGTCATTAACAATCGCTTCATTGGCTAATTCCGTCCGTTCACCTTTAAAGCTGTAAAAATTAGCATCAAAGCTACTTCTGCCTTTTTGAAATACTGCTGGAATTAACCAATATTCTTCTGGAACAAAGTTTCGGATTTCATTTTCTCGATCAATAATTAGTTTTAAAGTCGTTGATTGAACACGACCTGCACTTAAACCACCTTTAATTTTCTTCCATAGTAATGGAGAAATTGAATAACCGACAATACGGTCTAAAATACGGCGGGCTTGTTGTGCATCAACTAAATCTTGATCAATCTTACGTGGGCTTTTAAAGGCTTCTTTAACCGTATCTTTAGTAATTTCATTAAATACTACACGGTTTTCTTCGCCTTCTGGTAAATTTAAAAGGTGACTTAAGTGCCAAGCAATGGCTTCCCCTTCTCTATCCGGGTCGGCTGCGAGATAGACTTTATCTGATTGTTTGGCTAATTTTCTTAATTCTTTAATCGTATCCCCACGTCCACGAATACTAATATAATGAGGTTCAAATTTATTTTCTATATCAACCCCCATTTTACTCTTAGGTAAATCTCTAAGGTGTCCCTTACTTGCAACAACCTTATAATTTCTACCTAAATACTTATTAATTGTCTTAGCTTTCGTTGGTGATTCGACAATGACTAAATTTTTTACTGCCATTCAATCATCACACCCCTTTCAAAAAAATTTGCGTTATTATTTAGCTTCTATTTAATAAATGTAAAATCGAACCTATATTAGATGAAAGCTTTTTAGTTGTCAAATAATAAATTACATTTAAAAAAATCAATTTAATAAACACAGACTAATAAAGACACATTTCATACTAATTTATTCAATCATTTGATTTGAATTGAGTGCTTTAATATCAGCTATTAATTGTTTACTATTTAAGATCATATTAGCACCTAAAGCTAATAAATCATTACAGCCTTGAGATTGTTCATCATAAATTCTTCCAGGTAAAACAAATAATTCGCGATTAAACTGCAAGGCGTAGTTGGCCGTAATTAAACTTCCACTTTTACTAGCTGCTTCGATGACAATCACCGCATTACACAAGCTAGCTACTAATCTATTTCGCATAATAAAATGATGCTTTCTAACTCTAGCATAAGGTGGGTATTCACTAATAAGCAAATGATCGATTCCAATTTCATCCTGAAGATTTGCATTGTTGTAAGGATAGTATTCTTCAAAGCCTGTTGGAATAATAGCAATCGTTGAATGTTTCTTGTGATTCATTGCTGTTTCATGAGCCATGCGGTCAACCCCATTTGCTAAACCTGAAACAATCATTATATTTTCCCTAACTAATTCATTAACGATATCTTCTGTGGCACGTTTCCCGTAGTCACTGATTTTGCGTGTCCCAATAACAGCTACCTTTGTTTGATTTAACAAATTAAGGTTACCCCGATAAAAAATGATAATCGGTGGTTGTGGGATACTTAACCAAAGAGTCGGATATAAACTTTCACCGAGCATGATGGTTGATGGGAGAGTATTTTCAATTTGATTTTTTACGTTAATAACATCATTTAATGATATTCGCGAATTAAATGCTATTAAATCACGTTTTTCTAAAGTAGACAAGTACTGAATAAATTCTTGGGGTGAAATTGACCATGCGAGTCTATTATTTTTTATTACATCATTTAAATAATTGTACATCTCTTTATAGCTAAATCCTTTGAGTGATAACACGATTAATTGTTCTTTTGCAGAAAGCAACATAAAAAAAACCTCCTCTTTTTAATAAATACACATAAAAAGACGAAAGGCATTTTTATTTTTGAATATTTAACAAAAGTTTAATATTCTATTTTTATTCAGAAGTAGGCTGAAAAATTTTCTTAGTGTTAGCAACTGGCGCAAAAGATTCTCGATGAATTGGTGTTTTTCCAAAGTAAGCTAATGCATCCAAATGTTCTTTTGTTCCATAGCCCACATTTTTATCAAAAGCAAATTCAGGGTATATTTGACTGTATTCAAACATTAATTGATCGCGATATTCCTTTGCGATAATACTGGCAGCTGCAATGGATAAAGATCGTTGGTCTCCTTTAACAATCGACATTTGCTTGATAGCTGAATCAATCACCATCGCATCAATTAACAAATATTCCGCTTGAATTGCTAATTTTTGAACACTTTGAAGCATTGCTAATTTGGATGCTTCGTAGATATTTATTTGGTCAATTATTTTCGAATCTACTACTGAAATGGCATAGGACATAGCTTTTGATTTAATGATATCACAATAGGATTTTCTTTTACTCGCAGATAATTGTTTAGAGTCAGTAATGCCAATTAAATCCGGGTCGTCATAGTCAAGGATAACGGCAGCTGCAACGACGGGTCCAGCTAATGGGCCACGACCAACTTCATCGACCCCTGCAATTAAACGATAACCTTTCTCTTCAAGTTGATGTTCAAATGTTAAGCGACTATTATGTTGCTTAACTAATTCCTCAAATTTAAGAATGCGCTTTTGATGTTTTTGAACAAGTAATTGGACACCTTTGCGCGAATCTGAATTCAATTCCAAAAATAAAGAATCTGTTAAGGAGTCTATTTGACTTAATAATTGATCGATTTCTTTAATGGTTCGATTATGCATTGGTCACCTCACGAATTGGACGGTCTAAAGTCATTTGCCCTAAATTATTTTCACGATATTCATATATCATTCGTTGACTCATTTGGGTATAGTCATCGCCAAAACCATTTTTCTCGGTTAACAATATTAATAAGTCTGATAAACTTAAATTCTGCAAATCACTTTCTGTAATGGCATAGCGTTTTAATAAGGCTTGGTGGTAAAATCGCTTCATAAATCCTAACAAATACAAGGCAATATCATCTAAGGCTAACAACTGATCTTTAATCGCTCCACTGGCAGCTAATTTTAAACCTACTTCAGGGTCTTCAAATTTTGGCCACAGAATTCCTGGTGTATCAAGTAACTCAAAGTCTTTACCGATTTTAAGCCAACGTTGTGCCTTTGTAACTCCAGGTTTATTACCAGTAATCGCTTGGTTTTTTCCTACAAAACGGTTAATCAAGGTTGATTTTCCAACGTTTGGAATCCCTAATATCATTAAACGGATTGGGCGTGGCTTAACACCTTGTGCTAATCTTTTTTCAAAATAATCTGACATTAATTCACGGCATAAGCTTTGTAATTTATTCAGACCTTTATTATGTTGCGCATCAATCGCGACAGCTTTAATGCCTTGCTCTTGATAATACTTCACCCAAAAATCGGTAATGGCAGGATCTGCCATATCCATTTTGTTTAAGACAATAATGCGAGGCTTATTCCCAATTATTTCATTAATCATGGGATTGCGACTCGATTCTGGTAAACGCGCATCGACTAATTCAAGTACGATATCAACTAAATTCATTTTTTCAGTGGCTTCACGTCTAGCTTTAGCCATATGGCCTGGAAACCATTGGATTGTTCTCATATTTTCACTCCATCTAACTTATTCCGAAATAATGATTGATCCATTATCACTTAATGTATATTCCTCTAATTTACCAAACTCAGAAAAAGGAAAATAAATAAAATTAGCTTCCCCTTCTACACTTTCTATCGGTACTAAACCAAATTGCCGGCTATCACCTGAATGTGGGCGGTTGTCTCCCATAACAAAATAATAACCTTCAGGAATCACTTCGACTCCAATCGTATTCCAAAGTGAAAAATCAGAAGTAAAATTTTCAGTAGTTTGACTTTTTAGTGGCTCTAAATAGGGTTCTTCCACAGCTTGATCATTGATGTAAAGAACATCGTTAACCATCTCTAAGGAATCTCCAGGTAAACCAATAACGCGCTTAACATAAGAACTTCCAGACCCCATAGGGTCTGGAAAGACAATGACATCAAAGCGCTCAATGCTTGTTTGTTTAAACATCAACATTTGTTCGCCATTTGCTAAAGTATTATCCATTGAATGTCCTTCAACTTGAAAAGGTTGCACAATGTAATCTCGCAATAAAATAAATATCACTATGGCAATGACAATGGAAAAAAGAACATTAACAATTTCAACCATTAAGTTTTTAAGAAACTGCATTAAGCATCTTCCTCAAGCAAATATTCAACAGCGGCTTTGTATTGGACATCATGTTCGTCTAAATACTGCCGCGCTTGATCATTCAATTTTTGAGCCGTATCTCCTGTTACAATACCGTCTGCTTCTAATTCATTATCAAGTTGGAATTGTTTCACCACTTCGGCCATTTTCTCATCATAATAACTTTGATTTGGAATGTCATAACCAAGGCTACTTAATATTAAGGATAAACTTTGGACAAATTCAGAGCTATCACCTAATGTTAATTCTTCACTTGTGTTGAGTAATAAAGCCGAAGTAAGCTCTTCGGGTTCTACTGTAATATCAGGACTAATGCCGGTATCATGAATCCAAGTTCCGTTTGGCGTCAACCATTTAGCAATAGTTAATTTTAGTTCTCCAATATCAGATTCGTTAGTAATATTTTGGACTGTCCCTTTCCCAAAAGTAGTTGTTCCAATTAATTTATTATCAGTATTTTCACTAATGGCAGCAGCTAATATTTCACTCGCACTTGCACTTCCTCCGTCAATTAAAACAACATAAGGATCCGTTACTTGAAAATCACCATACTTAGCATCATCACCGTGAAACATATCTATCTCACGATTCCTTTCATCCACTTGCATAATCACGTCACCATCTTCAACAAACATATTACTTAAGTTTAAAGCTTGATTTAACAAACCACCTGGATTAGATCTCAAATCAAATACAAAGCGGTCTGCTCCTTGGTCACGTAAATCGGTAATGATTTCAACTAATTCATCATAAGTATTCGCTGCAAATTGACTGATACGAACATTTCCGACATTAGCGTGTTCTGCATCGATTTCACCTGTCACACTAATAATTGGAATTTCTGCTCTGACTAAGGTGACATCGAAAGTTGAAGAACCTCTTTGGACTTTCAGCTCAACTTCTGTTCCTTCGGGACCACGAATTAATTCTACTACTTGATTCGTATCCATCCCAGTCAATTCAATCCCGTCAGCTTCTAATATAATGTCATTGGGTTGGATTCCCGCATCGGCAGCAGGCGTACCATCGATAGGACTAATGACAGTGACATTGCCATTTTGAGACATAAATTGTACACCAATCCCTTGGAAAGAACCCGTTATACTATCATCAAAAGATGTCGATTCTTGCTTATTTAAATATTCAGAATAAGGGTCACCTATGGCGTCTACCATCCCTTTAAGTGCACCTTCTAATAGGTCATTTTTATCTAACTCTTCAATATAATTGATTTGAATCGTATTATAGATATCTTCAATCATTTTTAAATCTTCTTCAGTTAACTGTTTTTCCTCAGATATTGAATTATCTTGGAATAACCAATTTAAAGCTTCTACTGATGGCGCATTATGGTTGGAGGCTAACACAAAAACAGCTGAAGTTAATCCGACTGTCAACCATTTTAATGGTTTGTTTGTGGCACTTTTTTTCATAGAAACATCTCCTTATTTTTCAATTGAGAGTTTGACAGCTGTCTTTAATGCTACTTCCATCATTTGTGTAAATGTTTGTTCTCTTTCTTGAGCAGTCGTCTCCTCACCTGTTAATAAGTGGTCACTAATTGTACACATGGCTAATGCTCTGCGTTGATGTTTAGCAGCCACTGCATACAAGCCTGCGGCTTCCATCTCAACAGCTAACACACCATAGTCAGCCAGTTTCCCTTTATCCATTTCCTCATTATAAAAACGATCCGATGATAAAATATTTCCGACATGGATATTTTCTTTTGGAATTAATGATTCTGCAATATGATATGCCGTGTCTAAAACGTCAAAGTCTGCAATAGCTGAATAATGTACTTGCTGGTCAAAAATATTGGCTAAAATAGCAGAATCTGTTGTCGCACCTTGTCCAAAAACAATGTCACGAACTTTTACATTATTTTTCATAGCTCCTGCCGAACCAATTCGGATAATCGTATCGACATCATACGACTGATATAACTCTTCTGCATAAATCATGGCTGAAGGAATTCCCATACCAGACCCTTGTACAGAAATAGGAACACCTTCATAAGTTCCGGTATACCCAAACATATTTCTAACAGTATTATATTGTTGAACATCCTCTAAAAATGTTTCTGCAATAAATTTAGCACGTAAAGGATCTCCTGGGAATAAAACGATTGGTGCAACGGCACCTTTTTCTGCATTAATATGTACACTCATTTTTTCACTCTCTTTTCTTATTGATTTGTATATTTTAACCACGCATCATCAAATACGGTCATTAAACGACTGTATTGTTCGGAATGCTCCATATAGCTTGAAACTTCATGAAAATCTTGGCTTTGCTTTGGAAAACCAATATCTTTACTGACAACATTCGCCAATCGGCTCATCGGATCGTCAGCATCAAAATCTACAAAGCGTTTAATAAATGTATAAAAACTCATTTGCATTAAAAAGAACACTCCTTAATTAAATCGTAATAGCGGATTCGTTGTTGCATCATAATTCACTTCAATTACTAATTCATTATTTTCTAAATCAACAGATTTAGGTATTAAGCTATAAGAAGGATCAATGCCATCCAGTTGATTCAGGTTAATCAATATTTGTGGTTGTGAAGCAGAAAAAGTTGCACCATTAGGCAAACTTAACTGACTTACAAAAAGTTGATAAGCCGTTTCAGTAGGTATTGGAATCTCTGCTAATTTCACAGATTGAATATCAATCACTAAATAATTTTCCGGTGAGATCGTCACATCTCCAAGAATAGTTGCTGGCGCTTGAAAACCATTTTGATTAATTTGTGTCCGTGCAACAATCGCATCATCTTCCCAACTTAAAGACAAGTCCAAGCCATTAGCACTATTAGCTGAAAGCATTTCATTAAATAAGCGATTAACAACGTCACGATTCAAAACAAGTTCAATCGACTCATCACCCGATACAACAATTTCTTCTAAAGGTTTTTCTTCAATTTGCTCATTAGCCATATTTAATTGTCGATTAATTAAAACATAAGCCGTCGCTAAAAAAACCACATTGATTAATAAGGCTAAAAAAATAACGGAAAAACAACCCCATCGTTTATTAGACTTATTAACCCTACTCATTTGATCATTTGACATAACTCACCTCTTCATAACATTAAAGTTATTATAGCATGTTCATGCTGTTTTCAGAAATTGATTGCAAAAATTTTAAGAATTGTAACATTTTAGCAACTTTTACAGTAATATTTATTTTGATATGATAAACTATTCTAATAAAGGAGGTATTTAATGAGTGAACAACTAACCCAAAAACGGTATGATTTACCAGAACTTTTTAATGCCATTACCCATGGTGTAGCCGCTGTTTTAAGTATTATCGCTATTTTTATGCTCGTGTCAAAAGGAATTCATACTGGTTCGACAACAGCTATTATAGCTTATATTATCTATGGCTTAAGTCTTTTCTGTTTGTTTTTAAATTCAACTCTCTACCACAGTTTCTCTTCAAGTAAATATCGCCATATATTCCAAAAGCTAGATCATGCTGCCATTTATTTATTAATTGCTGGCAGTTACACCCCTTACTTAATGATTTCCATTGGTGGTTGGCTGGGATATTTATTTTTAGTGATCATTTGGGCTTTGGCTTTGGCCGGATTGGCATTTGAAATCATGACGATTAATAAATGGCCTAAACTAAGCACCTATCTATATCTTGGTTTAGGTTGGATGAGTATTTTTATCATCTATCCTTTATTTAAATCTGTCGAACTCAATGCGATTATTTTACTTGCAATCGGTGGGATTGCTTATACTTTAGGAACAATTTTTTACCGTCAAAAACATAATCCTTGGATGCATGTTATCTGGCATTTGTTTGTTATTGCTGGGGCGGCATTTATGTTCGTATCGATATATCTATATGTATAAATTCATCAACTCGAAGGTTTCTAGCCGTCGAGTTTTTATTTGTTTATTTTTAGTTTAGTTAAATCATTTAAGATGATTTTATTAAGAGGAAGTTACAAGGAGTGGACACATGTTAAGATTAGAAAAGGTTGTTAAAACCTATAAAACCCCAAGTATTACAACAACTGCACTCGATTCAGTGAGCATTACGTTTCGTGAACAAGAATTTGTCAGCATTTTAGGACCGAGTGGATCTGGTAAAACCACTTTATTAAATATCATCGGTGGACTTGATCGCTATGACAGTGGTGACTTAATTTTAAACAATCAATCAACCAAAAATTTTAAAGCCAGCGATTGGGATGCCTATCGCAATAATTCCGTTGGTTTTGTCTTTCAAAGTTATAACTTAATAAGTCATTTAAGTGTTATCGATAATGTGGAATTAGGTTTGACATTAAGTAATGTACCTAAAGAAGACCGCGATAAGATGAGTAAAGAAGCTCTTGCTAAAGTCGGCTTAGAAGATCATATGTATAAAAAGCCGAGCGAGTTATCTGGTGGTCAAATGCAACGGGTAGCGATCGCCCGTGCTTTGGTGAATAACCCTGATATTTTACTGTGTGATGAGCCAACAGGTGCGCTTGATTCAAAAACTAGTGAACAAATCATGGAATTGATTAAGGAACTTTCGAAAGAAAAACTAGTTATTATGGTGACGCATAATAATGAAATTGCAAGACAATATTCTGATCGAATTGTGCAATTTAGAGATGGTCGCATCATAACCGACAGCCTTCCTTATGAAGAAGTCGAAGCGGCTAAGAATTTTGAAATTAAGAAAACCAAATTAAGTTATTTCACAGCCTTAAAATTATCTTGGAATAATTTACGGACTAAATTGGGACAAACATCTTTAACATCCTTTGCTTCCAGTATCGGGATCATTAGTATCGGGGTTGTCTTGTCCTTGTCCAATGGTTTTCAAAATGAAATTGATCGGACACAAACACAAACTTTAGGGCAGTTTCCAATTACGATTGCTTCTTATGCGAGCGACCCAACTGTATTTGCCGATTATGAACCCCGAGAAGAATTTCCAGACAGTCAAGAAGTCATTGCCGTTGGAGATGTCGCTGAAACGGTGATGCATATTAATCCCATCGATGAGGATTACATTAATTATATCAGTGAAATTGACCCTAAATTAGTAAATAATATTGGGTTTAGCCGTAGTTTAAATTTAAATTTATTAAGAGAAGTTGATGGCAATATCCAACGAGTCCAGTTTTCAAATGATAATCCCGAAGCCCAAATGAATCAAGGCAATATGGCTGCTTCCTTTACAGGTGTCGGATTAAACACCTTCCCTACCGATAGCCAAGGCAATGAAACAGACTTTTTACAAGAAAATTATAACTTACTCGCTGGTGAATATCCAACGGAGGCAACGGATGTTGTCTTAATCTTAGATAGTGATAATACAACCAGTGTTTATGGCTTAACGAATTTAGGCTTTGATGTTAATGTGGATGATACCTTAGATTTTGATGAGATTATTGGGACAGAAATTCAATTAGTCACAAATGATGATTACTATATGGAATTGCCAACGAATCAATTTGTTCCTAATGATGATTTAAAACAAGTCTATGAATCTGATAACAATGTGACACTAACCATTTCTGGTATTTTAAGAGCACCTGAAGATGCGACTCTCGCCCTACTTTCACCTGGTTTTGCTTATAGTGATGGTTTGAATCAATTGATGTTGCAAGCCAATGAAACGTCTGCCATTGTTTTAGCCCAAGAAGAAACTGACAATAATGTGATGACCAATCAGCCATTTGAATCTAATGCAGCACGAAATGCCTTTTTAAGCATGTTAGGTGGCGACGCCATCCCATCTTCCATTTATATTTATCCAAATGATTTTGAGCAAAAAGATGAAATATTAGCTTATTTAGATACCTGGAATGAAGGGAAAGCTCAAGAAGATCAAGTCTTGTATAATGATCTCGCTAGCGTGGTCAGTGGCCTAACAGGTAATTTGATGAATGCTATTACTTATGCCTTAGTTGCTTTCGCAGCAATATCATTGATTACCAGTATGATTATGATTGGAATTATTACTTATACTTCGGTAATTCAACGGACAAAAGAAATTGGTATTTTAAAAGCACTTGGGGCACGTAAGAAAGATATTACCCGAGTGTTTGATTCAGAGACATTTATTTTGGGGATTTCTTCAGGGATTTTAGGGGTTGGGATTGCGTATCTGCTAACCTTCCCTATTAATAGTGTTATTGAGAATTTAACCAATTTACCTAATGTTGCGCAATTGGATCCGATACACGCGGTGGTTTTGGTGATCGTTTCGACGGTTCTAACCGTGATTGGTGGCCATATTCCAGCACGAATGGCGGCTCAATTAGATGCAGCTGAAGCTTTACGAATGGATTAAACGACAAATGAGAAACCTGTTGCTATTTATGTTGGCAACAGGTTTTTAACATTTATTGATGGTTTAAAGAAAAATTTCGCGGTAACGATTTTCTAAAGTATGTTGTTTTTGATTGTTTAGATGTTCTTCATCAGATCTGTTTCAAACAGATATTTATTCAAAAGGTTTAGTTTTTGTTAGTAGTTTTTGATAGCTTGCGTCAATTCCAATGGCACCTAAAGGTGCTGTAATCAAAATTGCTAATACCGCGACCATTAAAATTAGTCTGCCTGCCCCGACACCTGCGGCAAGCGGAAGGCTACCAATTGCGGCTTGAACAGTAGCTTTAGGCAAGTAGGCGATGGCGCAAAAAAGGCGCTCTTTCATTGATAAGTCAGTGGCAATTAAACTCACAAAAACACCACAAACTCTAATCAACAATACAAGCAATATCAACACGACAGCTGCAAAACTAGCTTCAGCTAGATAGCTAATATCCACTGTTGTTCCTACCAAGACAAACAACATTAATTCTGCGCCAACCCAAACTTTCGAAAATTTTCGTGATAGACGTTTGGCTAAAACGCCATATTGCTTTAGAATCGTTGCTCCCAACGCCATGACCGCTAACAAGGCTGACATCGGTACATAGGTCTCAATTGCTGATTCTAAAGAAACTAAAAAGAATGCACAGCTTAAAATAATTAATAATTTAACCGTGTCTCTCACACGGATCTTTTTAAATAAATAAATCAGACTCAAGCCTACTATGATTCCGATAATTAATCCTACAACAATGGCGATGGGAATATTAAGTAATTTTACAAAATCAAAGCTTCCCCCACTGTAAATCCCCATAAAAGATGTAAATAATACAATCACATAAATATCATCAACAGAAGCACTTGCAATGATCAATTGAGGGATACTTTTATCTTTGCCGTAATCCGTCTCCATTATCGTCAACATTTTTGGTATTACAACCGCTGGTGAAACCGCTCCGAGTACTACCCCCATGATGGCAGCTTCAATATGTGATATTGGAAAAAGAATGGGTGCAATAATGGTTGTTGCTATTATTTCAAATGTTGCTGGTACAAAACACATTAAAATCGCTGGTCGCCCCACCTTCTTCAAATCCTCTATATCTAAAGCTAAACCTGCTCTGAGTAAAATCACGATTAACGCCATCATTTTTAGGTCAGCAGAGATATTTAATAGGTTGGGGGAAATGAGGTTGAGGACGTATGGACCCAGTATGATTCCGGTTAACAGCATGCCAACGAGGCCTGGGAGTTTGAGTCTTTGGGCGGCATCGCTTAGGATGAATCCTAATAAAATTATGAGTGCAAGACTTAACAACATATACATTCTCCTTTATGCAGAGAAGCAAAAAAAGTTGACAACTCTGCAATTTATTCATTGCAGAAGTCATCAACTTTTAACAAGTGGTTCGGCTTTGATAGCGCAGGGAGAACTTCATTCCCTTATTGAGGAAATTATAACATAATTAGGTGGATGACTCAATAGGATGGGGAGATTTGAGGGTAAGGTTATTTGAGGGGGTTGGGAAAGAGGTGTGTTTTGTTAATGGGTTGAGGGGAACGCGTTTGAGGAACGCAAGGAAGTATTTGGGTTTGAGGGGAACGCGTTTGATAAACGCAGGGAAGTATTTGGGTTTGAGGGGAACGCGTTTGACAAACGCAGGAAAGTATTTGGGTTTGAGGGGAACACGTTTGAGGAACGCAGGGAAGTATTTTCGTTTGAGGGGAACACGTTTGAGGAACGCAGGGAAGTATTTGGGTTTGAGGGGCACGCGTTTGGTAAACAGATCATAGAGCATCGCAAAAGCTATAACGCGTTTGCTAAGTAGATAAAACTCTTCTAATTTGACAAGCACGTATTCCAACAAACCCATTAATAAATTCCCCCACTCCCCTTCACACAAAAAAGTTGATAACTCCGCAATACAATCATTGCAAAGTTATCAACTTTAAAATTTATTCAACTCTATACTACTGAATCCTTATCGCCTGATCCTGTGCCAATAAACACAACTCTTGAGCTTTAAAAATATGTTCTTGAGTCATTGCATTTTCGGTTCCATTCAAAATATCTAGAATCATTTCACCGAAAAACGGGAAGCCAACCTTACCATTTGCGCGAATATGCTCTTCCCCATCTTTAGTTACTAGAAACACATGATCACCCGTCACATCAGTTGCTACATTAGTATACTTACGAACCTCAATGGTTCCTTCTGTTCCAGTTATAAAAGTACGGCCATCTCCCCAAGTTGACAAACCATCGGGCGTAAACCAGTCCACTTTAAAGTAGAAAGTTGTTCCGTTCTCACCTACTAAAGTAGCATCTCCAAAATCTTCCAATTCTGGAACATCTGGATTGGCGTAATTGGCCACTTTACTATGTAAAAGTTGTGCATCTTTATTTGAAGAATAATACAAAAACTGCTCAATTTGATGGCTGCCGATATCCGTCAAAATACCGCCGTACAAATCCTTCTTAAAAAACCAATCGGGTCTTTTCTCCTTATCCAACCGATGTGGTCCAAAACCAGTCACTTGAATAACTTTACCGATACGGCCTTCTTCAATTAAACGCCCTGCCAGGACAGCACTTTCCACATGCAGTCGTTCACTGAAGTATACCCAATATTTATGGCCAGTTTCCGCAACAACTTTCTTGGTTTCTTCTAATTGTTCTAACGAAGTAAAACCTGTCTTATCTGTAAAATAATCTTTACCAGAACGCAAAATACGATTTCCTAATTCACTACGTAATGCAGGAATAGCTGCAGCCGCCACTAATTTAATTTCTTCATCGTCTAAAATCTGCTCTAACGATTCCGTCACTTCCACATCGGGAAAAGCTTCGCAATAAGCCTTTACTTTTTCTGGATCAGGATCATAGACATATTTAATCCTTGCGCCTGCTTCAATCAAACCATTCGACATCCCATATATATGGCCGTGATCTAAAGCCGTGACACCAACTTTAAATTCACCTGGTTCTACTACATAAACCGCTTCACCCTTTGGAGCGTAATTCATTCCTTCTTTTTTAGACAAGACTTCACCCCTCCTTAAATTAAATCTTCATAACCTAAGTCTTTTAAATGTTGCAAGGATTCTGCTAAACTTTCAAAAGGATCGCGTCCATAGGTATCATCTTGTTCTACCAATAAATATCGCGCACCTGAATCAATACTTTGTTCAATAATGGTTTTTAAATCTAATGTTCCCGTGCCCAATTCAGCAAACTGAATTAAATTATTAAAATATTGACCAAAAGTAGCATGGTCCCCTTTGCGTGAAGCCTCAAATGCTTCCTCAGGTAAGGGACTAATACGATAGTCTTTTAAATGAATCAATTCAACTTTACCCTTGTAATCCTTAATCACTTTAACAGGGTCAGCTCCACCACGCCAAATCCAATGAACATCCAATTCAAATCCAAGCAAAGGAGCATTTTCACGGATAATATTCAACATCGTTTGCCCGTTATATTTAGCAAATTCAATATGGTGATTATGATAATAAAGTGTAATCCCATCTTTTTTTAATCGTCTGGTCACTTCATTCACTTCATGACAAAATGCCAAAACAGTCTCCAACGACTCCATCGATTCTCTTGGAAGCATGCCAATTCTTAATAAATCACAATCTAACGTCCTACATTCTTGCACAATCTTATCATAGTCCGTCGTTAAAGATTCATGCCCAGGAAAATTTGGCTTTAAATGTGCACTCAATGAGGCAATTTCAATACTAAAATCTTCACTTGCACGTTTTAATTGATCAACATTTTCAGCTGTCATATCTACTTGTGAAATTTCAATCGCTCGATAGCCGATACCAGCAATACGTCTCATCGTTTCATAAGGACCTAAATCTTGAAATTGCTGTTTAACTGTAAATCCTTGGGCACCAATTTTTACTTTAACCATGCATCAATTCCTCCATTAATATTTTTCTATTTTCATTTGAAGAACGTTTCATTCCATCTATCATCAACATAGAAGGCAGCGCATCACTGACATGAACATAATCATCCGTATCGTGGATAATCGCATCATAAAAGGCCTGAATCAACACACCGTGACTCGCCCCATAATAAGACTTACTCCCTTCCATAAGAACATCCTGCGCAATAACAACCGACATTTCATCCCCAACCCGCTTCATTAAAGAGTTATTTATTAAATTAAATATCGCTGCTTCTGTCACAACTTCAATTTGAACACTTGAATTGAAGCGATAAGCATTAGTTGACATGTAAAAACCATGAATGTCATCTTCGAAATCAAAAGTCGCGACGGCAGTATCTTCAACTTCTATCTGCATGTTAGCAATATTGGATAAACTTGCATGGCAGGCATTAACTGAACCTGCAATCAACTGCATAAGATCCAATGTATGAATGGCTTGGTTAATAATCGTGCCTCCACCAGCAGTCGACCATTTGCCACGCCAAGGTTTTTCTTTGTAATACGCTTCGTTTCTATGCCATGTAACCAAACCTTTAACAGCTAAAACTTTCCCTGTTTCAGCTTCCTTCAGTTCTTCCAGCAATTTTAAAAAGCTAAGATTGTAGCGATTCTGGAAACAAACAGCAACTTTAATCGAACTTTGAGCAAGTAAATCACTCAACGCCAAACCTTCTTTATACGATAAGGCCAATGGTTTTTCTTGTAAAACATGCACACCATAACTTACGCAAAGTTTTGTTATCGGATAGTGTAAATGATGTGGTAAACATATATGAACGACGTCAAGTTTTTCATTCTTTAACATTGTTTCAACATCTGAATAAAATGGAATTTGGGGATATTTATTTTCTAAATTAATATTTTGATCGCAAACCGCCAGTAATTGTGCATTGGGGCTTTTTTCAATGCTTAGGTAATGGATAGCGGACACATCGCCTAAGCCGATTATGGCAACATTCAGCACGTACTATCCTCCAATCTAATTCTTCGTTGAATATTTTCCTTCTGCTGTAATTCTTTCGTTAAGCAATTTCAGATATAATTCATCATCGAAGTTTTCAATCGAAACTTCTTCCCCCAACCAAGAGGAAAGATGGATGGCGTTCGCTAAACGCACACCATTAATTCCTTCAATTCCTGGCGCCAATAATGGTTCGTCAAACAAAATATGACGGGCAAAATTTTCTAAAACACCTTCATGTTGACCGCCCCAAGCCGATTCAGTCGTAAAAACTTCTTCTTCAATCATTTCATGAACTTCTTTGTTATCTGGAAATTCAAAACTTGTCCCTGTTGCTACAATACCCTCATTAATTTCTTGCTCGGATTTATATAAACGTTTTACGGTCACCTTATTACTATTTTCAACAATAATTTTACCTTTATCTCCAAATATTTCTAAACGATCTGTTCCAAGAATATCGTGTGTCGCCGTAATAAATACCCCTGTCGCTCCATTTCCATAATCAAGAATCGCTGTCACTTCGTTTTCAACGGGAATGTCGCGCATAAAACCATTGGATGTTTTGGCATAGACCGTCTTTGGTACACCAGCAATCCACTGAATAAGATCCAATTGATGAGGCGCTTGATTCACTAATACGCCACCGCCTTCGGCACCCCATGTGGCACGCCACTCACTTTGTTGGTAATAGGCATCTGGGCGGTACCAAGTTGTAATGATCCAATTGGTTCGACGGATACTACCAATTTCTCCATCTTCAACAATTTTTTTAATCCGTTGATATAGGGGATTGTTCCGTTGGTTAAACATAATTGCATAGGTAACTTCTGAATGTTGACTCGCAAAAGCATTTAATTCTTTCACTTGTTTCGTATAAACACCCGCAGGCTTCTCATTTAAGACATGGACCCCTTTACCAATGGCATACATAGCAATTTCAGGGTGTAAATAATGCGGGACGGTCGTAATAATGGCTTCAACCAAGCCGCTATCAATCAGTTCTTTATAGTCAGAAAAAATTTTTTTATCCGGATAAAGTTCAGCTAATTTCTCCCTTTTACTTGAATCAATATCACACAAAGCCACGAGTTCCATACTTGGGATTTTTCCTGCTTCAATTAAACCCGCATAAGTTGAACCTTGTGTCCCACAACCAACTACCGCAAATTTTAGTTTTTTGTTCAATTAAATATCTCCTTTCGTGTTACCATTATTAGTTAATAAATAAAAACACAGCAACCTCCTTTATGTATGCGTATACATTATAACCATCAATAAATATTACATCAATGAAATTAAGCTCATTTCATAGAAAAAAGCCCAGCTCAGGAACTTAATCCTCAACTAGGCCCGCTAATTTAATTATTCTCCTTAATAATCCGTTCAATTTCACTGCCAAATTCAGCCATTGCATCAATTTGCAGGGCCGAATCATCGCCTTGTGTTAGCGAAACGATAATAACAGGAATATCACCTTCATCTGTTTCAACAAAATACATTAAGGCATCATTTTCAATACCTTCCAAAGGATATTCACCTGTTTTACCATAATAATCACGATTATTATCTAAATCCCTTGTATGTTTAACCGGTCCATGTTGTGACATTAAGGCTAACATATCATTGTCCAATTCAGGACCATTAATAAAACCATTAATCACCGCTAAAAATAAATTAGCCACATCAATCGCTGAAGTTAGATTTTCTTCACCACGATCAACTGCTGCTTGATCCATCATATAGCGATTTAATTCTGTCTGTAAAAAACCAAACTCATGAATCGCATCATTCACTGCTTCTAAACCACCAAGACGGTCTATTAAAACATTGGTTGCGGTATTATCACTGACTTGAATCATTAATTGAGCTAAAGTTTCTAAGCTGTGTTCACTGCCAAGAGGTAAACTTTGTAAGGCACCACTTCCCCCAACAATATCCGAAGCTTCTAGGCTGTATAATTCCTCCGGATCGATTTCACCATCTGCAACTTGCTTATAATAAACCGCCAAAATAAATAACTTAATCACACTGGCCGAAGGCATTTGAAAGCTTGCTGAATCATTTTCATCTACTTCAAAATGTACTACATTATCACTAATTTGTAAGTACAAACCTAATTGGTCTAATGACGATTGTAAGTTATCAATAGCGGTATTTATTTGTGTTAGTTGGTTTTGGGAAAGGTCAATCGAAATAAGATTTTTATCGTCTAAAATTAAAGCTTCCGCTTCGTCAAGGTCTAGGCTTTCACTTTCTTGAATCCATTCCTCGACCTCTTCGATGACATAATCCCCTTCAGATTGAGCTAAAACAGTATTATACGAAAATACAAATAACAAAACTGCTAAAAACAAGAATTTTATTTTCATACTTTACGACTCCACCATTCAAAGCGATGTGGGTAGAGGTTTTTTTCATCTACGATGCCTTCTTCAGTTTTATCCAAGGTCCATTTTGTCGTATCAATTTCATCAACTGTTACATCTGAAGGAAATTGGCCATCAATCACCGTACGAATAATTATATTCGCATAAGGCATCAATAATTTAAATATTTGTGCTCCACCAATTACCATGACTTCTTGGTTTTTTGCTAATTCAAGCACTTGATTTTCTGTATGGACAACCATTAAGCCTTCAATGTCTTCACCATAATGGGGTTGGTTAGTCATCACGATGGTTTGGCGGCCAGGCAACAAGCGTTTATCCATAGATTCAAAGGTTTTTCGCCCCATTAATATGGGATGGCCCATTGTAGTCGCTTTGAAAAAAGCCATATCGTTTGGAAGTGACCAAGGTACTTGGTTTTGATAACCAATAGTTCCATTATTATCTTGTGCATATACATAAGTAATCATAAATTACGCCTCTTTTCTAGACTGCAATTGGTGCTTTGATTGTAGGATGTGGATGGTAGTCAGTCACCGTAATGGCATCTATGTCAATTTGATCAATCGGTGCGTCCCCTTCAATATGTAAGGTCGGTAAACTACGAACATCACGGCTAATTAATAATTCAGCCTGCTCTAAATGGTTGCTGTATAAGTGAGCATCTCCTAGCGTATGGACAAATTCACCAACACCTAGTCCAGTTTCTCTAGCAATCAAGTGCGTTAATAATGCATAACTAGCAATATTAAAAGGAACCCCTAAGAAAATATCTGCACTTCGCTGGTACAATTGACAGCTTAATTTACCGTCATTCACATAAAATTGAAAGAGTGTATGACAAGGAGGTAAAGCGGCATTTGGCACATCTTCTGGATTCCAAGCCGTTACAATTAAACGTCTTGAATCAGGATTTTTTTTGATTTGCTCAATCACGTTAGCAATTTGGTCTAAAGTCCCACCATCACGAAGTTCCCAACTCCGCCATTGCTTACCGTAAACATCTCCAAGTTCACCATATACAGTCGCAAATGCTTCATCTGCTAAGATTTTTTCTTGGAATTTTTTCATTTCTTCTTGGTAAACTGCATTAAATTCGGGGTCTTCTATCGCTTTTAAGCCAAAATCTGTCATATCCGGTCCATGATAAGCATCACTTTTAACATAACGTTCAAATGCCCATTCATCCCATATATGATTATTATTTTCTAATAAATAACGAATATTCGTATCGCCTCTTAAGAACCATAATAATTCACTTTTTACTAACTTGAATGGCACTCTTTTGGAAGTGAGTAAAGGAAAGCCTTCATTTAAGTCAAAACGCATTTGGTAACCGAAAGTACTCACTGTCCCAACACCCGTACGGTCTGTTTTACGGTCTCCATTTTCCAATACAAATTTAACTAAATCTTGATACTGTCTTGTCATTATTTACACCCCTTATTCGCTTAACTCGCTTAGATATTCATAACGTTCATATAGATGTAGTAACGACTCATCTTTTGCTTCTAACTGTTCGTTTAATTCAATGAGCCTTACAGCATCAGATGTGATTTGTGACATTTCTTCCTGGATGTCATCAATCTCTGCTTCTATTTTTTCAATGTCTTCTTGAATCGTTGCCCATTCTTGTTTTTCAAAATAGGTCATCCGTTTGGCTTTTGGTTTCTCTTTAACTTCAGGAATTTCTTTCCTAACGGCAGCTTTAGATTCTTCCGCTAACATTACTGATTGTGTGTCTAAATAATCAGTATAATTACCCCAGTAGAACTCAAATTTTCCATCGCCTTGCAATTCTAACAATTGATCGACCGTTTTATCTAAAAAATAACGATCATGCGACACTGCAAAAACTACGCCTTGGAAATTTAAAATATAATCTTCCAATACCGTCAAAGTATCAATATCCAAATCATTCGTCGGCTCATCCAAAATCAAAACATTTGGTTCTTGAATTAATAAGGACAATAAATATAACCGTCTTCTTTCTCCACCGGACAAACGACTAATTTCAGTTCCATGTGACTCCCTTGGAAAATTAAACTGCTCTAACATTTGGGCCGCAGAAGCGGTTGAACCATCCGGCCGCTTAAAATTATCCGCTACTTGAGTCAAATAAGCTAAAACCCGCATATCACCCGGTAAATCTTGGTCGAGTTGACGGTAATAAGCAATATTAACGGTTTGTCCAATGTTGTACGTCCCAGAACTAATCGGATGGTAGCCAGCAATGGTATTTAATAAGGTGGTTTTACCAACACCATTTTCTCCAATAATACCTATACGGTCACCTTTAACGAATGATTTCGTAAAATTTTCGATGACCTTTTGTTGGTTAATATCAACCGAAATGTCTTCCAACTCAATAATTTGTTTTCCAATACGTTGTTGATTAAAGTTAAAATCAATATCGGAAGCTTGTTGATTACGATTTTCAATCGAAGATTTTACTTCTTCAAAGCGATCAATCCGAGCTTGTTGTTTGGTAGTTCTAGCTTTTGCTCCTTTTCGCATCCAAGCCAATTCTTGTTTAAATAACTGGTCTTCTTTTTGTTGCATTTTTTCATTTATCACAGCGTTTTCTGCACGCTTGGTTAAATAACTTTCGTAATTTCCTTCATAAGTTGTCAGTTTACCAAAACGCAGTTCAATTATTTTATTCACGACATTAGACAAGAAGTAACGATCATGCGTCACTAAAATGAGCGCGCCTTGAAAAACAGCTAAATATTTTTCTAACCACTGAACAGAAGCCACATCTAAATGGTTGGTTGGCTCATCCAAAATCAGTAAATCAGGGTTTTCAATTAAAACTTGTGCAATCCCAATCCGCTTTTGTTCCCCACCTGAACACTCACCCACTTTACGATCTAAATTTTTCAAACCTAATTGTGACAAAATCGTCTTAGCTCGAATATCCGCATCCCAAGCATTCTCGTGATTCATTTGGTCTGTTATCTTTAAAAATCGTTCTTGTAGCTGTGGATCTTCAGGATTCATTTCTAATTCTTGATTCAATTGCTCATAACGATGCACCAATTGAATGATTTTTGCTTTACTTTGAAAGACGGTATCTAAAATCGATAAATCCTTATTTAATTCAGGATGTTGATCTAAATAGGCAATTGTATAATCATTAGGGGTCGAAATTATTCCATTATCATAATTATCAAGACCTGCAATGACTTTCAAAAAAGAACTTTTACCAGTCCCATTAGGCCCAATTAAGCCCACTTTATCACCCTTTCGGATCGATAAAGTCACATCATCTAACAATTGTTTCATACCATAACTCTTACTTAAATTTTCAATGACTAATTCTTTCATAACACGTCTCCTAAATTCAATAGCTAAATTATAGCATAGTTTATAGACAATGATAAAACGATTAAATGACGGTAGTATTATTATTTGCTTAAAAAAATACACTATGTAATAATAATAAAGATTAACCATGAAAAGAGGGATATATATGAATTTATCAAAAGGTAAACGAGCCATTGTCATGATTGTGAGTTATTTTCTTATCCAATTAATCGTTTCACCTATTTTATTTCAAACATTAAATTTATCATTAAATACAACAACCATCGCCACTTCAGTCATTTTACTAGCCATCGCCTTATTACTTTACGGCAGTCAATTAAAAGCTGACTACCAACGTTTCAAGGAACAATTTGAAGGTTGGGGAAAATTCAGTCTAAAAGCCATCAGCTATTATTTATTACTTTATGTGTTACGTGTCGTCGTTTTAATGGTATTAATGAACTTTATGGACGTAGAAAATTTACTACAAAACCAACAATCATTAAATGACATGTCCGCGACCTTATCCTTTCCAATCATGTTTTTCATGGTTTCTATCTACGCACCGATTGTGGAAGAACTCGTATTCCGCGAAGCCTTTATCGGTTGGGTCGATAAAAATAATCATAATCGCGTAGTGTTAATGGGGGCACTTTCGGTTATCATTTTCACCCTCCTACACGCCTTCGAACTCGCAGACTTTTTACTTTATCTACCATTAGCCGTTGTCTTAGTCCGTTATTATTTCGATTACGACCGCAATGTCGTCGCTTCAATTTTCTTCCACTTCATTAATAACACCATTGCAGTCATCTTGATGTACGTTTTACTCTAAAACCCTTCAAATAAATATCACTGCAAAAAAACAGAAACCACTCATTCATTGACGAATTAGTGATTTCTGTTTTTTTGTTGTGTTTCTTTAAATTAGTAGCTTTTATGTTGGTCAAGGGAGCTGCTCACATACTATAATCAGCTTTTTAATTAGACTAAATTTTCCCTACCCAATCAATCGGTGTTCTTCCCCAACTCAAGAGATATTTATTGGCTTTTGAAAAAGGTTTTGAACCGAAAAAACCGCGATAAGCTGACAAAGGACTCGGATGTGGACTTTTTATGACTGCATGTTTATGTAAATCAATCAGATTCGTTTTAGCTTGAGCAGGTTTTCCCCACAAAATAAAGACAATGGGTTCTGGATGCTGATTTAAACTTTGAATGACTGCATTCGTCACTTCTTCCCAACCATTGCCACGGTGAGAATGAGCTTGTCCAGCTCTAACTGTTAAGACAGTATTTAATAACAAGACGCCTTGTTTCGCCCAATGAGATAAATCCCCATTCTGCGGGACTCCCTCTTGTAAATCAGCCGCTAATTCTTTGTAAATATTAACTAAAGAGGGAGGTAATTTTGTTTCAGCATGAACAGAAAAAGCCAATCCATTGGCTTGTTGAGGTCCATGGTAGGGATCTTGTCCAATAATACAAACTTTTACCTGATCAAATGGCGTGTAATTCAAAGCGTTAAAAATTTCCTCTTGTGGCGGATAAATGGTTTGTGTTTGGTATTCGGTTTCCAAAAAATCGGTTAAATTATGGAAAGATGGTTGCTGAAAAGTCTGTTTCAACTTATTTTGCCAAGAATCAATGAGCGTATATTCCATGGTTGTACCTCTTAGTAAGGACCAAATTGCGTTTGATACAAGCGCGCATAACTACCTTGTAACGCCATTAATTCATCATGAGTTCCATCTTCTGTAATACCTCTTGGTGTGACCACAATAATACGGTTAGCATGTTTAATTGTTGCTAGACGATGGGCAATAATTAGTGTTGTGCGACCTTCTGCTAATTGATCCAGTGATTGTTGGATAAACATTTCGGTTTGCGTGTCAAGCGCACTTGTTGCTTCATCTAAAATCAAAATTGATGGATTTTTTAGGAAAATACGTGCAATGGATAGACGTTGTTTTTGACCACCAGATAATTTCGCACCGCGCTCACCGATTTGTGTATCAAGTCCATCCGGCAAGTTGCTAATCACATCTTCTAACTTAGACATTCTAATTGCTTCATTCACTTCTTCTTCCGTCGCATCTAAACGCCCATATAAAACATTCTCGCGAATAGTACCACCGAATAAGAAGACATCTTGTTGGACAATCCCAATTTGATCACGTAAGGATTCCATAGTGAAATCACGGATATCTTTACCATCAATCGTAATTGTTCCATTAGTTATTTCATAAAAGCGAGGTAATAAATTGACTAAAGTCGTTTTTCCTGCCCCACTTGGACCTACAAAAGCAACTGTTTCTCCTGCTTTAATGTCTAAATTTATATTTTTTAACACAGGTTTTTCGGGATTGTAACCAAATGAGACATTATTATAAGAGATATTTCCTTCAAATAATGGCGCTTCAATGGCATCGACACTATCGATAATTTCAGGTTTGCGACTTAATTCTTCTTTCAAACGTTTAAAACCAGCAAATCCTTTAGGATACATTTCAATCATGGCGTTCAGTCTTTCAATCGGACGTACAAAAATATTGGATAATAAAATAAATCCAACCAAGTCCCCCATTGAAATATCACCTTTTAGGGTAAAGTAAGACCCAGCGATAAAGGCAAACAAATTAATTAAACGCACTAATAAATAATTAAACGTTGAACTGGCAGCCATCGTTTCATAAAAAGTAATTTTAGTCTGACGATATCCTTGGTTCATTTTTTCAAATAAATGCTTTTCGTGTTCTTCATTCGCAAAAGCCTTAACCACACGTATTCCACTCAAGGTATTTTCAAGACCAGCATTAAATTCACCGATATTTTGGTAAATACGTTTGTTAATCCCCATCATTTGACGGTTAAAATAAGCTAAAGCTACAGCTAATAAAGGAATCAAAATAACCGTTGTAATAGCCAGTGGCACATGAACATTCATCATCAACATGAATGATCCCACTAAGGTCATAATCGTAATAAATACATCTTCCGGACCATGGTGAGCTAATTCACTGACTTCAAATAAATCATTTGTTAAACGTGTCATCAGTTCACCCGTTTTTACTTCATCAAAGTAAGAATAGGATTGATCTTGAAAATGCGCAAACAACTCACGACGCATATCTGTTTCAATATTAATCCCTAAACGGTGACCTAGAGCTACGACAATATAATTTAAGGTCGCATTAAATAAATATAAAGCTAATAACATAACACTAAACATCGCAATTGTTTTTAAAGTTCCATCTGGTAACACCTGGTCAATTACATAATTAACAGCTATTGGGAAAAATAATTCTAATATGGCTGAAACAACCGCACAAGTAAAGTCAATAATAAATAGGCGTTTATAAGGTTTATAGTATTGATAAAATTCTCTAAACATTTTTTCCTCCTAATTTAATCCATAGTTCAACCGTATACAAAAAAAGAAGATGTTCTGAATAATCAAAACATCCATATTAATTTATTTATTCATCATCCATTGACAAGATAGCCATAAACGCTTCTTGTGGTACTTCTACACTACCCACTTGTTTCATCCGCTTCTTACCTTCTTTTTGTTTCTCAAGTAATTTCTTACGTCTCGAAACATCCCCACCATATAATTTAGCTGTAACATCTTTACGTAAAGCCTTAATAGTAGAGCGGGCAATTATTTTATGTCCAATAGCTGCTTGGACAGGCACTTCAAATAATTGTCTTGGGATAATTGTTTTTAATTTTTCGACTAAACTACGACCACGATTATATGAGAAGTCTTTATGTACAATCGAACTGAAAGCATCAATAACATCGCCATTTAATAAGATATCCAACTTCACTAATTTAGAAGGACGGTATCCAATTACTTCATAGTCTAAAGATGCATAACCTTTTGTATTGGATTTCAAATGGTCAAAGAAGTCATAAATAATTTCTGCCATTGGAATCTCATATATAACATTCACACGGTATTCATCTAAATAGTCCATATTAACAAATTCGCCACGTTTTCTTTGTGCAAGCTCCATCACTGCCCCAACATATTCGCTAGGTACCATTATGGTCGCTTTTACATATGGCTCAAAGATTTGTTCAACTTCAGTAGCATCTGGCATTTCAGATGGATTATTTACAATTACTTCTTCACCGTTAGTCTTACTTACTTTATAAATAACAGACGGTGCCGTGATAATTAAATCAATGTTAAACTCACGTTCTAAACGCTCTTGAATAACATCCATATGTAATAATCCTAAGAAGCCCGTTCTGAAACCAAAGCCTAGAGCTTGTGACGTTTCAGCTTCAAACTGCAAAGCTGCATCGTTTAATTGAAGTTTTTCAAGAGCTTCACGCAAATCGTTATAATCATTCGAATCAACTGGATATAATCCCGCATAAACCATTGGATTTAATTTACGGTAACCTTCTAAGGCCACTTTTGAAGGTCTATTGGCTAATGTAATAGTATCCCCTACACGTGTGTCTTGAATTGTTTTAATGTTTGCGGTAATATAACCAACATCTCCAACCATTAAGAAATCACGCTCAAGTGGTTTAGGTGAAAAGACACCCACTTCAACGACTTCAAATTGCTTATTATTGCTCATTAAACGAATCTTATCACCAGGTTTTACGATTCCATTCATAATACGAACGTTTAAAATAACCCCACGGTAACTATCATAAGCTGAGTCAAAAATTAAAGCTTGTAACGGTTCTTCAATATCTCCCATTGGTGCAGGAACTTTTTCAACAATTTGTTCTAAAATATCCGTAATACCAATACCGGCCTTAGCACTTGCATGAACGGCCTCAGAAGCATCAATACCGATAATTTCCTCAATTTCAAGTTGAACTTTCTCAGGATCTGCAGCCGGCAAATCAATCTTATTAATAACAGGTAAAATTTCTAAATCATTGTCGATTGCTAAATAGACGTTGGCTAAGGTCTGTGCTTCAATCCCTTGTGCAGCATCCACTACTAAAAGTGCACCTTCACAAGCAGCCAATGAGCGTGACACTTCATAAGTAAAATCGACGTGTCCAGGTGTATCAATTAAGTGCAAGATGTATTCTTGGCCATCTTTTGCTGTATATGTTAATTCAACGGCATTTAATTTAATGGTAATACCACGTTCACGCTCTAAATCCATGGAATCTAACAACTGACTCTTCATCTCACGATCAGCTACTGTTTCTGTTTGCTGAAGGATACGGTCAGCTAAAGTCGATTTTCCATGGTCGATATGGGCAATGATGGAAAAATTACGAATCATTTTTTGTCTTTGTTTTAATTTTTCTATATCCATTTATTTTCTTCACTTCCTTTAAAAACCTTCAGATAAAACAGGCTCAACTTCTATAATACCAAAAAAACGACTAAATTAATAGCCGTTTTAATGTGTTTTGAATATATTGACCTTGGGAGCCAATATTTACTACATAACAACCGGGTTCCACTAATTAAGATACTTATACAGCTGATTTGTATACTCTCTGAAATGTTTATCCAAAATAGTTGTTTGTTTAATATTTGGTTGGTTTTGTTCATAATTTGTTTCGATTTGTATGTTTTTGACCAAATTTATAGTTCCTAGTGTTTCAGCTTGTAGCGTAGTTGGAACATACACTTCCATATTTAGTGCATCAGCAATCAATTGTATCAAAGCCCTTTGTTTGGTTGCTCCACCAACGATACCGATACGATTAAAAGCATGTTTACTATGCAATAATTCAATATTTTGTCTAATATTAAAAACCATTCCACAAACCATGGTGTAGATAACTGACTCTCTATTACTTTCTCTTTGTATATTTGAAAAACTAGCTGTAATATAATCGTCCCAAATGGGCGAACGCTCCCCATTAATAAATGGGAAAAAGACGCCTTCGATCCCAGGTCTAGATTCAATAATTTCATTTATTGCTTCCAAAGAAATATTAAAGATCTCTGAAATCCATCGTAGAACGTTCGCTCCATTATTAGAAGGATAACCTATTAAAAAATAGTTAGCGTCAATTTGATAGCAGAAATTTTGCGTTTTTTCATCGGTCTTAGCCTGTTCAGTTACAACTCTCACAGCATGGCTAGTTCCAATCGATAAGACAGCTGCATTTGTTAAGTTAGCAAAGGCGTAGTTGGATGATACGCCGTCCGAATTTCCTAAATATACTTTGGCTTGTTGTAATGAATCAGGTATATCTAATGTTAATTCTGCAACATATGTCGGTAATTCTATTTCTGGTAGTTGATTCATAGTGATATTTAGTTCGGTTAGTAAGATGTTATCCCATGTAAATTCCTTCAGCGAGTATAGGCCGCTGCTTGATGCAGAAGCAACATCAATGAACCATTGGCCCGTTAAATAGTAAAATAAAATATCTTTAATGGAGCCAATTTTATGCGCTGGTAATTGTTCTTTTAGAGCTAAAAGTTTATAAAAGGGATTCATACTATGATTAGGAGTTCCCGTTGTTGTATACTGCAAATTCCGCTCAATTTTAGACCTTTCTAGTACTAAGTCAGCCCCTCTTCTATCGGCCCAAGTTATCGCATGACCGACTAAAGACATATCAGAATTTAGTAGTTGAATACTATGCATGGCTGTCGTTAAAAATATTTCTAGATCAGTTATCTGATATTTATTAACTAATAGATTCAAGCCGTCTTTAACCGCAGCCAGGATTTCTTTTAAGTTTAGTTCATATTTAATTGTATCAATTACCAAGTCCTGATAGCTGTAGTGAACGGCATCTATTTGCTTGTAATCTTCATCAAACAAACTCATTTTCAAATTTGTGGTACCAATATCAATGCTTATATTTTGCGCCATTCTAATCTCCTATAAATCAACGATAACAGGATAATGGTCAGAAGGATAAAAACCATCATACTGATTGTAGATGATTTTTGCTTCTTTTATAGGGAGATTTTGACTGGTAAAAATATAATCAATCGGTAATCCTTCCCTCTTCCCTTCATAATCGTGGAAAGTTGCTAAATCCGTCGTTGTTGTTTGAGCCAATTTCACATAAGAGTTTTGTAAACTTTCAGCTTCTAACAAATTATCAATCATATTTTCTGTTGGCAATGTGTTCAAATCCCCCATTAAAATAGCCGTTGAATCGAAATTATGTGTTAAATCAGACAATCTTTCTAGGACTAATCGACTGGATTGGACTCTTGCTTCAACTCCCATATGGTCGAAATGTGTATTCATCACATAGAATAATTGATTATCTTTATTTTTAAGCGCAACCCAAGAAGTAATTCGAGGGCAGACCGCATCCCAGCCCATCGCAAAGCGTTCTTCAGGATTTTCTGCCAACATAAATGAACCTGAATCTACAATACTAAAAACATCTTTTTGAATAAATATCGGCACCATCTCGCTATCTGAATCCAGAGAACGAAACTCTCCATAATAGTCGTATTTATTTGAAAGTTTTGCTTTTAAATCTTCAAACATTGTATTCATTACTTCCTGAAAGCCAATGATTTTTGGTTGGTAATCTTCAATCACTCGAATCACATTTTCTTTACGTTCAGACCAACTTTGTGGATCTATTGCCATATCTCGGCGAATATTAAAAGTCATTACACGCATCGTTTAAACCCCTTAAAAAGAATTAATTTCCACATCTATCATAACATGAATAAGCGTCAAAAAACCGTATGAAATCATTTAGATTTCATACGGTTCTAAAAGCAACTTATTTATCTTATTTGATAGAGATTTTCACTTTATTAGGGAGTTTAGATTGCTATTTCCAACTGTTACTGAACAATTACATAAAATTGTTAGTAGCTTTCGTCAGAATTTAGGTTTAGACTTAGAAGATAAAAATATAAATCATAGCCTTTATACTCTACTAACAATATGGGATAACCTATTCACTCAACTGAATAAAATATACTATTCATTGAATGTAACAATTATTAGTGATGGTCACAAATCGCATGGAGAGTTTATAGCTGACTATATTAACTCTCAACTAACAGTTAATCCTCAATTTACGGTGTACAACAACCTTACACTGACAGCAGAAGAAGTGAATAAACTTGATTCAGATTTAATTATTACTAACTTTAAATTACCTAAAGGTGTCGTAACGCCTAATATTATGGTTGAGCATTTCCCTACAAAACATAATATTCGTCAAATTGAAGATAAAGTCAGAACTATTTTTAGTGCACGAACTGATGGGACATCTGACTAATTAAGACAAATACAAAAAAGAGCAAAACCTCACTAATTGAGATTTGCTCTTTTAATTTGTATACATTATTTATCAAAAACATCTTTAATACGGTCAAAGAAGCCAGGATCCGAACCTTTAACATCTTCACCGGAAAGTTTAGCTAATTCAGCAAACAAATTCTTCTCTTTTTCCGATAGTTTTTTAGGTGTCACAACATTAACGGTCACGTGTTGGTCACCTGTATAACCTCCACCAATTGAAGGTGCCCCTTTACCTCTTAATCTAAAAGTTGTATTCGTTTGTGTTCCTGCTGGAATTTTTAACTTAACATTTCCATGGACAGTTGGGATAACGACCTCGTCTCCTAAGGCAACTTGGGCAAAGGAAACTGGTAACTCATAGTAAATTTCAGTACCTTCACGCTCAAATTTATCGCTCTTCTTCACTTGGAAAACTACATATAAATCTCCATACGGACCACCGTTGGATCCAGCTTCACCTTGGCCATTTAAGCGCATTTGTTGATCTGTTTCAACACCTGCTGGCACAGTAACTTTAACTGAATGTCTTTGTGATTCCGTTCCACTACCGTGACAAGTCGTACATTTTTCTTTAATTTCTTTACCTGTACCATTACATACATCACAGGTTGCTTGAGTCATGACACGCCCAAATGGAGTATTACGCTCAACTTGAATCACACCGCTACCATGACATTTGCTACAATTAACAGGACTAGTTCCTGGTTTTGCACCTGAACCATGACAAGTATGACATTCTTCATTACGCTGGTAACTAATGGTTTCCTCTTTACCAAAAATTGCTTCTTCAAACGTTAGGGTAATGGTATATTGTAAATCATTCCCTTTTCTTGGGGCATTTGGATTACGGCTTGCACGACCCCCTGCTCCACCAAAGAATGTATCAAATATATCATCAAATCCTGAGAAGCCGCCAGCGCCACCGAATCCGCCGCCGAACCCACCAAATCCACCATTAAAGTTTGGATCATTGGCCGCATGACCGTATTGATCATAAGCCGCTCTTTTTTGAGGGTCACTTAATACTTCATAGGCTGAAGCAATCTCTTTAAATTTTTCATCAGCATCAGAATCTTTATTAATATCGGGATGGTATTTTTTAGAAAGTAGACGGTATGCTTTCTTTATCTCTGCATCGGATGCATCACGTGATACCCCTAGTACTTCATATAAATCACGTTTTTCTGCCATTTTTTACCTCCTTAAAAATATCTTATTAACCTAAAAACTGAAAACCAAGGACAGATCCTTGGTTTCCAAGCATTTTTTAGTAGAGATATTTATTACTCATCAACTTCTTCGAAATCTGCATCAACAACATCGTCATTATCAGAATTTTCTGATGTTGAGTTTGCTTCTGCTTCAGCTTGTGCTTGCTGTGCAGCTTGTTCGTATAACTTAACAGATAGATTTTGAACGACTTCGTTTAGACGGTCACGTTTTTCTTTCATTTGGTCTAAGTCATTTGCATCAATTGCTGCTTGTAATTCATCTCTAGCTGCTTCAGCTTCTTTAACTTCTTCTTCAGAAACTTTATCACCTAAGTCAGCTAATGTTTTATTGGTTGTGAAGACTAATTGGTCAACTTCATTGCGTAAGTCAGCTTCTTCACGACGAGCTTTATCAGCTTCAGCATTCGCTTCTGCATCTTGTACCATACGTTCGATCTCTTCATCCGTTAAACCTGAAGATGATTTAATTGTAATGGTTTGTTCTTTTTGCGTACCTAAATCTTTCGCACTTACGTTAACAATACCGTTTTTATCGATATCAAAGGTTACTTCAATTTGTGGTACTCCACGTGGTGCAGGTGGAATATCCGTTAATTGGAAGCGTCCGAGTGTTTTGTTGTCCGCTGCCATTTGACGTTCACCTTGTAATACGTGTACATCTACAGCTGGTTGGTTATCAGCTGCTGTTGAGAATACTTGAGATTTAGATGTTGGGATTGTCGTATTACGGTCGATTAATTTAGTAAATACGCCACCCATTGTTTCAATACCTAATGATAATGGTGTTACGTCAAGTAAGACAATATCTTTAACGTCTCCAGAGATAACCCCACCTTGAATAGCAGCACCCATTGCTACTACTTCGTCTGGGTTAACTGATTTGTTAGGTTCTTTACCAGTTTCTCTACGAACGGCTTCAACAATTGCAGGGATACGTGTAGATCCACCTACTAAGATAACTTCATCAATTTCATCTTTAGATAAGCCAGCATCTTTAATCGCTTGACGTACTGGATTTTTCGTTCTATCAACTAAATCAACTGTTAATTCATCAAATTTAGTACGGCTTAAAGTAGATTCTAAGTGCAATGGACCAGCATCTGAAGCTGTAATAAATGGTAAGGATATTTGAGTTGAAGTAACACCTGATAAGTCTTTTTTAGCTTTTTCAGCTGCATCTTTCAAACGTTGTAAAGCCATTTTGTCTTTGCTTAAGTCAATGCCATTTTCTTTTTTGAATTCAGCTACTAAGTAGTCGATAATTTTGTTGTCAAAGTCATCTCCACCTAGGTTGTTATCACCAGCGGTAGATAATACATCAAATACTCCGTCACCTAATTCAAGGATAGAAACGTCAAATGTACCTCCACCTAAGTCAAATACTAAGATGTTTTCGTTTTTATCCATTTTATCTAAACCATAAGCAAGTGCTGCTGCAGTTGGTTCGTTAACAATACGTTCAACTTCTAAACCAGCGATACGGCCAGCATCTTTTGTCGCTTGACGTTGAGCATCGTTAAAGTAAGCTGGAACAGTAATAACGGCTTTATCTACTTTTTCACCTAAATAATCTTCTGCATATGATTTTAAGTATTGTAAAACCATGGCTGAAATTTCTTGTGGTGTATAATCTTTACCATCTAAGTTTACTTTGTAGCCTGCTTCACCCATATGACGTTTAATAGAAGCAATTGTGTGTGGGTTCGTTACTGCTTGACGTTTTGCTACTTCCCCTACTTGAATTTCACCATTTTTAAACGCAACAACTGAAGGAGTTGTACGATTTCCTTCCGGATTTGGAATAATTTTTGCTTCGTTACCTTCTAAAACTGCAACTGCTGAGTTAGTTGTACCTAAGTCAATACCTATAATTTTTGCCATATTTTATTATCTCCTTTATAAATTAATTACTCACGATAACCATTGCTGGTCTTAGTACACGATCGTGAACGCTATAACCTTTTTGTAAAACATTTACAACAACATCTTTATCTTGACCTTCTTTAGCTGGTAGTGTACTTACCGCTTGGTGGAAGGTAGGATTAAATGGTTCATCAATTGGATTAATCACTTTAATTTCTTCCGCATCAAATGCATTGATTAGTTGGTTATAAACCATTTCAACACCTTTTTTGATTGCCACAGCATCTTCTGACTCAGATCTTGTTTCTAAGGCACGTTCTAAATTATCAACGACATCTAATAATTGCGTCGCTAACTTTTGCGAACGATATTTTGCTGCTTCTTGGCGATCTAGGTTGTTTCTTCGTTGCATATTGGCAACCTCCGCTTGTAAACGTAGGTTACGCTCTTCTAATTGTTGAATCTTTTCTTCTAATTCTGAAATAGGATCTTTTTCTTCGATAACTTCTTCAGTAGAAGTTTCTTCTTGATCCATTTCTTCAGAATCAGTCAAAGTTTCATCGATTTTTTCATCAATGATTTCTTTATTTTCTTCTGCCAATCAATACACCCCTCAATATTCATTTTATATAATCGTTAATTCTTCAATCATTTTTTCAATCATTGCAATAATACGGTCAAATGGCATGGTTGTTGGACCTAAAAGACCAACTGTAATTGATAAATCATTCGATGGGTATGTCCCAGTCACCAATGTTAGTTGATTTAAATGATTATTTAATATTTCTTGATCAAAAAGTACTTCAATACCATTTTGACGATTTTCTAATAGTTGTAGCATTCTAGACGAACCATCAATTAAGTTAAATAACTCCTTAATATGTTCACCAGATTTATGTTCAACCAAATCAAAAATATTATTTTTACCAATAACATAATACCGATGACCTTGTAAAGTATGGTTTGTTTTATCAATCAATGATGAAAAATTTAATTGATAGCCGACCAATCTTTGGGTTAACAATGGAATTGTTAACTTTAACTTTTGAGAAGCTGCTTCAAGTGACAGTTCATTTAATTCTGAATTAACTAAATCAGATACTTGGCTAATTGCTTCTTTAGTGGTAGAAAAATTCAGATTAAACAACTGACTCTCCACATGCCCTTGATCGGTTAACAGAGTCGCAATCACACTATTATCATTTAAATAAACAAGTCGAAACTCATCAATATAGTGTTTAACAGCGGTACGGTTTAAAACAACAGCAGCATATCCGGTTAATTCAACCAAAATATTGGCTGCCATTTGCGCAAGTTGGATAGGGTTACTAGATCTTTCGCGGAATAACATATTAAAAGCTTCACTATCTTGTTCTAATAAGTTAACAGGCTGTTTCTCAGTTATCAAATGATTAATATACAAGCGATAACCTTTAAACGATGGAATGCGTCCACTTGAAGTATGGGTTTTTAATAAATAACCTTGATCTTCCAGTGTTTTCATCTCATTACGAACGGTAGCTGAACTTACCTTTAAAAGACTTTCCTTTAATAACGTTTTTGAACCAATTGGTTCTTCTAGCTCACCGTAAAGCTGGACAATCAGACTTAGAATCTGTTGTTGCCTCGGCGTTAACATATCCTCACCTCACTTTTAGCACTTATTTGTTACGAGTGCTAACATGTCTATATAATACCGCCATTCGACTCGCTTGTCAAGGGTTTTTACCCAAAAAAACAAAAAAATTAGCACTCTTTATTACAGAGTGCTAGTCCAATGGTTTTTATTCAGATATTTATTATATACATGCTTTGTTTCAGCTCATCACTTAGGTTTTTCATTCGCCATTGGCGTCGGTACCCCAGTGAATTCACAATCATTTTAGTATTTTTATAGTCACGTTGCGCCCTAAAATGGACATGTCCCATGATACTATGGCTTATGGGATATTGATCATAAAATGGTAAAATATCATCTGTTGCAATAAATGCATTGAAAAAATCAAAGACTTTATGGGGCATCGGCACGATATAAGCTGGATGGGTAATCATATGGGTCACAAGAATGATTGCGTCCGTTTGTACACTTACCAAATCTTTTTCTAGCTCGGCAGCAAATTGCTTTGAAACTTCTTTATCGGTTTTATGCCATTGAATAAATTTTTTATCTTGCCAAAGCCCATGCCGGTATTTTCCAATTTCTAATTCCTCGCTTGAAAATCGGTCTGCATAATATGCATGATTGTACCAAACACCATGGCCAACAACGGTGTATCGATTATTAATTTTGATTGGCTTTTTCATCAAAGATTGTGGATGTTCGACAAATTTTTGATGAATTTCATCGCCTGATAAAAGCATTTCATCTCTTTGCCAGTAATCATGATTACCCGGAACAAAGTAGACAGGGATATTTACTTGGGTTTGTAGTTTTTCAACAAAATCAAGTGTGATGGAGTGGTGATTAGCAATATCCCCACCGATAAAGAAATAATCCAATTCTTGATCAAAAATGGCTTTGGAAATGGCAATAAAATAATCCTCCATCGTTTCTTTAGGATTGACATCAATGTGTAAATCCGAAATAAAACCTAATTTCATGACTAACGGATTTCCAAGCCATCGATGGTTTGTAGCGAACGGATAATTTTATCCATTTCTTGATTCACATCGTCATCGGTTAAGGTACGGTTAGGATCTTGGAAAGTTAAATGATAAGCCAAGGACACTTTACCTGCACCAATGGAATCCCCTTGATATCGGTCAAACAATTCAATCGATTTTAGGATTGAACTTGCTTGTTCGTACATTTTGGCTTCTAAATTCGCATGAGTTTCATCATCATTAACCAATAAGGCAATATCACGCGATACCGCTGGATATTTTGGTATCGGACTTTGCGTTGTTAAATCTTTTTCAACACTGAAAATAAGATCCAAATCAATTTCCGCAAAATAGGTATTCACTTCTAAGTCATGATTTCGCGCCACTGTCGGATGAATTTGCCCCACATAACCAATCTGTTGATCAGCTAACCAAACAGTCGCTGTCCGCCCTGGATGCATCGCATCCATCTCCGCTTCTTCCTTATAATAAATATCACTGCTTAAACGAATACTGTCAAAGTAGCCATCTAGCATCCCTTTGATACTATAGAAATCAACGACTTCTTCATCTGAATGCCAGTTTTTATTTGTCAGTGAACCTGAAATTAAAATTGCTAAGCGTTCGCTTTCAATCGGTTGAACATTTTTTCCTTGTCCGTAATAAACTTTACCCACTTCATAAAAAGCAAGCGGTTTATTTCTACGTGCCCGATTATATTGCGCGATTTCTAGGAAACTAGCAAATAAACTTTGGCGTAAAATAGAACGTTCTTCACTCATCGGGAAAGATAAACGAACAAATGGATAGTCTTGTGATTTAATTAAGTTTGCTTCTGCTTCAGACGTTAAAATATAACTAATAACTTCATTTAAGCCGTAGCCTTCCAAGACATGGCGGATATGACGAATAGCTTTTTTGCGCGGACTCAATTTACCTGGTGTAATTGGCACAGTCGGTAAAGTAGTAGGAATCTTATCGTAGCCATATATCCGAGCAACTTCTTCAAGCACATCTGCTTCAATGGTAATATCCCATCTTCTTGGTGGAACAGTCACTGTAAAGTCGTCTGCCGTGATATTTACTTTGAATCCAAGACGGTCAAAAATGTGTTGTAATTCTTCGTTCGTAACAGTAATGCCAATTTTGTTTTCGATTGAAGCCAACGGAACCGTAATTTCCTTGTCAGCCACTTCAAGCGTGCTGGCTTCCTTATGTCCTGCAACAACCTTTCCGTTTGTTAAATTAGCAATAAATATCCCTGCTTGATCTCCGGATTCGGTAATCGTCGCCAGATTCGTACCTTTTTCAAATCTTAAGCTTGATTCTGAACGTAAATTGAAAGCCTTGGATGTTTTACGGACGTTTTGTGCATTAAAAACAGCTGTTTCTAGTAAGACATTGGTCGTCTCATCCGTTACTTCTGAATCTAGGCCACCCATAACGCCTGCCATAGCAACCGCTTCGTCACCTGCTTGGATGAGTACATCTTGACTAGATAATTTACGCTCAACACCATCCAAAGTAGTGAAGTTTGTATCTTCTTTAGCACGGCTAACATTAATGTGTTTGTTTGCTAATTGATCATAGTCAAACGCATGCATTGGTTGGCCATATAATAGAAGGAAATAGTTGGTCACATCAACGACATTGTTAGTTGGACGGATTCCAGCTTTCATCAAGCGAATTTGTAGCCAAACTGGGCTTTCTTTAATCGTCACATTTTCGATGAGACGTAACTGATAGGCTTGTGATAATTCTGGACTTTCAATACTGATTGAAACTGCATCGAACAAGTCTGACTCATTGATGGTGTTTTCTGTAGTGAGAGGCTTGAATGTAGGTGTTTGTTCAACAATGGCACCCACTTCATAAGCCGACCCGCGCATACTTAAGGCATCGGCACGGTTAGGTGTGATTGAAAGTTCAAGAATCGGATCATCCAATTTTAAGTAGTCAATCACATCTGCACCTACTGGCGCATCTTCCGATAAAATAAATATCCCATCCGCATATTTTTTGGCGACTACACGATCACTAAAGCCAATTTCTTGCAGTGAACATAGCATCCCGTTTGATTCAACACCGCGTAATTCTGTTTTTGTAATTTGCATGCCATTGGGTAGTGTCGCTCCATCAATAGCGGTAATTACTTTGGCTCCTTCGTGGACGTTAGGCGCACCACAAACAATTTGTAGCGGTTGATCGGCACCGATATTTACTTGGGTGATTTTTAAATGGTCGCTGTCAGGCATTGGGCTCATTTCAACAACTTCTCCAACGACTAAATTTGAAAGTTGATCGGCGAGGTTTTCAACGCCTTCCACTTCAATTCCTGTGAGTGACATGGCGTCGGCGAGTTTTTTGCCGGACCATGCGGATAAATCTAGAAAGTCACTTAGCCATTCCATTGATAATTGCATTAATTGTCCCCTCCTCTAAATTGTGATAAGAAACGTAAATCGTTTTGGTAGAAATGACGAATATCGTCAATATTGTATTTCAACATTGCCACCCGTTCTTGACCTAAACCGAAGGCAAAACCGGAATATTGAGTTGAATCAATACCAGACATTTCCAGTACATCTGGGTGAACAACACCGGATCCTAGGATTTCAATCCAGCCCGTTTGCTTACATACATTACAGCCTTCCCCACCACATTTGAAACAAGATACATCGACTTCCACTGAAGGTTCCGTAAATGGGAAGTAAGAAGGACGCAAACGAATTTCACGGTCTTCTCCGAAAAGTGCTTGGACAAATTGTAATAAGGTTCCTTTTAAGTCAGCGAGTGTGATGTTTTTATCGACAACAAGCCCTTCAATTTGGTGGAATTGGTGCGAATGCGTCGCATCGTCTGTATCACGGCGGAAGACTTTCCCAGGACTAATCATTTTCAATGGACCATCTTTTTCAAAATCGTGTTCTTCCATTGTCCGTGCTTGAACTGGTGATGTATGCGTCCGTAGTAGGGTTTCTTCGTCAATGTAGAAGGTATCTTGCATATCACGCGCCGGATGGTTTTTCGGTAAATTCATTTTCTCAAAGTTGTAACTATCGGTTTCTACTTCAGGTCCTTCAATTACTTGATAACCCATCCCAATAAATAAATCTTCGATTTCTTCCATAATTTGCGTAATAATATGACGGCTTCCTCTTAGTGGTTGCTTACCTGGAAGTGTCACATCAATTTTTTCAGAAGCCAGTTTTTCTGCTAAGGCTTGTTCTTCTAGCTTTTCTTTGTGTGCTTCTAATGCCGTATTGAAGTTATCTTTGAATTGATTCATGGCTTGCCCAAGTTGGGGACGTTCTTCATTACTCAAGTGACGCATGACTTTAGAGATATCCGTCAGCTTTCCTTTTTTCCCAATATATTTGACACGTATCGCATCTAAATCTTTTAACGACTCACTGGCGTTGATTTCATCAATCGCAACAGTTTCCATCGCTAGAATTTCTTCTGTACTTTCCTTTAAATGATCGCTCATTCTTTAATCCCTCCAATTCAAATCGTTTTGATTTGATTATTAATTTATTTTTGGTGAGATGAGATGGTTTTTGGTGTACGGGTGGTTGGTTGTCAGTTTGTTTGTTACTCTTTGGGTTAACGCAGGGAAGTAATTCCTTTTGTTGGGTTCGCGTTTGATAATTTTCTTGATTTATGCATATTATCATGAATTTACTTTATTTAATGTATGTCACTTACACTTTTGACCTACATTAAAATTCGTTATTGTATGTCAACACAACCTTTCACACACATTAAATCAACTTAATGTATGTCAACGCTATCGTTCACCGACATTAACCCGCTCATATCTCAGGTAAACCCACTCTTCACCCACATTAATCCGCATTTATACCACGTAAACCCATTCACCATCTCACCACAGCACCAACCCACACAATACACAAAACTCTCGATAAAACAAAAAATCCGCCCCTATAAATAGGGACGAATCATCGTGGTACCACCCTCGTTCTAACCTACTTAGAGGTTAGCACTCGAATATCATAACCGTGATTGGCGGTATCCTTTTCAAATATAATAATATTTTTTACAGATAAGCTCTGAAATTGAAAAGATAAAATGACTGACGTAACTTAGTTTCAGTCTAGGCTAAGTTTCCCTGTGGTTGCATTGTATCTGGATTTCATCATCGCTGGAGATATTTATTTAAATTTTTATTTAGTATAACGATTAAATTCATTTTCGTCAATCTGCATATAGTGTTGTTCACTGCTATAGGCTGGACTAAATGATAATTGTCGTCTGAAGAAAGATGACGCAGTGCGATAGCGATTGAATATTGCATCGCGGATGCCACCACTAACTTCCATAATAGAGCATTGCTTGTCGATCAAACTTACGATCAGACTTTCAGCGTATTTTGGTGCCGCTAGGGTTGTACCAAACATATGTTTGACAATAATATCTTGCTCTTTTTCCGACAATGCTGTAATTTTTAATGCATTTTCTAAAGCAATTCTTGGATGTTCATAATTGTGTCCTCTACCGCCTACTTCATGCTTGTTACAGCCTTCGTAAAAGAATAGATCATGTAACAAACCAGCTCTAGCGATAGCACGTGTGTCCAAATTAAACCGTTTTGCCCAAAGGTAGCTACGATATGACACTGAGAGTGAATGAGCTAAACGATTGGTTACTTTATGATGAACATATGATTCCAATTTTTGAACATCAACATGTTCGATTAAATCTTCAATTAACGTTTGATAATCAGCATCTGATTGCCACTTTTTCGTCATTAACAGCATTCCTCCACATTTTTAACTTACTCCTTTATTATACCCAATGATTGTAAATGTTGTGTGAATATATTGTAAAGATTTAATTAAAAAATAGGTCAACTTATTACAGAAAGCGCTTCATTATTGAGTTTGACTGCAAATCGTAATAAAACACTTTTACACTTACACAATATAATGAAACATTAAAACAGCTGCCGCAACCGCAACGTTCAAAGATTCTGCCTGACCATGCATCGGAATGTAAATTAATTGATCCGCTAAGTCTAAAAGGGACGCTTGTACCCCATTACCTTCATTGCCCACAACAATTGCAACTTTTCCCTCATCGAATTCCACTCGCCGATAGTCTAAGGCATTTTGATGCAAAGCCGTCGCTAGAACAGCTATCCCCTTAGCTTTAAACAAGCTAATAGCCTTTTCCAGTGGCATCATTTGAATATCCAAATGCCATAAAGAACCTTGGGTCGCACGGACCACTTTATCATTAAATAAATCAACGGTGCCTTCACCTAAAATAATCCCATCAAATCCGGCTGCATCAGCCGTACGAATCATGGTTCCTAAGTTGCCAGGATCTTGTACACTGTCGATCAGGAGATATTTATTAGCGGTGGGTTCCCAAGTTTCATCGACTTCTGGCAATCGTAACACAGCAAAAACACCTTGCGACGTCCGGGTTTCAGCAATTTCTTCGACCAGGAAATCTGAAATGATTTCGACCGGAGCAGCCAAGGTTGTGAAAGTCTCGTAGAAAATTCCCACATTGGCCTCACTCACAATCACGGTTTCAATGCCCGCCTCGTTAGCAATTGCCTCTTCAACCAAATGCCATCCTTCAATTAAATATCTCTGCGCTTGCTGGCGGCCTTTAGCCGTCTTCAGCTTGCGCCAATTTTTCAACTGCATATTTTTTTTGGATGTAATGCTTGCTTCAAATCGACTCATCGTGTTAAACGGTAAATTGCTTCTGCATAAATGGCAGTCGCACGTGTTAAATCTTCAAGCGCTAAAAACTCATTGGCTTGATGCATGGTGTCAATTGAATCTGGGAATAAAGCCCCATAGGCTACACCACGAGGCATCAAACGCCCGTAAGTTCCGCCACCGATACTTTGTTCATGCGCTTCAAAGCCAGTTTGTTTGTGATAAACATCTAATAATGTTTCAACTAATGGATCATCAGCTGGTACATAGTGAGGCTCTTTCCCATCAGTCATATCAACGTTTACTCTAAAGTTTTCAACTGCGGTATTTATTTGACCTAACATGGTTTCAGGGTCAGTTCCTTCAGGGAAGCGGAAGTTCGCATCGATTTTGCCACCTTTTTCGATATCAAAGTTAGCAATCCCCACATTCATGCTGACATCTCCCATTACCTCGTGGTGATGGGCAACACCCAATTTAGCGCCATTAAAGTTTAGATGTAACAATTGGCTTAATAAGTGCACAAAGTCGCCTGCTGACGTGCTGTTAAATTCGAATTTTTGTAAAAAGTTTGCTAAATAAGTCGCTGAGTTAACCCCTTTACTTGGCGTTGAACCGTGAGCAGATTTTCCGTAAACCGTTAGTTCAATGCGGTTTTCACTTACAGACGATTCAGCTGTAATGTCCTCATGTTGTTCAACAAATATCTCGAAACTTTCTTGAATAAATTCAATATTCGATCCTTCAATAACTGCTTTTGCATCTTCGGGTACCATGTTTGGACGCAAACCAGCTTTGAATGAAACTAAGGAATAACCAACCGTAGTTATTTCAACTTGCGGAAAAGTAAATATCGCTGATACATTCCCTTTTTCACCATTAATAATCGGGAAATTCGCATCAGGTGAAAAACCAAAATCAGGCATTTCAGCTTCTTTAAAGTAGTGGTCCATACATTGCCAACCACTCTCTTCATCGGTACCAATAATTAAATGCACACGTTTATTAAATTCAACACCTAATTCACGTAATAATTTAATTGCAAAATAAGCTGCTACAGTTGGTCCCTTGTCATCACTTGAACCACGAGCATAAATACGATTATCTTTGATAACAGGTTCAAATGGATCAGTTTCCCAGCCACTTCCTGCTGGAACAACGTCAACGTGACCTAAAATCCCCATTAGTTCATCACCAGAACCAATTTCTACACGACCTGCCCAAGGTCCAAATTGTTTGGTTTCAAAACCATCTTCTTGAGCCATTGTTAGAAATTCTTCCAAGGCAGCTAATGGACCAGGTCCCACAGGAGCCTCAGCTGTTGCTTTTTCATCATCACGAACAGAATCAATCTTTAATAGACGAAACAAATCTTCAATCAGTGCATCTTGTCGCGATTCAACTTCTTTTAACCAATTAATATTTTCCATTTTTCTCCTCCTAGCATGTTATAAATTACTTAATAAATGTTCTAATTCAGTTTCACTTAATTCACGCCACCGACCAAAGTCTAAATTTTCATCTAAAACGAGCGATCCCATTTGGAGGCGTTCCAACTGAAGTACTTCCTTGCCTACTTTTTCAAACATGCGTTTTACTTGATGAAATTTACCTTCATAAATAGTGACGTGTGTATCCGTTTGATTTAAATCAGCATCATAGCCTAAAATCTCTAACTCAGAAGGCATGGCTACAAAATCGCCTAAGTCCATAGAAGAAGCAAATGCTTCTTGATCTTCAGCTGTCACTTCGTCTGTAACCCTCGCTGCATAGGTTTTAGGTATTTTGTTTTTCGGTGAAAGAATTCGGTGTGCAAATTGCCCATCATTCGTTAACAAAAGCAATCCTGTTGTGTCGATATCTAATCGACCAACAGGAAAAAGTTCTAAATGACCGTAAGCACCATCAAGACAATCGATCACTGTTGGGTGAAGATTGTCTTGAGTCGCACTCACGACATCTTGTGGCTTATTCAACATCAAATACACAAAAGGTTGATAGCTAATTAGATGATCATTCAACGTTACTTCATCCGTTTCAACATCAAGGTGTTGGTTAGGTGATTTAACAACTATATCATTGATTTTCACAAGACCGGCTTTTAGAAGTTGCTTCACTTCTTTTCTTGAACCAAGACCTTCATTGGCTAAAAATCGATCAATTCGCATTAATAAAACACCTGCATTTTATCTTGTAAATTCTTATAGCGATTCCCTATAAGGATGTCTAATTTACCAAATAAAGCCATAATACCTAAGTAAACTAACATACCAATAAGGACAACTAACATAATTTTCACAAAAGTAAGCAATCGTCCAACAGGTCCAAACATCATATCAAAAACAGTATTCCATAGTGAGGTTGAAATCCCCATTAAAGCTGTACTAGCAACAATCACCACTAAATCTTTCGCTAAGGAAACATAATCAATGATGATGGTGCTATGGATTTTAATCCACATTAAGACAGTCGTAATTAGGAAAGCAAACAGTGTGGCCAATTGCGCCCCATTCGCATGTAATAAGGCTACAAATGGGAATTGTAAAATGACTTTTAATACCAGCCCAATTAATAAATATCTCACGGCAATCCGTCTAAAGTTCATCGATTGAAGGACGGTAGAAAGAATCGTATAAGCACCGAGAACAATACTTAGATATGCTCCCAAGATCAAAACAGTTGGTCCTTGTTCATTTCCTAATGGATAGAAGAAGAAATACATATTGTTAGCAATACTTGCTAAACCAACGGCTGCAGGTAACATGATAAATGAAAAGACCGTTACAATATTTTGAATTAAACGACTGGTTCTTGGATAATCTTTTTGAGCAAACAAACTTGTTACCGATGGAACGGATGATGATGCAATCGCAATGGCTAGCGAAATAATAATCATCACTAATTTGTCCACATCCAGACTTAGTACCCCATACAACTCACTAATATCACTCAGTAACATCGTTGATGTAGCTTGAATGATTTGTCTAAATGAGTAGGTATCAATAATTTGTGCAAGGATTATCCCAGATCCTAAAATTACAAACGGAATACTATCCATGACCATTATTTTGGCACTTTGTTTAAAGTCTAAATCAATTCGATTTTCGGATTCATTCATCAACTCTTTTATTAAAGGACGTTTTCTAAAGTAAATAAAGACTAAATATAATAGAGAAATTAAAGCTCCCACAAAAGCTGCAAAGGTTGAATGCGCAACAGCAGTAGTTGCTGTCCCCTTCATTACTTCCATCACGGCATAAGTTGCTACCAATAAATAAATAACTCTGACAAACTGCTCCAGTATTTGCGAAACAGCAGTAGGAATCATATCATCAAAGCCTTGGAAATAGCCTCTTAAAAGACTCATCGCCGGTAAAATTAATAAGGCAGGTGCTAGAGAACGAATCACAATCGCTCCAGCCGCTGGATTATCTGTCGCCGACATTCCCGCTAGAAATGGTGCAGCAAAAAATAAGATCAATGAACTGACAAGACCTGTTAATAGCATAATATACATACTATTTTTAAAGAGTTTATCAGCTACTCGATATTCTTTTTTAGAATGGTAGAACGACATTTGTTTAGCAATCGCACTTGGGAAGCCAGCTGTAGCAACCGCTAAGAATAAGGAATAAGGTTTATAACCGACACTATACAAGGTGTTTGCGCGCGTATAGTTTGCACCCAACATGGAAGCCCATGGAATAACATATAAGGCGCCGATAATACGTGACACAATATTCCCAATGGATAACCATGCAGCGCCTTTCGCAAAGCGATTTTCTGCCTGGTCTTCCATTTTGTTTTCAACCACAATATCTTCTTGACCACGCATCTCATTTAAACTTGCATCTGTAATGAGGGGTTCTTGATAATGTGCGGTTGCTTGACTCACCTTTTCACCAAATTCCTTGGCTTCTTTTTTCAGGTCTTTATCTTTAACTTCATTTACTTCAGCTGCTTCTATTATTTCAGCAACTTCTTCAAACTGACTTTCATCAACTTGATTTTCTTCAGCTATAATTTCATCAGACGTTGGATTTATTTCAGCATCTACTTCTTCTTTAGCTACCATTGGCGCAGGTGCAACTTCTGTTTTTGCAGCTGATTTACCATGCTTACGTTTTTTCTTATTTTTACCTTTAGAGGCTTTTCGAGGTAACTTCTGCTGAGTTACAACTTCAGCTTCTGTTGATGCTTCTTGAACAACTTCTTCAGGAATCTCTTCTTCAACGGATTCATCCTCCGTTAAATCCTCTTGAATAGCTTCATCCATCGGCGCCACATCATCATTTTCAAATTCAACTTCCGTATCCGAATCTTCCTGAGGCACTTCAATCACACCCGAAAAATCATCCTGCTCATCTACGACCTCTGTTCGATTACGATTAAACAAACGACTGAAAAAAGAAGGTTTTGCTTTTTCTTCCGAGTTCACTTCAGCATTTGCGGCTTCTTCTTCTATAAAGTCATCCATTTGAAAATCTGAACTCGCCGCAGAAACTTGATCATAAATTTCCTCTTCATAAGATTCATCAATAGTGACATCCGCTTCATTATATTCTGGAACAAAAGTATCTAGACTTTCATCAAAGTCTTCATCATCCGATTCATCAAATTGATTATAATCATCTAAATCATCAATTTTCTGCGTGCTATATTTCACCTGATTGTCACTAGAAAATAAAGTATTAAAAAAGCTATTTTTCTTCCGTTCTTCTTTTTCTTTTAAATCCTCATACTTTTCTTTTTCAATGGATTCACGTAAACGATTTTGAATCGAATGATAGACAAAGGGATTTTCGTCAGCAGGAGCATCTTCATTCACTTCTACTTCAGCCTGTTCTTCATACGAGTCATTATCCCAATCACCCATTTGTGAATCGTCATCGGCTTCAAAATCCTCAACATATCCATAATCCCAATCCACAGCTTTACCTAATGGATTTACTTCTGCATCTTCAACACGATCGTCTTCATCATAATAAATATTTTCGCTTTCAGCATCCAAATCATCACTGAATTCTTCTTGCCAATTTTCATCATCAACATCATCTTCATTGAATTGGTTATTAGTAAAATAATCCCCATCCAATGGCTGACGATTTGGACTGCGTAATTTCTTTAAATCATCCGCAGTAAACTGAATCGTTTTTTCTAAATCCGATTCATTATCCCGTGAATTAAAATTATTCCGCATACGGTTCTCATCTCCTTGCAGACAAAAGTTATCTATTGATAGTATACCTTATTTTTATGCTGATTGTTATTAATTAGCTACAATATTCACTAAACGATTTGGTACTGCAATAACTTTACGTAGAGTCTTATTGGCAATCTCAGCTTGAATGGTTTCATCTTCTAAAGCAATTTTTTCTAATTCTTCTTTAGATAAATCAGAAGCAATCATTTTCTTGGTTCTAACTTTACCATTAATTTGAATAACTATTTCAATTTGATCTTCAATGGTTAATGCTTCTACAAATTCAGGCCAAGTCGCAAGTGATACACTTTCTATCTCACCCATAATGGACCAAATTTCTTCCATTAAATGCGGAGCAATTGGAGCTAATAGCTTAATAAAGCCTTTAGCATATTCCATTGGAACAACATCTGCACTTCGAGCTTCATTTAAGAAAATCATCATTTGTGAAATAGCCGTATTAAAATGCAATTGTTCATAATCTTCGGTCACTTTTTTAACGGTTTGATGGTAAACACGTTCTAATGTTTTGTCATCACTTTCTTGGATCGATGTATTTAAGACACCTTCTTCTTCATTAACAAACAGGCGCCATACACGATCTAGGAAACGGCGACTACCTTCTAAACCATTTTCACTCCAAGCAATAGAAGCGTCTAATGGTCCCATGAACATTTCATACAAGCGTAACGTATCTGCTCCATAGTCCTTAACCACATCATCTGGATTAACAATATTCCCTTTAGATTTCGACATCTTGTCATTATTAGACCCTAAAATCATTCCTTGATTAAATAACTTTTGGAATGGTTCTTTTGTATCAACGATTCCTAAATCATATAGGAATTTATGCCAGAATCGAGCATATAATAAGTGAAGAACCGCATGCTCAGCACCTCCAACATATAAATCAACATTATGCCATTTTTCAATCGCTTCTTTTGAAACCAATGTATCCTGTGATTTATTATCCATATAGCGTAAGAAGTACCATGAACTACCCGCCCATTGTGGCATCGTATTTGTTTCGCGACGCCCTTTCATGCCTGTTTTCTCATCAACAACATTTACCCATTCTTCAATGTTAGCAAGTGGTGATTCACCCGTTCCACTTGGTTGGATTTTGTCGGTCACTGGTAAAAGTAAAGGCAATTCTTCTTCTGGAACAGCGGTTGTTGTACCATCTTCCCAGTGAATAACAGGAATTGGCTCACCCCAATAACGTTGTCTTGAGAAGACCCAGTCACGCAGACGGTAATTAATTTGCCGCTCCCCATGGTTATTTTCTTCCAACCAATCAATCATTTTCGTAATCGCTTCTTCTGAATTTAAACCATTTAAAAATTCAGAGTTCACATGAATGCCATCTTCCAAATAAGGCAGTCCTTGTTCACCCGCATCAATAATTTCAATAATTGGTAAATTAAATTTAGTCGCAAACTCAAAGTCACGGCTGTCATGACCAGCAGACCCCATTACCGCTCCTGTTCCATAAGATGCGATTACATATTCAGCAATCCAAACGGGAATTTCTTCATTCGTTGCAGGATTGATAACATAAGAACCTGAGAACACACCAGTTTTTTCCTTCGTCAATGACGTTCTCTCTAATTCTGATTTAGACTCTACTTGGCTAATGTAGGCTAATGCTTCTTCTTCTTGATCTGGCGTAATCAATCCTTTAGCCAAATCTCCCTCAGGAGCCACTACAATATACGACGTACCAAAAAGCGTATCCGGTCTGGTTGTATAAGTTTGAATAATTTGATCTTTACCAACAACTGGGAAGTTAATCAAAGCACCTTCAGACTTTCCAATCCAATTACGTTGCATTTCTTTTAGACTTTCAGGCCAATCTAACTCTTCTAAATCTTCTAACAAACGATCCGCATATTCTGTAATTTTCAATACCCATTGACGCATTGGTTTACGGAACACAGGATGCCCCCCACGTTCTGAAACCCCATCAACAACTTCTTCATTGGCTAAAACCGTTCCAAGAGCTGGACACCAGTTAACCATCACATCTGTTTGGTATGCCAAACCTTTTTCAAGCAATTGAATAAATATCCACTGCGTCCATTTATAAAAATCTGGATCCGTTGTATTCACTTCACGATCCCAATCGTAAGAAAAACCTAACTCATTGATTTGACGTTTAAAAGTCTGAATGTTTTCCTCAGTAAATACCGCTGGATCATTCCCTGTATCCAAAGCATATTGCTCAGCCGGTAATCCAAAAGCATCCCATCCCATTGGATGCAAAACATCATAACCTTGCGCACGTTTCATACGAGCAATAATATCAGTCGCTGTATAAGGTTTGGCATGCCCAACATGTAAACCTTTACCTGATGGATAAGGAAACATATCTAAAACATAATACGAAGGATAATCTACCCCTCGGTCTTCTGTTTTAAAAATATTTTTGTCTTCCCAATATTGCTGCCATTTTGATTCAATAATTCGATGTTGATAAGTCATTTTCTTCCTCCATAAAATAAATATCTCTATAAAAATAACCCTACATTATCTAGTTAAACTAAATAATATAGGGCGCAATCATGCACGGTACCACCTATGTTCGTAAATAACCTAAACTTATTTACCTCAGTAGCTATAACACAGCTTAAGCGTCTATTTCTACTTTATTCAAAATAGCCCAACATAGATGAGTTCAAAAGCTTTCCAGACTTATTTCCACCACACATAAGCTCTCTATTACTGGATGACTTCCTACTATTTCTACTACAGTTTATTATTTAATTCTTGATTACCATATCATGCTTTTAGCATTCTTTCAAGTCGCTTACCAGCTAATCACTTGTCCAATACGAATAACTGTTCCACCATTTTGTGCAATTAGATCATAAACATTTAAGTTATAACGTTTTGCGATAGAATAAAGTGTTTCACCAGCTTTGACCGTATGTTGTTGGACTACTTCAGCCACATCTTCAGTTATTGTTTCCTCAACCACTTCTGGAGTAGCCGTTTCAACAACCACTTCTGGAGTAGCCGTTTCAACAACAGTTTCTTCAACTTCTGTGACAACTTCTTCAACTGGCGTTACTGTTTCAAGCTTGTTTTCAGTTGGTGCAGTAACAGTTGGTGTAGTAACAATTGTTGATTGAGTTGGAACAACTAATGTTTGACCAACAGATAAGAGTGAACTAGTAGCATTGTTTAAGCTTTGCAAGTTTGCAACGGTTGTATTATAACGATTAGCAATTGCCCAATAAGTATCGCCAGCTTTGACAACATATGAACCATTGGTATTGTTGTTACTTGGAACGGTAGGTTTGTTTTCAACTGGTTTCGTTGGGGTATTTGAATTGTTGTTGCTATTATTCGATTGGTTACTATTATTTCCATTGCTATTCGATGTCGTTGATGGAACTTTTAGACTTTGTCCAACACTTAAATTGCTTGATGTTGTACCATTTAATTGTTGTAAACTAGCAACTGTCGTCCCAAAACGTTGTGCCAAGGCCCAATAGGTATCACCAGCTTTAACGGTATAGGTATTAGCTGTTGGTTGTGTTGGTGTTGGCGTATTATTATTTTGGTTGTTGTTACCATTATTACTATTGTTATTATTGTTTTGATTCGCATTATTTTCTTCTGGTTTAGTTGTTGGATCAGCTTGTCCAGGGACTTTAATGGCTTGTCCAACGCGCAATGCACTAGAAGTTGTACCATTTAAAGCATATAAATTCGCAACAGTTGTTCCATATTTTTTAGAAATAGACCAGAAGGTATCGCCAGATTTAACAACATAGACATTTGAACTCGTTGTTGGCGTTTCTGTTTTATTATCTTCAGGTTGTGTTGGCGTTACTGGGGTTTCAACTTCAGGAGTGGTTGTTTCATTCCCACCTTGTTCAGCGCCAGCAACAGGGATATTTAATGTCATTCCAATTAAAAGGTTTGAATTTGTTGCGTTGTTCGCGCTTTGTAAAGCCGCTACGGTTATACCAAATCTTTTCGCCAATGACCAGTAAGTGTCACCTGCAACAACACGGTAAGTTTTACCATTGCTTGGCGGGGTTACTGCTTCAGCAGGTGGATTTGTCACTACCGGTGTGGTCCCCTCGCGAATCATATCATATTGCGTTAAGTTATTTTCTTCAATAATCTGATTTAATTTACTGCCGTAGCGCGTATCTGTAGCATACCGACCTGTTAAATGTGCTGTTGCATCTTGATAAGAGGTCGTATTGCTATAACGAGCTCCTGAATAGAATTCAGCTCGCCATTGTGACCCTGTGCCAATAATAACATCAGCATAATCAGCTAAAGATTCCGCAATTGAAGGATACATTTTAAATGAATCGACAATGCCATAATAAGAACCTGTCCCATCATCTTCAAGTGTGTTCATGTCAACGGAATTTCCATTATAAATACCTTTAATTCCGAATAAATTATTGTAAGGTGCTTGAGCTAATGTACTATTACCCCAGCCTGTTTCCAAAGCAGCTTGTGCAATCATGACAGATGCATATAGATTATTGCTAGCAGCAATGGCACGCGCATGCTCAGAAATAGTAGATAAAAAGGTCGATTTGCTAACACGTGTCGTAAAGACAGAATCATTAGCCTCTACCTTTGTGGGCTGTGTCGCTACTTGTGTTAAAACAGCAGTCGCACTAAGCAAAACGAGACCTTTATTAACAGTCGTCATAATTTGTTTTGTATAGTATAGCTTTCTTAGCGCATTTTTAGAATCAATGATATCTTGACGTTTAAGACTCAATTCAATTTCCTCCCAATCTTAATGATTGTTTCTCGTTCATCAATTATATAAAATAAATTCATAAAAAATACATAAATCGTTGTCTTTTAGTCTACTTTTAATAAAAGTAATATTTGTCACAGTTATGTAATGTAAAGGAGATTCTATGTTAAACGCTATTCAATACTCTCATTTTATTCTGGATGAATTGATTCAACATTTTCCAAAAGGTCAATTTATTGATGCTACCCTTGGTAATGGTCACGATAGTCTATATCTTATGCAACATCCCGACTTTAAAGGTTCTTTACTCGCTTTTGATATTCAAGAACAAGCCTTGGAAACAAGCCAAGCCAAGATCAATCAAATAAATACCACTGCTACAAACCATCAATTCATTTTGGATTCACATGCTAATATTGAACAATATTTAGAAAATGACGCTCAAATTCATGGGGCAATTTTTAATTTAGGTTATTTACCCAAAGGAGATCACTCTATCACAACACGAGCAGATTCAACCATGGAAGCTTTAGAAAAGATGCAGCGATATTTAGTTAAAGGGGGTAAAATAATTGTGGTCGTATACCCTGGTCACCCTGAAGGGCAAATAGAAAAAGAACGCTTGCTCCAAAAATTACCCTCTTGGCCACAAACGTTCTTTCAAGTTTTACAATATCAGCTTATTAATCAAGCGAATAATCCGCCATTTGTTTTGGTCATTGAACGGATTAAAGATTGAATTGTTTAGCCGCTTCTTTCAAATCATCTACGCGGTCCAATTTTTCCCAAGGAAATTCAATATCATAACGACCAAAATGTCCATAAGCAGCTGTTTGACCATAGATTGGCTTTCTTAAATCGAGCATTTTTATAATACCACTCGGTGTTAAAGTAAATAACTGGCGAACCATTTGAGTTAGCTGATCGTTGGTCAATGCACTGCTGTTAAATGTATCAATCATGATGGACACAGGTTCTGCTACACCAATGGCATAAGCAATTTGGATTTCACAACGTTCAGCAAGACCAGCAGCGACGATGTTTTTGGCGATGTAACGGGCCGCATAGGAACCAGATCGATCTACTTTCGTAGCGTCTTTTCCTGAAAACGCCCCACCTCCATGGTGTGCAAATCCACCGTAGGTGTCAACAATGATCTTGCGTCCAGTTAAACCGGAGTCCCCCACAGGGCCTCCAATTACAAAGCGACCAGTTGGGTTAATGTAGTATTTTGTTTCAGCATCGAGCCAATTTTCCGGAACAACCGGTTTAATCACATGTTCGATGATATCAGCTTTCAATTGAGCCAGTTCAATATCGGGACTATGTTGAGCACTGATGACTAAGTTATGGATGCGATGAACTTGATTTTCTTCGTCATATTCAATCGTTACTTGTGTTTTTCCATCCGGACCTAAATAATCTAAGATTCCATTTTTCCGGACAGCTGTTAATTGTTGGGCTAATAAATGACTGAGCTCAATGGCTAAAGGCATAAATTGTTTTGTTTCATTCGTCGCATAACCAAACATTAACCCTTGATCGCCTGCACCAATTTCTTGTTCAGTGTTGGATCCTCTCGTTTCGACGGCTTGGTCGACTCCTTGAGCAATATCCGCCGATTGTTCATCAAGTGCTACCAAGACAGCGACATTTTCTGCATCAAAGCCATATTTCCCATCCACATAACCAATTTCAGCTATTTTTTGACGGACAATTTTTTGGATATCGATTTGAGCACTCGTTGTCACTTCACCAAAAACGACTACCATCCCAGTATTCACAATGGTTTCACAAGCAACACGAGCACAGGAATCTTGTGCTAAAATCGCATCTAAGACTGCATCACTAATCTGGTCGGCAATCTTATCTGGATGCCCTTCTGTCACGGATTCTGAAGTAAATAACTTTCTTTCTAACAAATAAATTCCCCCTTTTTATTTTCGGTTACAAGGCATGTTGAATTCAAAAAGAATTAAACCCTATCGGGAATTGCGAATTGTAACACAATTGATTATACAGAACAATTGAAAATTAATCATTAGTTTTTAGTAGAACTTGCTAAAATTCTTACAATCTGATGAAAACTATTTCTTCTTATTGATTATCTTTTCATATTCCTTTACTATAAAATACAGTTCTATTTTAAATAAATATTTTGTATGAATGAAAGGTTTTTTTGATGAAATCACTTATTAAGTTTTTACAACATCCCTTACTTAAAATAATCGTAGCTCCTTTTTCCTATTTCTTTTTTGGATCTGCGGTTAGCTACAATTTAACCCAACAATTTAATTGGGGCGATTTTATAGTTCTTTTTTTTATTGTGTTATGTACCCAATTAATCGATCAATACTTTTTTATACGGTTTGTTAAAAAGGAAATAAAATCTACTTCCATCGTGATTATCGCCATACTTGAGGTCATCCTTATTTCTTCGAGTATTTACTTTTTACTGAACCAGCATTGGATTATTAATTTATTATTGATTTTATATCTGGTGTTTATCCATATCCAATATTTTCCTTATGATTTTACACAAACTTTTTATCATTTTGTTTTAAATGTCTTTTTTAATAGTTTTGTCTTGCAGACGATTGCTTTTTATATACAAACGCAAACAGTGACCAACAGTTTCTTATTTGCTTTATTGCCAATTGTTATCTTAAATGCTGGCTTACAACTGGAGCACTCATCCCTTCGATCCATTATTAGCCATAAAGCACAAGCAATTTCAAATCAGTTAGTGAGTAAATTAAGTTTTGCTTTTAGTTTAGTTGCAATTGCCTTAGCTTTCTATTATTCATTACCTAGCCAATCATACTTTATGGCACAAATCGTGATGTTAATTGTCAGCGCGGTTTTAGTCTTACCTTTAATCATTTCAACAACTAAGGAGCCCCAAGCTCAAAATAAAATTAATTATTTCTCGTCAGTTTTGCTGATTTTTAATTTGTTGTATACTTTGAGTTATTTATTTTAAAAAGAATTTCCGAATTTTAGTTTAGCTAGAATTCGGTTTTTTTGTATAAAAAAACCAACTAGACATCCTAGGATGTTTAGCTGGTAAAATATTAATTGTTAGCTTTATTGACTTCTCTTAAGGTTTTGCTTAATTGGTAGACTTGATAAATAAGTGCTCCCATTGCAATGTAAATTTTAATTTTTTGCCATGAATTTTTCATGATTTAACCTCGCATAATTATTTTGTCGATTGACGTGTAAAAATCTTATGAGGTAAGAGAACTTTTCGCTCATCAATTTCTTCATTATTCATTACTTTAGTCAACAAACGCATCGCAACTGCACCGATATCATACAGCGGGAATTGGATACTTGTTAGTTGTGGGCGTACCACTTGGGTTAACATCGAGTTATTGCTTGTAATAATTTCAAAATCCTCTGGAACGTTTATACCACGTTCAACAAGGGTATTTAAAATAGCAATCGCCACTTCATCTTTTGATACAACAACTGCATTGGCTCCTGCATCTAATAATAAATCAACGATTTTGTCACCGTCATTAAAAGTATACTCACTTTGAATCACCAAGTCATTATTAAATGCCACATTATGCAAATCAAATGCATCACGATAACCTGCAACAATATGATCTTTGTTGATTTCATATTCGCCTGGTCCTGTTACAACGGCAACCGTTCTGTTACGTTCAAGTAACTTCGTCGTTGCTTCTTTTGTTGCTGAGCGATAATCAATATTGACTGATAAAATATCAGGTTCAGAAATCACGGTTCCAGCTAATACAACTGGAGTAGTCGTTCTTCTTAACTCTTTTAAAATAGCCTCATCGATGGTGCTTCCCATAAAAATTATTCCGTCAACCTGTTTAGCTAGTAAAGTATTTAATACTTGAACTTCTTTTTCACGATTTTCATCAGAGTTTGCTAAGATAATATTGTATTTGTACATTGATGCTATATCATCAATCCCACGTGCTAATGATGAATAGAATAAATCTGTGACGTTTGGAATAATAACTCCAACGGTTGTTGTTTTCTTACTTGCTAATCCACGAGCAACGGCATTCGGACGATAGTCCAATCGCTCGATTACTTCTGATACTTTTTTTCGTGTACTTGGTTTAACATTTGGGTTCCCATTAACAACGCGTGAAACGGTTGCCATAGAAACGCCAGCTTCTCTGGCTACATCATATATTGTAATCGTTTGTTTTTCCATAAGATCCCCACTTCCAATTAAAATACTCTTTCAAAAATAATTTAACATATTGCTCATCAACATGCAAGCGTTTTATTTACATTTAAAATTTGTCTCATCAATGAGTAAGTGAAAATGGTTTTTGAATAATCTTAGAGAAAACAGTGTGTTTTATTAGAATATTTTATCAGGATTTTGAATAAAAGAATCCGCTGGACTTTATAACAAAGACCAGCGATTTTAAAATTAAGCCTTGTCAGCTGCATCCTCAGCAGCATCTTTTACTTCATTATACGCATCTTTTGCTTCATCAGCAACATCTTCTGCTTGATCGCCCGCTTCATCAACCACACGGCTCGTTCCATCCGCTACTTCATCCGCTACGCGTTTGGTTTCATCTGCTAAAACATCGCCGAATTCAGATAAACTATCTTTCGTATCTTCTGTTTCTTCTGCAAGACGTTCACCCGATTCATTGACTGAATGTTTTAAGTGATTCCATTCATCTTTGGCATCTTCTTTTAAGTCACCGAATTGTTTTTTAATATTATCCGTTGATTTTTTCAAATTAACTTTAATATCTTCAGTGGCATCAGCCGCTGCATCATACATTTCTACACTGCGTTCTACTGCGTAATCAGTATAATCACTTGCTTTATCAACCATTAAATCTACTTCTTTGGAAATATCTTCGCGTAATTCTTTACCGGATTTTGGTGCAAATAACAAAGCAGTGATTCCTGCGATTGAAGCCCCAAACATTGCACCTAAAAGAAACTTCCCATTACTATTATCTCTTCTTCCCATTATTACACATCTCCTATTCTTTATTTAATTGTAATTTCCCCTGCGGTTTTCGAAGGAGAATTTTTAGCTAAGCTTTCTAATTCTTTTTGTAACTGAGTTAAAGCAGCTGAATCTTCAGTTGTTGAATCTGCTACTTCAGTAGGATTGACGTAATCTTTTGTTTTTGTAAATCCTTTGGCTGTCTTAACAAATCGATCAATAGGGTTCTTTCTTTTCTTTTGAACACCATGAACTAAATTACTTGCCATATCTTTGGTCGATTCATTTAAATCAGATACAGTCACACCCAAATCACCAATTGCAGTAAATAACGGATCTGTCTTCCCTAATTTACCGTTCACATCGTCAACTAAAGTATTTGCTTTATTTAATAATCCTTCTACCTCGATTGATAAATTATCAACATCTTTAGTAACAACATCAATTGTTGAATTAACATGTTGAACCGTTTTTTGAATATCTTCCATAATTTTTGATAATTTACTTAAATTGAGGCAAATAAATACAACTAAAACAGCAAATGCTATCGCTGCAATCAAGCCTGCTATACCACCTAATGTCATGCTTGTTCCTCACTCCTTTACTGTTAAAATCTATATTTAATATAGCATGAAAGATGTATTCTTACAATTGAAAACACTTTTCAACAAATAAATTTTTTTAAAATTTTATTTATTCTTCAAAGCTGACTTATATGTTAAGATAAAGAAGTAAAAAAACTGATAGGAGGTTATCCAATGGAAGAACTTGAAGTAGACATCGAATTAACATTATGGGATGAATTACGAACACTCTTTTCAAATCGATGGGGAGAAATGGCTGTTGATTTAGTTGAGGTAATCATCCAACTAGTGCTCTTTACGATATTATTTATTATACTACGTTATATTATTAATCATCTTCTGACAGATCGACTAGCAACTCATATCAGTAAAGGGACACGCCGGTCATCTAAACAAAGAGTTTCTACAATTACTAATTTGGTTAAAAATGGTTTTAATTATATTCTTTATTTCATTTATGCTTATATTATTTTAAGTTTGTTTGGTTTTCCAATAGGTACTCTCGTTGCGAGTGCAGGAATCGCTGGGATTGCTCTCGGTTTTGGTGCCCAGGAGTTTGTGACTGACGTCATAAACGGTTTCTTTATTATTTTAGAAAATCATTTTGAAGTAGGTGATTTTATCTCACTTCCTGAAAAGGAGATATCTGGTACTATTTATAATGTTGGCATTCGTTCTACCGAGATAAGAGCCGCGACAGGTTTTCTTTACTATATTCCGAACAGTGAAATTCGTTTAGTCATGAATCAATCGCGCCAACCGATTTCTGTTATGATTGACTTACCCATCGATGATGAAAGTCGTATCAAAGAAATTATGAAAATCGTAGAAGCCGAAACAGCAAAATTGTATCAAGACTATCAGGAAGAAATCACCAAAGAACCGAATATCGATGGCATTGTCCGTGGTGAAAATCAAACCTTTAATTATCGGGTCAATTTTTCAGTCATTAACGGCAGACAGTATGCTTTAACAAGTGTGTTTTATCAAGCTTATTTGCTAGCCTTTCAAGAAAATGGAATCAAATTCCCAACGAGTTCATTTAATGGATAAACTAAAATACCTGCTATCATCTTATTTCAAAGTGATGATAACAGGTATTAATTTTATGATTGAAATACCGAAATAAAATCAATCACTTCTTTTAATTCCGCTTGTCGATTAAAAGTATGAACAAATTTTGTGAACTTTTTTAGAACAGCGCTTCGAGTGACGATACCAAGAAAATGGTTATCATTTTCACTAACAACACAGATAAAGCTATGATCAATTAATAAGGACAAAACATCCTCTAAATCTGCGTCTAGATTAATGGTAACAGGATTATCAAGCATTACTTCTTTAATTTGCATGGTATCTAATTGTTCAGTCAAAAAAGCATCATCTGTCATAACACCATTAATAATTAAAGGCATACTGACAAGTCCAGCGAGTTTGCTTTTAGGAGTTAGAACTGGAATGACTGTATATTTCATTTGTGATAGAACTAATAGACCGTGATTCAATGTATTGGTTGTTGCCACATTAGCAACATTGTCTGCTTTTATCATTATTTCTTCGACGTTCTCCCAAAGAACTTCTTCAAGTAAGGGATCAATCATGTTACTCCGCCTTTCTATCGTTGATAGGTTGCATTCAAATGGTTTAACGGACGGTGTTCATCGTCATAATAGGTGATATTTATTTGATTTAAAAGAATTTCTACAATTGCGTATGTTTTTTCACTATGTGGTCCGCGTGAACTGCTCAAGCTGCCGGGATTTAAAATTAAGCAATCGTTAATGAATTCATGGCCAAGTTTATGTGTATGACCATAGAAAACAAAGTTTGCTTGATTGGACTGAGCGAGTTGAGCTAGTTCATTCAATGCATGATTTACGTTATGTTTGTGTCCGTGAACGATAAGAAATTTTTCATTTCCTGCTTTTTGTGTGTCAATCTTACGATATTGTGGGTCGTAATCCATATTTCCCGAGACAACTCTATCGACTTTATCCCAGATTGGATCGTCTGCTGGAAATTCTGAATCTCCACAATGGATGATGTAATCAACTTGCGTTCTATTGTGATCAATAACTTCTTGTACTTTTTGCCATCTGCCGTGGTTGTCACTCATGACTAAAACTTTCATCGTTTACCCTCCCTAACCATGTTGGCAAGTTTTCAATCAGTTTTTTAAGCGCGATGGCGCGGTGGCTGAACTGATTTTTTTCTTCCAACGTCATTTCTGCTAATGTTTTATTTTCTGATTCAACATAAAAAATTGGATCGTAACCAAAACCATTGGTTCCACGATATTCTTCGAGAATTTGTCCATCTAAATGCCCTTCTACCACTAAACTTTCATGCTTTGGATAGGCTAAAACAAGACAAGATACGAAATATGCCTGACGGAATTCTTCTGTTTTATTTTTTAATTTTTGCATTAATTTTTCGTTGTTGGCAGTATCGTTTTTCTCTTCACCACTGTAACGTGCACTATAGACACCGGGTTCACCATTTAAGGCTGGTACTACTAATCCAGAGTCATCTGCTAAAGCAAAAACTTGGAGTGTTTCGGCTATGGTTTCTGCTTTTAGACGTGCATTTTCTTCAAAAGTTGTTCCTGTTTCTTCTACTTCAGCTAATTCAGGATAATCAAGTAATGACTTCACGTCAAAACCTAGTGGTGTTAAATAATGTGAAAACTCAGCAATTTTACCTTTATTATGACTCGCGATTATTAACTTCAACTAAACTATTTCCTCTCACTTCACATTGAACCACGTCAATATTTTTTAAATGTAGCCAATTTCTTGCAACCTTTGAAAAATGTGCGACTTCACCTGTTGTGTAAAATGTTTGTGTTGGTGGCGCTTCTTCTGCATCACTAGCACTTCGATTTAAGCCAAAATAATCTAACAATGTACTCACTTCATTTACTGTTTCAACGCCTGAATCAATTAAATGAATCGACTCACCAACCGCTTCTTGAATGGCTCCCTTAATGATAGGAAAATGCGTGCAACCAAGAATAAGCGCATCAACGCCATAGTCTACAAAAGGCTTTAATCGTTGGTCAACAATACCTTGTGTCTCGTAATCGCCAATCCTATTTTCTTCAACAATCGTAACAAATTCAGGACAAGCAATCGAAAAAACATCTAAATAATCGACCTTTTCCAAGAGAGCATTTTTATAAACGCCACTCTTAATCGTCCCCTCTGTTGCGATCACGCCGATTCTCTTATTGTGCGTCTGTTTGATTGCCGCTCTCGTTCCAGGATGAATCACTCCGATAACTGGAATAGATAGCTCCGCTCGAATTTCATCTAAAGCGGCTGCCGTTCCAGTATTACAAGCAATCACCAACATCTTAATCCCTTTAGCCATCAAAAAATCTGTCATCTGCCAAATATACTCTTTGACCTCATCCAACGGTCGCGGCCCATAGGGAACTCGAGCACTATCGCCGAAATATAAAATCGACTCATTCGGAAGCTGCCTCAAACTCTGACGCGCCACCGTCAATCCCCCAAAACCAGAATCAATAAAACCAATCGGTAAATTCTTCATATCGCGACCTTCTTCACTCATAATTTTTATCTAAATAAATATCACCATTGCAACCATATAAAAACTTGCTTGGATCGATTGATTCATGCAAGCATTACTTTAATTATAAACAAGTTTGAAAACCTTCTCAAGGTCAATTAGTGAATTCTTGTATACTCCAATTATACACCATCTAGTAGGTAGTTATAAAATAATCTCTTATATTGAATAGTATATTTATAATTGGCGGGGAATTTCTAAAAAATGGTTAAAGCAGAAATATTTATTAAAAGAAAAATGGAATTCGGCTTTTTTTACGTATATATGTTTAGGAGGAGTGATGAATATGAAAAAAAATGAACAACTCATCATTTTAGAATTGATGAATCGTCGCGGTATGATAAAAGACAAGAGTTTGTTGTACCGGCTTAAAAATGGTTTTGAAGGTGAGTTAGAATTTATCCAGTGGTTTGGGAAATACAATAAAAGTCATTGGACGTTGGAAACTGATTACTGGTTTGATATGGATGGACTAAAACAAATTGATGACCTTTTGATTAGTAGTCAAAAATGGATTGTCGTAGATGTGAAGCATTATTGGGGGAAGTTTCAGTATATCAATGGCAACTGTATTTTAAATAACAAGTTAATGAAAACTGATATCTTTGATTCTTTGGAAACAAAGACAAAGAAAATCCGGCGACTTGTCGCTGATATCAACAGTAATATTCGAGTGGATTCAGCAATGATATTTATTGGGGAACATTGCCAGGTTGAATTGGATTGTGTCCCGATGGCTCAGGTGGTTATGCGGAATGAATTGATGAGTTTTATTACAGGGCTTGAGTATGCTAATCCGATGACGGATTGGATGACGCGTAAAATTGTGGATAAACTGAATGAATATCGAACAAAAGAACGCCCACCGGATATAGCTTTAGCGCCTGAACAATTTAGTGAATTATTGAAAGGGATTCAATTAGATGGTTGTGGACATAATGATTTCTCTACAGATAATCGATGGATTACTTGTAAAGTTTGTGGAACAAAAGAGACTTTTAAGAGTGTTGTTTCTCGGCATGCGATTGAATTGAGTTACCTCTTTTATTACTATCCCAAAATTGTAACGACAAAGAATGTCCATGCATTGATGGGGGGACAAATTACGAAACGTACGGTTCAAAAATATTTGAAAGAGGAATTTAAAGTCGTGGGCATGAGGAAGAATTGTTACTATAAAGTTAGGTGATTTGATGTTGGTTGAGTGGGTTCTGATTGAAGATAAGGGTGCTATTGTCGGTGGCCTGCTGAGTTCACTGACATTAAAGTTGGTTATTGTAGGTCATCAGCTTAGTTCACAGACAATAAACTCATATATTGTAGGTCATCGGATACGTTCACCGACATTAAACTCGCTTATTGTAGGTCATCAGCCTGGTTCACAGACAATAAACTCATTTATTGTAGGTCAACAGCTTGGTTCACCGACATTAAACTCGGTTATTGTAGGTCAACAGCTTGGTTCACAGACAATAAACTCGCTTATTGTAGGTCAACAGCTTGGTTCACCGACATTAAACTCGCTTATTGTAGGTCAACAGCTTGGTTCACCGACATTAAACTCATTTATTGTAGGTCATCGGATACGTTCACAGACAATAAACTCGCTTATTGTAGGTCAACAGCTTGGTTCACCGACATTAAACTCGCTTATTGTAGGTCAATGGCTCTATTCACCGACATTATAAAAGCCCTAATATCGGCCGAGCACAATTTCGACTGTCATTTCCCCTTATCGTCAACCTGCAACCACCCTTTCCTTATCTCTCCTATCTATCACAACGCAAAAAGTGCGCATTAAGCATGCGCACTCTTCTTTAATTTCTTAAAATTTTAAGTTATTTATTTTGATTCTCTTTCGCTTCGCCATAAGGTCCAGGAATCTTTCATGGCTTGGATGATACCTTTGTCGGTATAGACCAGCACGTTACTCTTGTAAAAGACGACGGAAAACCATAGGCAGAAAATCATGAAGGCAATTGAAATGACAATGGCGAGAATGATTTCTGAGCTGCCAACAGTTTCGGCGGCGATTCTAAATGGCATGATAAATGGCGTGAAGAATGGAATTTGCGATCCGATACGAACCAACGGATTATTTGTTGAATTCAAAGCATACATCCCAATATAAAAACCAGCTAAAGCGATAAATATAATTGGGGTGATGGATTTGCTGACGTCTTCTGTTTTTGAAACCAAAGAACCTAGAAAGCCAGCTAATGAAGAGTAAATCATAATTCCAATCAACGCGAATACAAGACCTAACCAGACAACAGGCATGCTGCCAGCAAATATTTGGTTCAAGTCAATGTCGTTTAAGAAACTAAAAGCATCTAGGTTAAAGAATACCGTACGTGCGATTAAGAACAGCACAAGATAAGCTAACAGCTGCGTTAAAATAACTAAACCAATGCCGAGCATTTTACCAAAGAAATGCGTGGATGCTGAAACACTTGATAGCACAATTTCCATGATACGAGACCCTTTTTCAGCAGCGATTTCCTGAGAAATAATTCCAACATAAGTCATGATGAAAAAGAAAACCATAAAGGATACGACATAAGCAATCATAATGCGTGCAAAGCTACTTGGATCATCAGTGGATTCTTCACGAACGGTACCTGTATCATCCACGATGACATTGACAGTTTCAATCGCAACATTGGACGACTGAATTTGGGTTAACTGTTCGGAATTTAAGCCGATCTTTCCAGCAATGGCATTTAATTGATAGCTATTGATTAATTGCTCTAAACCAGCTAAGTTAATATCACGACTGGTTGGCTTACGGAAGTAAGTAGAGGTCAAAGCATCAGACTCTCCTTCAATCAACAAGTAACCGTCTATCTCGTCGTCGGTTAATGCTTGCTTAGCCTCATCCAAATTCATATCAAAATGGAAGGTGTTATTATCCGGCATCGCTTCAATTTGCGTTTGCATGTCAGCCGGCGCTTCAATCACCGCCACATCCCCTATACGAGCTTGCTCCTCATTTTGTGTGATAAAAAAGCTAATCAAAGCAATCACAGCAAAAATTAAAATCGGACTCAGAACCATAAATACAAATGACCACGATTTAATATTTTTAAAATAGACTTCTTTAACGATAATCCATAAATTACGCATGGGCTCTTTCACCCACTTTCATTTTGAAAATCTCCTCGAGCGTCGGTGGTTGTTGGCTAAACTTCGGCAAATAATTCCCTTGGCTAATTTGGTTAAACAAATCTCGACCAAAACTTTCATCCTTCAGATGTAAGACATAATTGTCAAAACCTTGGTCTACCACATGTTCAACCCCTTCTAGCTGCGACAAACTTTCCTTATTCCAATCTTTCGTTTCAATAAATATCTTCACCCGTCCAAAACTGCTCCGTACTTCGTGGACCGTGCCATACAAAACAGGCTTACCAAAATGAACCATGATCAGTTTATCGCAAATATCTTCGACATTATTCATATTATGACTGGAGAAAATAATCGAGCTACCTTTTGCTTTTAAATCCAAAATCCCTGCCATTAAAAGTTCGGCATTAACAGGATCCAAGCCACTAAAAGGCTCATCTAAAATAACTAATTTAGGTTCATGAATTAGCGTTGCAATGAGCTGAACTTTTTGTTGATTCCCTTTAGAAAGCGTATTGATTTTATCTGTCTTTTTCCCTTTAACTTGAAAACGATCCATCCAATCATCAATTCTGCTATTAATTTCCTGCTTATCCATGCCACGTAACTCGGCAAAATAAGTAATTTGTTGTTGAATCGTCATCTTTTCATACAAACCGCGTTCCTCAGGTAAATAACCTACCAAATTATAAATATGTTTTCTTATCGGTTTGTCATCCCATAAAATTTGACCATTTCCCTCAGGTGTTAAGAAATCCAATATCATACGAAATATGGTCGTTTTACCCGAACCATTCTGGCCGATAATCCCCAGAATGGTCCCAGCTTCGATTGTAAACGACACGTCGTCTACCGCTTTTAAAGTTCCAAACGTTTTCGTTAAATGTTTAACTTCTAACATCTATGCATCACCTCTCTGCAAAATCATAACATTCTCATAAACCCTATGTAAAATGAAAAGGTATTTATTTAAAGCTTAAAATAAATATCACTACTGCCAATCGATTTGGCGAATCACGCCATCTTTAGTGGTCATAATTTCAACTTCGGTTCCTTCATCTAGGAAAGGTAAGGCTTCATTAATGGAAATATTTGCACGATAAACTTGACCATCAAGCAAGAAATAGTAAACGGTGTTGCCTTCGACAACTACGGCTTCAATATCTTCAACTTGACCACTTAATTCTTGTAAATCCTCTTCTGTTTCAATTTCATCAACTTTCAATGGATTTTCTTCCGCATATGAAAGTAGCAAGCGCTCAACAGTTGGCTCTACATACACGCGTTGGTAGTTTTGAACATCAATTAATGCATATTCTTTAATCAAACCAGAACTGTCTTTCAAGGATAAAATATACATTGGGCGTCCTTCTAAGTTAATTAATAGTGGGAATGTCGCCATATAGCCTGTTTCTTGGACACTACCTTCAGCAGAACGCATGGCAGAAAATTCTTCTGCTGCATCTAAAGGATACATAGTTGCTTCTTTGGTTCTTAAGTTAACGAGAACAAATCCGATATTCGATTCATCCGCCGCTACTGATGTAATCCCTGTATAAAGATACAAGTCATCATTAATTGGTAAATAGTTATAGCCCGCCGTTGGTTGGGTAACGCCTTCTTGAGAAAACATGGAGTTCCAAAAACCATTGCTATACATCCCATTCATTTCTAATTGGTGTAATATTAATTCTGAAGGATGGACACGATCAATCCAAGTTGGAATTTCATCCAAACCATAGCGTGTTGATTCTCCAGTTAAAGCATTTAAAGTGATCACACCATTCGCTTCAGGTTCATACAAGAAGAAATTGCGTGAATAAGTTGACGCAATATAATAAGGTGTTCCTTCATCATCTACCTCAAAAGACGGCTGATTAAACAAGGAAAATGGGTTACTAAAGCGTAATTTACGCATTACATCACGGTTAAATAAATCAGAATGACTGTATTTAATAGGTTGCTCAGGTGTTTCTAAGGTCACATCGCCAGTAACATTATCCACTTTTACATAATGTGGGATGCCATCCCTAAAATTATTCAACCATCTGAAGAAACCAGCGTATTCCAAAGGTGAGACTCGGTAGGGATAATCATTGATATTTATTTGAGTGTAATCATCCGCCACTTCAAATTGTGAGACCAAGTCTGTTAATGCACCTAGGCGACGGTTACCCAAGCGCATAGCTGTATCGCGATCAATTAGTGGAATTTGATTGACATCTGTTTCCGGAAAATCCGATGTAAAATCTGCCACTTCTACCGTAATCATTTCACTATAAGATTTTGAAAAGAAAAACGGAGAGAAAATCAACCGACTAACAAATCCAACAACCATAACCGCTAACCAAAATATTGCCATGTATTTATATTTCCAACCAATTTTCTTAATGGAAAATTGACTTCGATCCGTAAACATTTCTAAACCATCGCTCAATAATTCAATGGTTATAATTCCTATCGAAATTAATGCTAAGAAAAGCCAAAATTGACCGGATGCATAATGGATTGGAGGCAAGGTAATGTAATAATAAATAGCAACCACAACTAATAAAACAAGGTATAACCAACGAAAGTTAAACTTTCCTTTTTTCTTTTCTTGTGTTTTCTTTGATCTTTTAAGACTATCTGTGACATCTTTCATCTTTTTTCCCCTTTCAAATTTCTGATGTTTATTTATGGCGAGATCTTACAAAAGAATAAAGCAAGTATCCGGCCATAATAATGCCAATTGTGAAAAATAGGATGCCAATATTGACTAATCTTTCGCTTGTAGCACTTGACGCAATCAAACCGGATGAAATAATAATCGATGCTAACAAAATTCCAATAACTAAACGGTTTAACATTTGGTTCAATTCACGAATGTAGGAATCAACTTTAGGGACCTGCAAATTAATTCCGAGTCGCTCATTATTTAAGTTATCCAACAATTGATCCAATTTCATTGGAAAATGGAGGGCAGCCCGAATGGTACGGCCCCCTTGTCGCAATAGTGTCTCACGATTAAAATATTTTTCGACTGAAATTTTATCGTTATGTGTAATATACCATTCAAATAGTTTCATGAAATCCATCTCAGGACTTAAATTCTGTGCAATTCCTTGAACAATGACCACTGTTTTAGCTAGTTGCACAAATTCATGCGGAAAGGTCAATTTATAGGTTAAAGCGATTTTCATTAGATCGCGAAACATATTGTTTAAATCCATCTTCCAAAAACCGCTGGTCAAATAACGGTTATACAACAATTTTAAATCACGATGAAAATCTACTTCATTAATATCCCCATGCGCTTCACAAACAATCAAAATAATTTGCATTAATTGATCAATATCTTGCAACACAAGTGCTTCTAGTAAGCCCATTAACATATTTTGGAACATAGTAGGGATTTCACCCATAATACCAAAATCGATATAAACTAACTTGCCATTATCGACTAAAATATTGCCCGGATGCGGGTCCGCATGATAATAGCCATCTGTAAATACTTGATACAAAAAGGTCATCACAATTGTCTCCGCAATCTCATCCAAGTCATACCCTGCTTCTCTTATGGCTTCTAACTGGGTCAAATCATAACCTTCAATGTAAGACTGAACCAAAACCTTTTCACTGACATAGTGCAAATAAATATCAGGTGTTTTAATCGTTGTCCGCTCCTGATGATATTGTTTAAACTTTAATAAAGCTTGGGCTTCCAAAATGAAATTTAACTCAATCAAACTTTGTTTACGAATATCTTGCAAAATCAATACAGGATCCGTAATAATTTCAGTAAATACAGCAGGAATGCGATTAATCACCCGAATAAATAAATCAATATCTCTAATTAGCTTAGCTTGAATATGTGGGCGTTGAACTTTGATGACAACAGGCGTGCCATCCTCTAATTCTGCATAATGAACTTGGGCAATTGACCCTGTTGCAACAGGTTTTTCGACAACATTTTTAAACGCCGTTTTCATTGATTGACCAAACTCATTGGTAAAAACTTGATCCGCTTCAGCAAAGGGAAAACTAGGCGAACTATTTTGCAGTTTTTGTAATTCATTAATATAGGTTTCTGACAAAATATCATTACGGGTCGCCAAAGTCTGGCCAATTTTAATAAAACTGGGTCCTAATTCTTCAAAAGCCAGTCGTAAATTTTTCGCGCTCTCTTCCACGGTTTGTTTCTTAAAGTTACGCCGATACAATTCCGAAAAACCATATGAAGCAAAAACATTAATTATTTCGCGTAAACGTTCCGCATTGGTTGCCATAATCCTCCCCCTCTAACAAAAACGGACATTTTATCCTTAATCTTAAGGCAAAAATGTCCGTTTGTTTATCTCATTAAATATCTGATAATTCGTCAGACTCACTCATACTTTTACGTAAATCAGCTAATTCACGTTTAATATCATTAATATCTAAGCGTAAGTTCATTAACTCTTGGGCTAATTCCACTTTTGCTTCTTCATTATCACTAGAAATTTTATCTTCGCCTTTAAGGGTTCGCGTCAAGTCGTTGGTTAATTCTTTACCTTCTTTAACAGTTACCTGACCTTTATCAATCATCTTCGTTACTAACTCTTCAGCTTTTTCGTAAGATAAAGCTGTTCCACCAACAGCGGCTAAGAAAATATTTTTCAAACTTTTTTCAACTTTTTCCATCTTTCGTTCCTCCCAAATGAATAATAATGACACAAAACTAAGCAATTATTCTATAAGTAAATTATAGCTAGAAAACTCTAACATTTGCAATCTTTTTATGAATCTGATTGCTTGCGGTGCTTCATTAGACGTGTGATGGATGGTTCCATATTGGCCATCTTTTTTAAATAACTATAACTTTTTAAATTAAGTCCAACAAACTCTTTGTAGATTTCTTCCATTAAATGGCGGATTTCACTTAAGGTCGTAGCACTGATATTTACTTGGTTGATGTTGTTAATCGACGTTTGATTTAAAATTTTTACGATATGAATAGCTCTTGGGGAAGTGGGTAAAAGATAAGGATCTTCCTGCCAATGATTTTGACAAAGGACGCCTTGATGGCGCATGCTGAATTTAAAAGGTTCCTGTGTGTTTCTGCAAATACGACAACGATGCCAGACAAGTCCAACACCAAAGTTTGCGAGTAAATCCAATTCCATTATAGTTGTGACAATTTCAGGAACTTGTTGGTTATCTAAGGCTAAGAGGGCTACTTTTAACCAGTCATAACTTTTAGGATCGGGTGTGTTGTCTTCGACAGCTGCATCGACTAATTGGATGATATAGGCAGCATAGGCTTGGGCTAAGAAATCTTCTTGCAAATTACGAAAAATCGAAAGGGATGTTGCTTCTGTTAAAAAGGATAAACCATCTTCATTAATCGCACCAATATAGCTGTTAAGCGTCATCGGTAAGGTTGTGCTAGTTAATTTATGGTTCGGTTTTTGTAATCCCTTAACAAAAAACATTTTTGTCCCATAAGCTTGGGTAAAAATCTTTACCAAACTATCTTTTTCACGATGAGGACGTTTAAATAACACAATGCCTTCAAAGCTTACATTTTTCATTCACAACAATCCTTATTAATAATCGTCGCGCTTATAGCCAAATTCATTTAACTGAAACTGATGGTCACGCCAATCTTTTTGAACTTTCACCCACAGGTCTAAATACACTTTATCATCCAACAAGCGTTCGATTTCTCTACGGGCATTTTGACCTATGCGTTTAATCATTGACCCTTGTGCTCCAATAATAATTCCTTTTTGACTTTTACGTTCAACAATGATGGTCGCTTGAACTTCTACTTTATCATCTTCATTCCGCTGCATACTTTGGACTTGAACGGCTACAGAATGTGGAATTTCTTCGCGTGTTAAATGTAGAATTTGTTCACGGATAAATTCTGCCACAATAAAATATTCTGGATGATCAGTGACTTGGTTGGCAGGATAATATTGTGGACCTTCTGGTATTATGTCTTTAATATGCTGCACTAATTCAGGCACATTGTCCCCTTCAGTTGCACTAATTGGGAATACCGCCTCAAAATCGATTTCATCTTGATAGCTAGCAATAATTGATAACAATTCTTCTTTTTCGATTAAATCAATTTTATTGATTAATAAGATGACAGGCACTTCCACATTTTTGATTCGTTCAATAATTAAGCGATCACCAGGTCCGATTTTTTCTGTGGCATTCACAACAAAAAGGACAACATCCACACCACTTAAGGCACTAAAGGCTGTTTTTAGCATAAAGTCACCGAGTGCGTGTTTGGGTTTATGAATTCCTGGGGTATCAATAAAGACAACTTGCGCCTCATTATCGGTATAAACACCTTGAATTCGGTTACGGGTCGTCTGGGCTTTATCTGACATAATAGCGACTTTTTGACCAACAAATCGATTCAATAAAGTTGATTTTCCTACATTTGGACGACCAATAATGGCAATAAAGCCTGATTTAAATTTTTCTTGATTTGACATACATTCTCCTTACTAAAATAACCATGCACTCAGATAAGGTAAATAAATAATTAACCCGATGGATACGGAAACAACCGTTGCGATGACAACGGCTGCCGCAGCAACATCTTTAGCAATTTTTGCTAAAGGGTGATATTTACCTTGAGTGACTAAATCGATGGTAACTTCTATGGATGTATTAATGAGTTCTGTCACCAATACAAAGGCAATACAAAAGATGATCGCAAACCATTCAGCGTTATTTATTTTAAAAATGATATTGCAAATGATGACGACAATTGATACTAAGGTATGGATTCTAAAGTTACGCTCATGAAGCCATACGTGCTTGAGGCCTTGAAAGGCATATTTAAATGAATTGACTAAACCAATAAGTTCACTTTTTAGGGTGATCTTCTCCTTAGAATGTCTATCTGGTAAGGCCATATTCTTGCAACACCTCTTCTTGAATTCCAAACATTTCCGCTGATTCTTCTTCTGTCTGATGATCATAACCATTTAAGTGTAAAAAACCATGGACAGCTAAAAAAGCAAGTTCACGTTCAATGGAATGCCCATAATCTTCCGCTTGCTCTACAGCCTTCGGATAGGAAATAACAATGTCTCCTAGGTGGATGGGTAAATCAAAGCTACCATCTTCTTCGAACATTCGAGTAAAAAATTCATCGGATTCGTCAATGGATTCGTTCAATGGGAAACTTAAAACATCGGTCGGACGATCGATTTGCCGATACATTTTATTCATGGCATGGATGTCTTCATTGGTCACTAACGATAGATCTAGCTCTGCTTTTTGGCTTAGAGTTAATTTTTTTGCGGCAAGATCTAAGACTTCTTCCAACATCGCTCGTTTTTCATCATCTACAAATTGTTCATCATCTATAATTTCGATTAGCATAGGTCAACTCCTATTTAAAATTAATCGGGGTATTGAATACGGGTGTGATACATACTTCCAACACCTAAAATTAATGAAGCCTTAATTTTTTTGAGTTCATGTACGGTTAATGGGCTATCAACGAATTGGTTTTCATTCATTTTTCCATCAATAATTTTGGTAACTAATTCCTCAATGGACTCTTGGGTATGAGTTTTTAGCGTTCTTGAAGCGGCTTCGATTGAGTCAGCTAGCATAATTACCGTTGCTTCTTTACTTAGTGGAACTGGACCTGGATAAGTAAAGTCTTTAATATCAACGGTAGGGTTTTCTTGCTTGGCTTTATGATAAAAATATTGGACGGTGGTTGTTCCGTGGTGTTGCTTACAAATATCAATCACACTTTTCGGCAACTTATATTTTTCTAACAGTTTGACACCTTCATTAACATGGCCAATTATAATTTGCGCACTCTCTTGTGGTGCTACCATTTGATGTGGCGACTCCATACTTGAAGGTAAATTCTCAATAAAGAATAGTGGATGTAAAGTTTTCCCCACATCGTGGTAATAAGATGCCACCCGCGTTAACAGACTATCGCCTCCAATTGCTTCTACAGCATTCGCACTCAAGTTTCCAACTAAAATACTATGATTATAGGTTCCAGGTGCTACTTCTATTAGTTTTTTAAGTAATGGATGGTTCAAGTTTCCAAGTTGATTTAAAGTTAGCGCAGCTCTTTCACTTAATAATTGTTCCCAATACGGCATGATTAACAAATGAATGCCGTATCCGGCAGTGATATTTAATAGCATATAAATGATTAACAAATACGAGGTATTTGAAAAAAGATCAATGCTAAAAATAGTGACGAGTGAGATAGCAAATAAAAAGTGTACCGCAAGATTCAGCATAAACTCATGATGATAGGCTAACTGATGCTTGATTTTATACATAATAAAAGCAGTAAGTGCACTTAATGAATAATAAATAACAGGGATCATTAATGACATTAAGTTATCCGTATTATTGAATAAGAATAAACTAAAAATCATAAACATTAAAAAGGATAAAAAGCTAAATCTTAATCGGACATATTTCATGGATAATAAGGGAATGAGGATGGCAGGAAATAGGAGCGTGAAAAAATCTGTCCCATTTTCTTGAATAATGAACATTCCGCTTAAAGTAATCACAGACGATGCAAGGATGATTGCATAAGCTGTTATGGTAACTCCCGCTTCCATAATGTCTAATTCGCCCAAAAGTAGATATAAAACGACAGCATGAACTACTAATATGATGATAAAAATATACAAGATATAAAGGGGCTTATTATTGTCTAAAATATTGAACAATTCTAATTGATGCATCGAATTAGCATCGACAATATGGCCTTCTTGAATAATAACTTGCCCTTGTAAAATATAGGTTGGCGGGACTTCTGCTGCGACCTCTTCACGATTGGCTTCTGTTTCTTCTTCGCTAAACACCATGGTCGGAACAATCAGTTGTTGTAAAAAGGATTGAATCGCCTGTTGTTGAGCCGTTACTTGGAAATTAGAACTGAACTCACGACTTAATTCCTGCAATGATACACTAATTTCATTTGAATAAATATCACTGCTTAACGTTTGTGACACAACATTGGTTAACAAGGTTTGAAACTGTGTTAAATCCGCATCATTAATCGTTAGGACATATAAGATAGCTGATTGATTAATATTTTCGGCTAAATTAAATAAATTTTCAGGAAAATCTGAAATAGCTGAAAGGTAAACAAGCATACGCTCAGCGTTATTTAATTGACCAAAACTGACAGCTTGGGAGGCTGGTCTATTTTCTAAATCAATTTGATCAGCTAATTGACTGGCTGTTTCATTTTCCTCAACAATTTCTAATAACTCTTCTGTCGTATACTCTAAGGAACGAATCGTTCGAATTTCACTAAAATAACGTTCGATTAAATTTAACTGTTCTTCTCGAATATCTGGATGGTATAAAAACACATCAGGAACCGCATCGCGTGCTCGGTCAATATTATTTTGCGTTTGTTCTTCATCTTCAATAGTATAAGGGGCACGAATTGTTTCGTTTGCTACTTGATTTAAGCTAATGTCATATTGCTTTGCTTCTAAACTTGGAAAGACAAAAACAAAAATAATTAAGGTTAAAATACTAATCACTATAGGACGATAATAATCACCTATTCGTTTAATTATCTTTTGCAATTGAAAATTCATCATAACCTCCTAACGAGCTTTATTTATTCGGAATAGGCTCTAATGATATCGGCAACGACTGGATGTCTTACGACATCAAACTCATCAAAAGTGACAAAGCGAATGCGTTGGATGTCTCTTAATTTCATTTCAGCATCAATTAATCCCGATTTTACACCTTTAGGTAAGTCAATTTGTGTTTGGTCGCCATTAATAATCATTTTTGAACCAAAACCTAAACGCGTTAAAAACATTTTCATCTGAGCTATGGTTGTATTTTGAGCCTCATCTAGGATGACAAAGGCATCGTCTAATGTGCGCCCACGCATATATGCTAAGGGGGCAATTTCTATAATGCCACGTTCCATTAAGCGATTCATATGCTCATTTCCATAAATAGTATTTAAGGCATCATAAACAGGACGTAAATATGGATCTACTTTTTCTTTCAGGTCACCCGGTAAGAACCCTAAGTTTTCACCGGCTTCAACCGCAGGACGTGTTAAAATAATTCGTTTTACCCTGCCTTCTTTTAACGCTTGGACAGCCATCACAACTGCTAAAAAGGTTTTACCAGTCCCTGCAGGCCCGATTCCAAAAACAACATCATGTTTTGCTACAGCTTTGACATATTCTAGTTGACCGAAGTTTTTAACACGAATGGCACTACCATCGGCAGCGCGTCCAACAATTTCTTCATAAATATTAACTAAATATTCCAATTGACCATTTTGCGCCATTTTTATGGCTGTCATGATATCCATTTTCTTGAGTGAAATTTTACGTTCTAATAAATCCACAAGTTTCAAAATCAAGTCTTTAACTAGTAGGACTTGGGACTCATCATCACCGCTAATGGTAATCGTCTCGCCACGGTTCGCAATTCTTATACCAAAATTTGATTCATATAAATATGAATTTTGATCTTGGCTGCCTAAAATAGCAATTAACCAATCAGGATTTGAAATTATTATTATTTCTGAATAATTATAGGATGAATTCAAATAATAAGCTCCTTTTATATATTTTCAATATAGTAAGAGTAACACAATTTGTAAAAAAAATGTACTTTAGTTAAATATTTTAATAAATAAATAGTTTATGGATGATGGGAATTTTTAAGAGATGGGATTCTTAGGTTGGTGTTGAGTTAAGTGAGTGATTTGATTAGCATTCAGAAATTGTAATTTTGAGGAATGTATATGCGTTATGTGTAGATTTGTTTGAGTTTTGAGTGACCGTAGATAGTGTTATTGTCGGTCAAGTATTTCGTTCACTAACCTTAAAGATGGTTATTGTATGTGAACGCCTCAGTTCACCGTCATTAAGAGCCGGTATTGTATGTGAACGGCTCAGTTCACTGACATTAAACACCGTTATTGTATGTCACCGACTCAGTTCACCGTCATTAAAAGCTGTTATTGTATGTGAACGACTCGGTTCACCGTCATTAAGAGCCGGTATTGTATGTGAACGCCTCAGTTCACCGTCATTAAGAGCCGGTATTGTATGTCATCAACTCAGTTCACTGACATTAAACACCGTTATTGTATGTCACCGACTCAGTTCACCGTCATTAAGAGCCGGTATTGTATGTCATCAACTCAGTTCACCGTCATTAAGAGCCGGTATTGTATGTGAACAGCTCAGTTCACTGACATTAAACACCGTTATTGTATGTGAACCACTCAGTTCACCGATATTAAAGCCATCTATTGCTGCTTACCCCTCTATCTGACTAACATTAACCAAAGCCAACGTCATGCTACCATATACTTAAGCCTATCATTACCCATAATCCCCAATAATTTAATAGCATAAAAAAACACTTCTTGCGAAGTGTTTTCAAATATTTATTTAAGGCAATAATTTCTTTAATCAACGATTGACTGTTTGTCCGTCAGCTTGCCTTTTAATTTAGCCATGATCTAGATCATAACAGTGCTAAAACGTTCATTGTACTTATTTTGATTTTTTTGATCAATTCAGCGACTAAATCATTACGACCTGCTTTTTAAAATTCTGCTAAAGAATCTTTACGCTGTCTACAATCATGCGTATTGATGGAAATCTCCTGTTCAGAAGATAAAGGCTTAACTTCTTCGATTTGTTTTAACTGACAAAGAGCTAATAACATTCGAACCACCTTTTAAGTATCCTTATCTTTAGCTTTCATCGCTTGCTTAACGTCCTGGTTAATTTGCTGTGTAAGTGTCAAAAAGAGCACCCTACTTATCTAGCAGAATTAGAACTTTCTTTTACGAGCTGCTTCTGATTTCTTTTTACGCTTAACACTAGGTTTCTCATAAAACTCACGTTTGCGGGCTTCTCTTAAAGTACCGGTTTTAGAAACATTACGCTTAAAGCGACGAAGAGCATCATCTAAAGATTCGTTATCTTTAACGACTGTTTTAGACATTTGATTTCCCTCCCTCCGAGCTTTTAGTAACCTTTCTTTAGATAAAAGATTATCTAAACAAAGTTCTTTCGTTATTATAGCAAACTCTATAGAATTTACAATACAATTCAACTAATTTTTTTCAAATAATCCCTGTTCATTGCAATTATTTAAACCGGCAAACTTCACATAAGCCGAAGACTTCAAAACGATGGCTTTCAATTAAAATACCGGAAAGATCCGTTGAAATATTGTCCATCGGACAGGCTTTTAAGGGAATACTCTTTCCACACATGCGACAAATAAAATGATGGTGATGATGGTCGGCATCCTCTGCCGAGTCAATACAGTTGATTTTGAATAGCTGTTCTTGATTATACTCCGTTGATTCTAAAATACCAATTTCGATAAAATCATAAATATTTCGATAAGTTGTATTGTAGCTCATAGAGGGATATTTATTCGTCAGTTCTTCATGAATATCCTTAGCCCTTAAATACTTTCCCTCTTCAATAAATATCTCCAATATTTCCTTGCGTTTCTTTGTCATTTTAAAACCAGCTTCTTTTAAGCGTTCTAAGCTATTATTTAATGTGTTCGTTTTTTGCTGCTGTGATAAATGCTCGGATTCGAAAATGACATTTTTATTTTCTACTTTCATATTTTATGTCACTCACTTTCTATGTTAAACTATTTACAAAAACGGAGGTGTTTTCAATGAAAGAACAACCTACTCTACATTATTATATCTTATCTGATTCCATTGGGGAAACAGCTCAAAAAGTTGCTAATGCAGCTCTCGCTCAGTTCCCTGATGCAACAACAGTATTGCACAAATATATCTTTATTTCAAATATTGAAGATCTCGATGTGATATTGAATGAAGCCTTGGAAGTGGATGGTTTAATCTTTATGACGATTGCCAATGCGGTCATGGCAAATTATGTTGAACGCTTTTGCATTAAAACAGGTTTAATTTGTTATAACTTAATTCAGCCTTTTACTTTAGAAATCCAACGCCGCTTAGGCGTTCAAGCGTCATGGAAGGTTGGTGCACAACATGAATTATCGGACGATTATTTTAAACGCGTGCATGCGATGGAGTTTTGTATTGCCTATGATGACGGGAAAGACCCTTCAGCTATTTTAGAAGCAGATATTGTTCTACTTGGTATTAGCCGGACAAGTAAAACCCCTTTAAGTATGTATTTAGCCATGAATGGTTTTAAAGTAGTGAATATTCCTTTAATTCCTGAAAAAGAATTGCCAGAAGAAATTTATCGAATTAGCCATAAAAAAATTATTGGTTTAACCAATGATGCGTCTGTCATTAACCGTCATCGTGCCATTCGAATGGAATCCTATGGCATGAGCCAATCACGTTATGCATCGATGGACCGAGTCAATGATGAGTTAGTTTTTGCGAAAAAAATCTATTCTGAATTAAATTGTTTCGTGATTAATGTTTCTGAGCGAAGTATTGAAGAAACGGCTGGTTTGATCATGCAACAACTCGATGTTTGGCATTAATATCTTAAAAACAAAATGCAATTTAATCGCTTACATGATAGAATTGTATTGACATTTAAAAGGAGGAATTCGATGACAGAGACATTAAAACAAACACCACTCTATGATTATTACAAAGGTCAAGGCATCAAGCTAGTGGACTTTAATGGATGGGCTTTACCCATCCAATTCAGTAAAATTCAAGATGAACATTTAGCTGTTAGAGAAAAAGCTGGTTTATTTGAAACGTCACATATGGGTGAAATATTAGTTAGTGGAAATGATGCACTGGATTGGTTAAATAGACTCGTCAGTAATGATTTAGAAAAACTAAATGTTAACCAAGCCCAATATAATCTGATCTTAAATGATGAAGGTTTTGTTTTAGATGATTTAATTATTTATAAGCTTTCAGACTCTTCATTTATGTTAACACCTAATGCATCGAATACAGATAAGATTTTAAATTGGTTAGAACAACATCAAGTAGATTCCGATGTAAGGATTGAAGATATTTCAAATCAAATAGCTTTAATCGCTTTGCAAGGTAAAAATGCGGAAGCTATTTTGCAATCATTGCTGTCGTTTGAGTTGTCCACTTTAAAATCATTTTATTTTGTAACGGACCAAGAGATAAACTCAATTCCAACGACAATTATTTCACGAACAGGTTACACAGGCGAAGATGGTTTTGAAATTTATTTAGCTTGGGACAAAGCCGAAGCCTTATTTACACTACTTTTAGAAAAAGGTGCAGCATATGGCTTAATCCCCTGTGGCTTAGGGGCACGCGATACTTTACGGCTTGAAGCAGGTTTAGTTTTATACGGCAATGAACTTTCTGAAGCACACAATCCATTAGAAGCTGGCCTTGGTTTCGCTATTAAATTGAAAAAGGCAGTGGTATTTATTGGACGAGACGCTTTAGTCAAAGCAAAAGACGTTGGTCTTCAAAAGCAACTCATTGGTTTTCAATTGACTGGGCGTGGGATTGCCCGTGAAGGAACGCCAATAGAAGATTTAGAGGGGAATCCAATAGGAATTGTGACTTCTGGAACGATGGTGCCAACGCAAGACCATGCGATAGGAATGGCCTATATTGATAAAGCAAAAGCAGATCTCGATACTCTTAATTTAATCATTCGTAACAAAAAAGTAGAAGCAAAAATCACCAACAAAAATCAAATAAATAAATAATAGGAGGATTTAAGATGGTAGATATTCAAAAATTATTTTATACAGAGGAACATGAATGGGTAGACCTACTTGAAGACAATAAAGTGCGGATAGGCATTACACAATTTGCCGTCGATTCACTGGGGGATATTGTTTACGTTGAGTTACCTGAATTAGAATCAACTTATCGTTTTGATGATGAATTTGCTATTGTGGAGTCTGTTAAATCAACATCTGGAATTTATACACCTTTTCCTGGAACGGTTACGGCGATTAACGAAAGTCTTGTGGATGAACCTGAATTATTGAATGAAGATCCATATGAAAAAGGTTGGCTAATCGAAGTCACACTTGATGATGCGGCTGATACAAGCGCATTAATGGACTTACAAGCTTATGAAGTTTTCACTGCAGAAGACTAAGAGTTAAATATCAGATATTTATTGAGGAGGGTTGTAAATGTCATTTTCGCATCGTTATTTACCTATCACGGCTGAAGACCGCGCAGAGATGCTGAAGGTCATTGGAGTTGATAGTATTGAAGAGTTATTTTCGGATATCCCTGCTTCGGTCCGCACGAAGGACGAATTAAATATCCCTGCTTCACTCGATGAACATCGCTTAATGGAACTGATGAAGCAATTAGCTGCTCAAAATACGACTGCCAATCAAATGCCGTATTTTTTAGGAGCTGGAACGTATGATCATTTTATTCCATCAGTTGTGAATCATGTAATTTTAAAATCAGAGTTTATGACGGCTTATGTGCCCTATCAAGCTGAAGCTAGTCAAGGTGAATTACAGGCTTTGTTTGAGTTTCAATCGATGATTTGTGAGTTAACAGGCATGGATGCAGCGAATTCGAGTTTATACGATGGCTTTACTTCACTTGGTGAAGCTTGTAATTTAGCCGTTGGTGTCACGAGAAAATCTAAAGTAATTTTGTCTGCTGGAGTCCACCAACAAGGGGTGGATGTCGTTAAAACCTATGCTTATGGGATGGAGTATGATGTCGCAGTTAGTCCATTAAGCGGTACAGTTACCGATTTGGAAGCTTTAAAGGGGTTAATTGATGATGAAACAGCTGCGGTCGTCGTTCAATACCCAAATTTCTTTGGTTCGATTGAAGATTTGCAAGCTGTAAAAGATTTACTAGTTGACACAAAATCTTTATTAATTGTCGTAGCAAATCCGCTAGCTTTAGCTGTCTTGGAAGCTCCTGGCAAATTAGGTGCGGATATTGTTGTCGGAGATACGCAACCTTTAGGGATTCCAATGTCATTTGGTGGACCGCACTGTGGCTATTTTGCGACTACTAAGCAATATATGCGGAAAATGCCTAGTCGTATCGTAGGTGAAACGGTGGATGCTGAAGGAAAGCGTGGTTTTGTTATGACTCTGCAGACACGCGAACAGCATATTCGCCGCGAAAAAGCGACCAGTAATATGAGTTCCAACCAAGCTTTATTTGCTTTAGCTTCATCTGTTTTCATGTCTGCTTTAGGTAAAGTAGGTATGCAAGAAATGGCACAAAAAAATATTAACGCTGCTCATTATTTACATCAACAGTTAGAAGTTAATGGCTTTGAACGTATTGGAGACGCCCCTTTCTTCCATGAATTTATTTTGAAGCTCAAGCAACCGGTCGATCAAGTCAATCAATTTATGTTTGACAATGGTTTTATGAGTGGCTTTGATGTTAGCACATACTTTGATGAGCCTGCCCTACTTTTATGTGCTACTGAAAAAAGAAGCAAAGAAGAAATTGATCAATTTGTTTCGTTGTTAAAGGAGGCTAATCAATGAGTGAGCAAACGATTCCTTTGATTTTTGAACGGTCGAAATCAGGTCGAAAAGCTTATAGTCTAGCTGATTTTGGAGTGCCAACATATGATTTGGCTGAAGAACTGGCGCCCCATCTAAAACGCCAAGAAGCAGCTAGATTACCTGAAGTGTCTGAATTGGATTTAATGCGGCATTATACTGCTCTTGCTAATCGAAACTTTGGTTTAGAAACTGGCTTCTATCCCCTTGGCTCTTGTACGATGAAGTATAATCCAAAGATAAATGAAGATATTGCCCGTTTGGAAGGTTTCTCAGCGATTCATCCGCTACAACCAGCTGAAACTGCCCAAGGAGCTTTAAAGTTGATGTTTGAATTGCAGGAATATTTAAAAGAAATAACTGGTATGGATGCAGTATCTTTACAATCAGCAGCTGGTGCTCAAGGCGAATGGACTGCCTTATTGATTTTTAAAGCTCACCATGAAGCCAATGGTCAAGGTGATGAACGTAAAAAGATGTTAATTCCAGACTCTGCACATGGAACCAACCCTGCTACAGCTGCTATTTGTGGTTTTGATATCGTTGAAATCAAATCGAATGAAAATGGCACCATCAGTGTCGATGCTCTACGTGAGGCCGTTGGTCCAGACACCGCTGGCTTGATGTTAACCAATCCTAATACACTCGGTTTATTCGAGAATGATATTTTAGAAATTTCTCAAATCGTCCATGATGCAGGTGGTTTATTGTACTATGACGGCGCAAACTCTAATGCTATCTTAAGTAAAGTCACACCTGGTTTAATGGAATTTGATGCTGTACATTTAAACTTACATAAAACCTTTAGTACCCCTCACGGTGGGGGTGGACCAGGTTCAGGTCCTGTGGGTGTGAAAGATTTCCTAGCGCCTTACTTACCAGTCCCACAAGTTGAAAAAGCTGGCGATCAATATATTCTCTCAAAAGATTACCCTGAAAGTATCGGACGCGTAAAAGGTTATTATGGCAACTTTGGTGTCAATGTCCGAGCTTATGCATACATCCGGACGATGGGACCTAAAGGCTTGAAACAAGTATCTGAAGATGCAGTTTTAAATGCGAATTATATGAAAGCACGCCTTGAAGACCATTTCGATACTCCTTACCCACAAATTTGTAAACACGAATTTGTCTTGAGTGGCAAGCGACAGAAAAAGTTAGGAGCTAGCACCCGCGACATAGCCAAACGTCTGTTGGACTACGGTTTCTACGCACCAACGGTCTACTTCCCCTTAATTGTTGAAGAAAGCTTGATGATCGAACCGACCGAAACGGAATCAAAAGAAACCTTAGATGCTTTCTGCGATGCCATGATTGAAATTGCTCAAACCATTGAAACGAATCCTGAATTGGTAACATCCGCGCCCCATGAAACATCTGTCCGGCGTTTAGACGAAACACTCGCCGCCCGCAAACCAAAAGTCATTTTTGATTTTGAATAAATATCACTCCCTCTATAATCATTGATTTATAGAGGGTTTTTTGACTTGGTAAAAAATGGGTTTATTGGATGTGAGTATTTATTTAAAAACGATTCCGTTTTAGGGGCAAGTTGTGCTACAATTGAAAATCAATTGTTTAACAAAAGAAAAGCGATCAGTCGGTGATTTTCATATAGCTATAAAACCTCCCTCATGCAAAGTTAGTGAGGAAGGTTCTTTGTGTTGATATTATATGGGAAACCAAAATTTTATGACTTATTATTTTTATCTTCTGTTTGGTTTTCAAGGACGAATTTTGCAGCTGCAACTAAAGGAACAACTGCCATTTTTCCTGTATTGGCCAGAAAATGCTTAAATTGTCTTTCATGTTCTCCACAAAAAAGTGATCGTTTACTGTATGTCTCTTTCTGACATTTGGGCATTTTGCAAACTTTTGGTTTCGTTTTTTCCATAATCTAACGCTCCAATTCTATTATTTTTTACATCATCAATTAGCACTAAAATATTATCAGTCAGACCAGTTGATATTTCGGTAAATTTGCCATCAACTCCATGTTGGGCATTGTCAATTTTCCAAGCAATTGTTCTGTTTTCTTCACCAATTTCCTTTAGTAGCGTCTGATTAATAAATGCTTGATAGTTTGATAATGTAGCGATTAATGATTGTTGCTCGCCTAAAGTAGTATATGCAATGATATTTAATTGTACAGAAGCATTCAGGTAACCGATTGAACTGTGAAGTAAGTTATCAATTCGTTTGGCCTCTTTTGGTTTTGTTTTTGTATCAATAAATGCCTTTGCATCAACATATATTGCCAGCATCAGTTTGGCGATAGTTTCATTATTGGATTGGATTGCTGCGGTCAACAAACTTTTTTTAAGGTCTTCATTAGTAGATGCTAATGCTTCAACGACCATTTGTCGAGCACTAAAGAATCCTGCATATCGATCATTGTATTGCCCTTGCTCGACTCTTTCTACAAGTTGATTGAGACTTTCAATTTGTTTTGAAATATCTGCTAGTTGATTTTGAATGGCTGAAAGTTCCGGTAAATTACCTATCTTATCTACTACTTTCTCGTCTAGTGTAACCATACTCAAATTTTTACCAGTAACTGTATCTTTAATGACCGCATAGGTTTCGTCTGTTTCTTTTCGAATCCCTAGCGACCATTCCCCGGAATTAAGTTTTTCTTTGGTTTCATCTGTTAATCTTGCAACATATTCAGTTTTGTCATCTTTTAATAATTCCTTGATTAAGTTCATTTGAGAAATATTGGAAATTATTTTATATTATCTGTTAATATGTTTCCTGCAGCTTTTTGCAGTGGTACTAATGCATGAGACGCAAAATCATAATTGTATAAATCTGGACTCGTAACATCTATGGAGAACTCATTATTTATAGGAAAGATTATTTCAAAACTACTCATGTCACACCTCCGAGGCTAATTATATTAATATTATCACAATCCAATTTGTCGGGCAATACGGCTTTTATGGCTGGTTGATTTCGGTTATAAGTAGTATGGATTACTGACGTTTGTTCTGCTATGTAGCCAAGACTGGTTCAGCCTTTTTCCAAATTGTTTGTATCATTAGCAGCAAAATAAGTGGACCAATATTCAACATGTTGCAGTTGAATATTGGTCTATTTTTAATTTGCAAACTGTTAATGTTGTGGTTACGAGGCTAATAATTTAAACTCGTCGGAAAAACGAGGCACACTTTAGGTACTCGTTAATAAAATGAGGGACACTTTGGGTACTCGTTAAAAATACGAGGCACACTTTGGGTACTCGTTAATAAAACGAGGGACACTTTAGGTACTCGTTAAAAAAACGAGGCACACTTTGGGTACTCGTTCAAAAAACGAGGCACACTTTGGGTACTCGTTCAAAAAACGAGGCACACTTTGAGTACTCGTTAATAAAACGAGGGACACTTTAGGTACTCGTTCAAAAAACGGGGCACACTTTGAGTACTCGTTAATAAAACGAGGCACACTTTGGGTACTCGTTCAAAAAACGAGGGACACTTTGGGTACTCGTTTGGATTTCGAGTTAAACTTTCTTAACTCGTCGAGAAAACGAGACTAATAATTTATACTCGTTGTTCTGCCAGAATAGTTTTTTGAATACATACACTTTTTTGCATTAAAATACAGCTGTTTGATTGATATAACACCAGCAATTCAAGCAGCTGTATTAACACAAATCCAACATGGTGTTAGCAGTGATATTTATTTAGGGTTTTATGAGCAGTTTGTTGCTGAGTTGGGTTAACATTTCTTTTGTCATGGCGGTTAAATCGTATTTGGGGCTAAAACCCCAGTCGTCTTTTGCGGCTTGGCAGTCAATTTGGTCTGGCCAGGAATTAGCAATATTTTGGCGGATGGGATCAATTTGGTAGGATATTTCAAAATCCGGTATTTCCTTTTGGATCGCCTCGGCCAATACGCGCGGGCTAATGCTCATGGAAGACACATTATAGGCGTTTCGGTGGTGTAAATTTTCAGCTTGGGCTTCATTTAGCTGAATAATGGCGTCAATCGCATCATCCATATACATCATGTCCATAAACGTATCTTCACTTAAAAAGCACTCATAGCTCCCTTTTCTAAGAGCATCATAATAAATATCAACGGCATAATCGGTTGTTCCCCCACCGGGTAAGGAAACGTGGCTAATGAGACCTGGAAACCGCATGCTACGGGTATCAACGCCAAAGGTATTAAAGTAGTAATCACAAAGCAATTCGCCAGAGACTTTTGTAATGCCATACATGGAACTGGGTCTTTGAATGGTTACTTGTGGGGTATTTATTTTAGGGGTGGTTGGACCAAACGCACCGATGGATGACGGTGTGAAAAATTGTAGTTTGAGTTCACGCGCAATTTCGAGGGCGTGAACGAGTCCGGTCATATTAATTTCCCATGCACGTTTAGGAAATGCTTCAGCTACGGCTGAAAGTAAGGCTGCAAGGTGAATAATCGTGTCAACTTCATGGCGTTTGGCAACATATAAAAAGCGGTGGTAGTCCATCACATCAACGATTTCAAAATTTTCGTCTTGGCTGATAGGATGATTTTCAAGCGGTCGAATATCTGATGCAATGACGTTATCATCACCATATTTTTTCCGAAGGGCATGGACGAGTTCTGAACCGATTTGGCCAAGGGCGCCTGTCACTAGTATTTTCTTCATAAACGATCTCCTCGTATCTTAAGATAAAATCCCTAATTCTTTACCAATTTTATGATAGCTTGCGATGGTTTGGTCGAGTTGATCTTTTTGATGTGCCGCGGTTGGCATGTTGCGAATTCGACCAGTTCCGAGTGGGACTGTTGGAAATACAATGGCTTTGGCGTAGACGCCCTCTTCCATCAGACGTTTTGAGAATTTTTGGGCGATTTGTTCGTCGCCAATAATCACTGGCGTGATAGGAGTTTCAGTTGGGGACAATTCAAAACCTAATTCTTTTAACCCCTCCTGTAAATATCGCGCATTCTCCCATAGTTGGGCTTGAAGTTCACTGGAGTCACTCAGTTTTTCAATGGCTGCCAGTGCTGCAGCCGTATCTGCTGGTGTACTGGCTGTTGAAAACAAGAAGGGTCTAGCCGCAACTTTTAACCAATCGATTAATAAAGATGTACCGGCAACGTAACCACCGACAACCCCCACTGCTTTAGATAAAGTTCCCATTTGAATATCGACTTTATCTTGAAGGCCAAAGTGTTTAACTGTTCCAGCCCCTTGTCCCATCACACCTGAGCCGTGCGCATCATCGACATAAGTAATTAAATCAAATTCTTTTGCTATTTTTACGATTTCAGGTAATAAGGCTACATCGCCATCCATTGAAAAGACACCATCAGTAATGACCATCATTTTATTATATTGATTGCTTTCTTTAGCAGCTTTAACTTTTTGATAAAAGTCATCCATGTCGGAATGGTTATAACGGATAATTTTTGCACCAGATAAGCGACAACCATCGATGATGGAGGCATGATTAAGGGCATCTGAAAATATCACATCATTTTTGTTAACAACGGCACTGATCACTCCCATATTACAATTAAAGCCTGACTGAAATGCAAGTGCAGCTTGGGTTCCCTTAAATTGTGCTAAGGTTTCTTCTAATTGTTGGTGTAATGTCAGTGTCCCATTAATGGAACGAACTGCTCCTGACCCTACTCCAAAATTTTGTATTGCTTCTGTTGCTGCTGCTTTTAGTTTTTCGTCTGTAGCTAAACCTAAATAATTATTGGATGCTAAATTGATCAATTTTTGACCATTGATTTCAATAATAAATCCATTTTCGCTTGATAAAATATCCACTTCATTATACAAGCCTTGATCTTTCTTGTTTTGAATTGACTCTTGTAAAAATGCTGTTAATTTAGAAACCATTATTTCACCTCTATATATTATATTTCAAATATATTATATCTGATGTATCCGCTTACTTCAATTAAGCTGGTGGATTTTTGGGGCTTGATGAGGAATTTATTGGCATATAACTGAAATTATATGCCAAGGAGTCCGCCTTCTAAAGTTATACGCCCGTGAGAGTTTGTTGCGCCAACTATTCATAACCTAAGTTTCATCCAATTCACCAACATCATAAAAAAAGTTTGTTCGTCTCCATAACGAACAAACTTTTTGCAGTGATATTTATTTAGATTTGGATTTTTTGAACCCTTGGCCGCCTAATACACCAAATTTTGGGTATTGGACTTTGGTTAAAAAGCTGTATAGATCACTTTCTTGTAGGTCTGCCATTAGGTTAATAAGTATGGCTCCTGAGGCTATGGCATCGGATAAGGCGTGGTGGTGATTTAGTTCAATTTGGTAGTAATCTGCCATGGTGCTTAGTTTGTGATTGGGAACGGATTTAACTAAGGCGCGGGATAAGATGGCTGAACACATGTACTGAATTTTGTCATAAGGCAACTGATAGCGGATGTAGTCAGCCTTCAAGGCCCCCATATCAAAAGACGCATTGTGGGCAATCACTGGTAAATCATCAATAAAATGCAGCATGTCGTTTTTAATCCTATCAAACGTCGGCTGCGATTGAACATCGCTTGGGCGAATGCCATGGATGGAGATATTTATTTGACGAAAGGTTTCTTCAGGGTTAATGAGTTGATAATATTGATCGATGAGTTGGTCGTTGGAAAATTTTGCGATACCTATGGAACAAATGCTGTGGGCATTCGCATTGGCGGTTTCAACATCTAGAGCAACGAAGTCGTTATTTCGCTTGTTTTTCATCTTTTTGATACTTCATCTCGCCGTCAATATAAGTCACAACGAGTTCTGCATTAGGTGTCACAACAATAAAGTCGGCGGCATAGCCGGCTTCGATTTTCCCACAAATATCATCGATTCCCACTGATTTGGCTGGATTTAAAGAAGCCATTCTTAAGGCGTCTGGAAGCGATACGATTCCCCAGTTCACCATATTTTTCACGCCGTCAATCATTTTCAAGATGGAGCCGGCTAGGTTGCCATCTGAAACGAGGCGTGCCATTCCGTCTTGGACCATGACTTCAAATTCGCCTAAAGTCGAACGGCCATCTGGCATTCCACCAGCACGCATGCAGTCGGTAACTAAGGCTGTTTCGTCGGTACCTCTTGATTTAACGATGAGTTCAATGGCAGCTGGATGAACATGGAATCCGTCGGCAATCACTTCTGCATAGACGTCTTTTAGATTTAAGGCTGCTCCGACCATACCTGGTTCGCGGTGGTGTATTCCACGCATCCCATTAAAAGTGTGGACAAAAATATTGGCCCCATCTTGGACGGCCAGAGCAGCTTGGTGGTAAGTGGCATCACTGTGCCCTAAGGCCACATAAATACCATTTTCTTTAGCCACTTTGATAAATTCTTTGACACCTTGGCGTTCTGGGGCGATAGCGATTTTCTTAACAAGTCCGTTCGCAAGTTCTTGCCATTTTAGTAATTGTTCAATGGAAGGGTCACTCATATAATCTTTGTTTTGGGCGCCTTTATATTTTTCAGTAAAATATGGTCCTTCTAAGAAAATACCTTGGATTTTTGCGCCTGTTATTTTATCCGCATTTTCACCAATCACCTGGCAAGCTGCATCCAATTGTTCCACACTGGCTGTTAAGGTTGTCGGCAACCATGAAGTAACTCCATTTTCAACAATACCATTGGCAATTGTTTGGATAGCTTCCGCGTCTGCATCCATCACATCTGCGTTTTTATAGCCATGAATGTGCGTATCCACTAAGCCGGCAGAAATATAGGCATCGCCATAATCAATGACTTGGCTGTTTTCTGGAATATGGTCTGTTGTCTGTTTAAATTTCCCATCTTCAATGACTAAATAATGATCTTCTAAAACTTCATTTTCTAACACGATATATTTTGCTTTGATGATTTGTTCCATTTAATGACTCCTCCTTAAAACTCTTTCATGTCTATTTTACTATTATCTTTAGTTATTAACAATTAAAGATAGGTGTTTCTCGCTAACTATTACCTCCAATTGTTTGTCATACCCGACCTATCGCTAACTATTACCTCCAATTGCTTGTCATACCTGACCTATCGCTATCAATATAAACTTATAGTTAGCGACACCTATTTTATTTAAGCAAAACATACAAAAACCAGCTTTTAAAGCAATTTCCACTGACTTTAAAAGCTAGTTTATTTATCTAATAAATATCACTTTTTACCTTCAACAATATCTTCCATTAAATTCGGATTGTAGACTTGCTTTTTAAACATGTCAATTTCGTGCTTGTAAGGCGCTACTTTATCTTTATCATTAATTTTTACCCAAGGGGTTTCTAAAATCTTTGGAATCCTTGTGAGTTGTGGGTGATGGATAATTTTATTTAAGACGTCAAAACCAATACTTCCTTCACCAATGTTGGCATGGCGATCTTTATTTGAATGGAAGGGGTTTTTAGAGTCATTAATGTGTAAGACTTTCAAGCGGTCTAGGCCAATGATTTTATCAAATTGGTTTAATACCTCATCAAAATCCGTCACAATATCATAACCCGCATCATATGTATGGCAAGTATCAAATGTAATCGATAGTTTCTCATTATGGGTCACGCCACTAATCATTTCAGCCAATTCTTCAAAGGTTCGTCCTAACTCAGTTCCCTTGCCGGCCATTGTCTCCAAGGCGATTTGAACATTTTGGTCTTTGTTAATGACGCTATTTAATCCTTTGATAATTTGTTGAATCCCCACTTCTACTCCTGCTCCAACATGGGAACCTGGATGTAAGGTAACTTGGGTTGCGCCGAGTGCTTCCACGCGACTAATTTCATCTCTTAAAAATTCGACAGCGAAATCAAAATAGCCTTCTTTAGTGGTATTGGCTAAGTTAATAATATAAGGGGCATGGACTGTAAAAAATTCTATCCCATTTTCTGCCATAAGAGCTTTCGCTTCTTCAATTCTAAAGGTATCAATGGCTTTTCGTCGTGTATTTTGAGGGGCTCCCGTGTAAATCATGAAAATATTAGCTCCATAGGAAGCAGCTTCTTTTACTGATCCTAATAGCATATCTTTTCCACTAAGCGAAACGTGTGATCCTAAAAACAAAATGATCGCATCCTTTCTACTAAGCTTTTTTGTCTTCTTTTACAGATAAATGTAGTTCGCGTAATTGACTGTTATCAACAAAACCAGGTGCTTTCATTAATAAGTCAACACCACGGCCTGTTTTTGGAAAGGCAATGACTTCGCGAATGTTTGGTTCTTTAGCCAGTAACATGACTAATCGGTCGAGACCTAATGCAATACCGCCATGTGGTGGGAATCCATAGTCAAAGGCACTGAGTAAGAAACCAAATTGTTCTTCCGCTTGAGCGGGCGTAAAGCCAAGTAATTCAAACATTTGCTCTTGCATGGCGCGTGTATAAATTCTTAAACTACCGCCACCAATTTCATAACCATTTAAGACAATATCATAAGCCTGTGCTAATGCTTCTGCTGGATGGTTTTTCAATGCTTCGACATCCATATTTCGTGGCGCTGTAAATGGATGGTGCATGGCTACATAACGGCCTGCTTCTTCATCATACTCAACTAATGGCCAGTCTGTCACCCATAAAAATGCCAGTGCATCTGGATCAAATAGTTGATGTTTTTTACCTAAATGTAATCGAAGTTCACCTAAAGAAGTTTCGACGATTTCTTGCGAATCTGCAACAAAGAAAATAATGTCGCCAACTTCACCGTTTAACGGTTCTACGATTGCCTTATAGTCGTTCTCTTCCTTAAAGAATTTAGCAATCGGGCCATTAAAACCTTCATCGGTAATTTTTAACCAAGCAAGACCTTTAGCACCATATGGTTTAATGATGTTAATTAATTCATCGGCTGTTTTACGGGTATAAGAATCGGCTAAGCCTTTAAGGTTAATTGCTTTAACCATTCCACCTTTTTCAACGGCAGATTTAAAGACACCAAATTCCGATTGACTCGCAAATGAAGACAAGTCAACTAATTTCATTTCAAAACGTATATCAGGTTTATCACTACCATATTCAGCCATCGCTTTTTCGTAAGTCATCGTTGGGAAAGCATCGGTCAATTCAATAGCCAAGGTATCTTTGACCACTTTCTTCAACATTTCCTCAGTTAAAGCTTGGATTTCAGCCTGTGTTAAAAAGCTGGTTTCAATATCCACTTGGGTAAATTCCGGTTGGCGGTCACCCCGTAAATCTTCGTCACGGAAACATCTAACAATTTGATAATAACGGTCTAAACCTGCCCCCATTAATAATTGTTTAAATATCTGTGGTGATTGCGGTAGCGCATAAAACGAACCTGGTTCACGGCGTGTTGGCACCAAATAATCGCGTGCTCCTTCAGGTGTTGAACGCGTTAAATAAGGTGTTTCGACATCAATAAAATCTAAGTCATTTAAGTATTGACGAATGGATTGACTCACTTGATGACGCAAACGTAAATTATTGAACATATTCGGACGACGTAAATCCAAAAAGCGGTGACGTAAACGAACTTCTTCATCCACTTCAACATCTTCTTCAATATAAATTGGTGGTGTTTTGGACGTAGCTAAAACCGTTAAACGGTCTGCCATCAGCTCAAATTCACCTGTCGGAATTTTCGGGTTAATTTGTTCCGGCGCACGGTGTTGCAGTGTCCCAGACACTTCAACCACATACTCATTTCTTAAACGATCGGCTTGATGCATCTCTTCCACCGTCAAATTCTCTGCATTAAAAACAACCTGACAAAAACCTTCACGGTCTCTTAAATCAATAAATATCACACCACCTAAGTCACGGCGTTTTTGTACCCAACCTTTTAAGACAATTTTTTCGTTAACTAAGGCGTTATTTACTTTACCAGCATATACTGTTCTTTGTGTCATTCAAATTCACCTCTAAAGTATTTGTCAATGGCCGACGTGTCGACTGTCATTTGAAGATAATATGTTTCAAAATCATTTAATAATTCATCGATTGGAACGGTAGCACGCTTACCATCTTCTTGATTTTTTATTTGCGCGACACCTTCTTCAACCTCTTTATCACCAATCGTAATAATCAGCTTGCTATTTAATTTACCTGCTGTTTTAAATTGCGATTTCATACTGCGGAATAAATAATCTCTGTCAGCAATAAAACCTGCTGCCCTTGCTGCTTGTACCACTTGCAGCGATAATTGATTACTAGCTTCACCTAGGCCCATAACGAACACATCAACCGGTTCAGCTTCTGGAATCTCTACTTTTTGGTCTTCTAGTAAAATCAATAAGCGCTCAACCCCAATCCCAAAGCCGAAACCTGGCGTAGCTGGTCCACCCAATTGTTCAATCAGGCCATCATAGCGACCGCCACCACAAATCGTCGATTGTGCTCCAATCGTATCATCATCGACCATTATTTCGAAAATAGTATCTTGATAATAGTCTAAACCACGTACGACATAGGGGTTTACTTCAAAGGGGATATTTAAAGCTTCTAGTAAGGACTTAACCGCTTCAAAGTGTTCTTGACTTTCTTGGCTTAAATAATCCAAAATAACAGGCGCATCTTTCACCAAGTCTTGATCTTTTGGATCTTTGCTGTCAATGATGCGAAGCGGATTAGTCTTGAGCCGTTTCTTAGAATCTTCACTCAACTGGTCTGATAAAGGTTCAAAGTAAGCAACTAAAGCATCCAAATAAGCTTTACGGTCTTGGGTTTTACCTAATGAATTGATTTGCAAACTGATTTTTTCAATCCCTAATTCAATAAAATAATCCCACGCCAACGCTATTCCTTCAACATCCGTTGCTGGATTCATACTGCCTAATACCTCAATCCCAATTTGGTTAAACTGACGTTGTCTCCCTGCTTGTGGACGCTCATATCTAAACATTGGCCCCATGTAATATACTTTTAAAGGTTGCGCATGTTCTGGTCCAAATAATTTGTTTTCAATGTATGCCCGCGCAATGCCCGCTGTCCCTTCCGGTCTTAAGGCTAAATGCCGGTCGCCTTTGTCGTAAAAATCGTACATTTCTTTAGAGACAACATCGGTGTCCTCCCCCACTGATCGTTTGAATAAATCAAAGGATTCAAAGAAAGGCGTTCTTATTTCTTTAAATAAATAACTCTCAAATACATCCCGTGCTGTATCTTCAATAAAATGCCAAGCTTCTATATTTTGAGGCAGAATATCTTCTGTCCCTTTCATTTTCTGTATCATATAATTCCTCCAATAATAAAAAAAGCCTATGACAAATGTCATAGGACGTAATTGATAACGTGGTACCACCTAAAATTCGTAGTTAAATAAATAACTACCTTTATGTCGGAACGTGACTAGCGGAATAACTTTACATTATTCTTCTCCGTAGTGTCTTCATTGATTGTTGCTAACTTTCAGCCTATTGGTTAGCTCTCTTTTGGTTAATCAACTACTTGGCTACTTCATCGATAAAACTATTAAATTAGATTTAGCTTACAAATTAAATCAACAAATGTCAAGTAGATTCTAAATCTTTTCTCATTATCAAAAGAAATATTATTGTTCGATAGCACGAAAAAGCTCTATCATTTACTTTCAGTTATGTTATAATTTTTTTGTTGATGCCTAACAGTTTGTTAGCAGAGATATTTACTTAAAAGAGTAAAATGAGATGAGTTGATAAATTTCATGAATATTGTAAAGAAAATCTTTTCCAAGAAGTATTTCCCCCCTTTCTTAACCATTCTAGTGTTATTAATCGGGTCTTTAGCGATTGCGAATTTGTTAAGTGATACCACTTTAACGATTGAACGCGATGGCATTATTTTAAGAGAGAATCCAGCAACGAACGCAACGGCGGTTATTGAATTAACCGAAGGTGATACCGTCTCGATTATTTCGACCGAAAATGGTTGGAACCATGCCCGTTATCGTTCATATGATGGTTGGTTTCCACAATGGCAAATAGAAAATGACGAGCTCGTGTCTGATCAAAATATCTATGCCCAAATTCTAGTCAATACTCCTGTCTATGAAAGTCCGGATGAAGATTCAGCGATTATTACCCAGCTTGAATCTGGTCAGTATGTCCCGATTAATTATGAAAGTAACGGCTGGATAACTGCCGCGCTTTCAGATGGTGTGGGATTCTTTAGGACGCGTTTAGTTGGACTCGTTAGTGAAGATGCGGTCCCTCTTGCTGAAGTGGAGGAGGAGTTGCTTGATGAAGAGAGTTTAGAAGCAGAACGTCAAGCTTTAGAAAATATTGCGGTCATTCGAGCGGACTACCAAGCTTTGTACGATGCACCATCTGCCTACGCTGATATTATTTATGAGATTGACCGTCAGCAGAAATTTACTGTGGTCGATATTGTTGAAGACGAGCTGGGCAATGAATTTGCGTTTGTAGAAGATCAAAATGGTATTCGCGGCTATGTTGAAGACCGCTTAGTCGCTTATTTAGCTGACACGGTTGGTCATATTGGTTCAACGAATCCTGGTTCGATTGAAAATGCTGTGATCATGATTGATCCTGGTCATGGTGGCGAAGACCCTGGTGCGATTAGCCAGGATGAGTTGACTTACGAAAAAAATGCCACTTTAGCAACGGCACAAGTCATTCGTGAGCATCTTGAAGCTGCTGGAGCTGAAGTAATTTTGACCCGTAACACCGATGAATACCTGTCTTTAGATCAAATTGCTGAAGCAAGTAATGCTTCAAATGCAGATGCCTTTATTAGTTTGCATTATGATGACTCTTATTATTCTGATTCGACAGGTACGACCACTTACTATTATCATGAAGCGGACTTTAACTTAGCCAAGTCTATTAATAATGAATTAGCGAAATTGGATATGGTCAATAATGATACGATGTTTGGTAACTATCATGTCATCCGCGAAAATATGCGCCCAGCTTTGTTGCTAGAGCTTGGGTATATGAGTAATCCTCATGACCTGATTTCCATTCGTTCTGAAAGTTATTATCATGAAGTGGCAGAAGCCATTGTAGAAGGCTTAACGAACTACTTTAATGCGGTGGCTGAGTAGAGTTGAAAGTTTGTTGGGTGTTTGGTGTTGGGAGATGGAACCGTCTGATTGTTGGGATCAGACGGTTTTTGTGGTTATAAGTGTCAGATCGATGGGCGAATAGACGGTTTGGGAGCTTCTTTTCGTCTGATCGGTAGGTGATTAGACGGTTTCAGGTGCTCGTTTCGTCTGATCGCTAGGTGATTAAACGGTTTAAGGTGCTCGTTTCGTCTGATCGCTAGGAGATTAGACGATTTCAGGTGCTCGTTTCGTCTGATCGCTAGGTGAATAGACGGTTTAAGGTCTCCGATTCGTCTGACTGCTGGACGAACAGACGGTTTGGCGGCTTCTGTTCGTCTGATCATAGTAAATAGACAATTCCAACACCTCCAACTGTCTATTTCCATCCCCCCTTTCTTGACTCCGACAACACCATTTCACCTCAGTTGTATTCTTCCCAACACAATTCCACACATCAAAAAGGCTTTGGAGATTGACAGGACCAATCTTCAAAGCATTTGGCATCATTATTTATTTTTTGAATCGAGCATGATGGTTACGGGACCATCGTTGGTGATATTGACTTGCATCATCGCTCCAAACTCACCTGTTTCAACGACAAAGCCTAATTCTCGCAGTTGCTGATTTAAAGCCATGTATAGTTCGTTGGCGTAGTCTGGTTTAGCCGCTTCAATGAAACTGGGACGATTGCCTTTTTTGGTATTAGCTTGCAAGGTAAATTGGCTGATGGATAAAATTTGTCCGCCAACAGCCTTTAAATCCAGATTCATCTTTCCTTCTTCATCTTCAAACAAACGCATTTGGCTAATTTTACGTGCGCAGTAATCCACATCTTCCATGGTGTCTGAGTGTGTGACACCGACTAAAATGACAAAACCATTGTTAATGACACCAATAATTTCTCCATCAACACTTACTGAACTTGCTAAACTTTTTTGAATCAATACACGCATAAAAAACTCACTTTCATTTTAAAATGCTTAAGGCAGAGATATTTATTAGGATGTGACACGCTCAACGTTATAGACATCGGGAATGTTGCGTAATTTCAACATGAGATCATTCAGTTGCGAGGTGTTGGCTAGGGCCACTTTGATGGTGACAGTGGCGTTGCTGTCTTTGTCGACTTTTCCGTTGACATTACGTAAATTTTTAACGGTATGGTTGACAACATGCAAGACGTCGTTGATGAGACCTGAGCGGTCAAAACCAATAATTCTGATTTCAGATTCGTAGTCGTCAACGAGTTCTGCGGTGTTTTCCCATTCAACATCGATGGTACGATTCAACAACTCGGGTTCATTAATAAAGTTAGGACAATCTTTGCGGTGAATGGACACCCCGCGTCCACGTGTAATATAACCGACAATATCATCGCCCGGAACGGGATTACAGCAGCGACTCAGACGAATCATCAGGTTATCCATCCCGTTAACGACTACGCCACTTTCGTGAATTGTGCGCAAAGGTTTAGTATGAGCGGTACTTTCCTTGGTGTTTGCTTGTTTAGGAAGTTCCGTGACCTTATTTTGGCGCAGATTTAAATAGTTAATAATCGTTTGTGGTGATATTTCATTGAGTGCGATGGCTGCATATAAATCATCCAAATTGTTGAAATTAAAACGATCTAAGAGTTCTTTTTCACGATTTTTCCGTGTCAAATCTTTCGTGCTGTAACCCAATTCCTTGAGTTCTTTTTCCATCATTTGAATGCCAATATCTTTGTTGCGGTCGCGGTCTAACAGTTTGAAATAACGTTTTATCCGATTACGCGCTTTAGATGTATGCGTTAATTTCAACCAGTCACGGCTAGGACCATTTGAATTAGGGTTCGTCAGTATTTCAACAATGTCTCCATTATTCAAGGTATAGTTTAAGGGAACAATATTCCCGTTAATCTTAGCCCCGATAATTTTGTTACCAATTTCCGTATGGACATGGTAAGCAAAGTCAATCGGTCCACTACCTTTAGGTAATTCAAACACATCGCCTTTAGGTGAAAAGATGTAAACTTGGTCTTTGAAAATATCTTCCTTAACAAAGTCCATAAACTCACTCGCATCACGAGCTTCATCTTGTAATTCAACTAAATCTCTAAACCAATCCAATTGTTTTTGGATATTATCCGAAGGTTCATTTTTTTCTGTTTTACCTTCTTTATAGGCCCAGTGAGCCGCTACCCCGTATTCAGCTACTTCATGCATATCATGTGTCCGAATTTGAATTTCAACAGGCTTTCCATAAGGACCAATAACAGTCGTATGAATCGACTGATACATATTCGCCTTTGGCATCGCAATGTAATCTTTAAAACGGCCAGGCATCGGCTTCCATTTGGTATGGATTGCTCCTAAAACCGCATAACAATCCTTGATAGTATCCACTAAGACACGAATTGCCAACAAGTCATAAATATGATTAAAATCCTTATTTTGATCCGTCATTTTACGGTAAATTGAATAAATATGCTTCGGTCGACCATAAACATCAGCCGTAATTTCTAACTCTTGAACAGCCTCATTAATATCCACGATGGCTTCTTGAATATATTTTTCACGTTCATCCCGCTTACTAGCCATCAGTTTTACAATCCGATAGTACTCGGTAGGATTAATATACCGCAAAGCAATATCTTCTAATTCCCACTTGATTAAGTTCATACCAATACGGTCAGCTAAGGGAGCATAAATTTCAATCGCTTCTTGAGACTTTTCAATTTGTTTTTCAGGTTTTTGAAACTTCAATGTTTGCATATTATGCAAGCGGTCAGCTAGTTTCACCATCACAATTCGAATATCTTTCGCCATCGCCAATAACATCTTACGGTGGTTTTCCGCTAAAGCCTCTTCTTTACTCTGGAAGCGCACTTTCCCTAATTTCGTTACCCCATCGACTAAAAAAGCGACCGTTTCAGAAAAGTTTTGCTTGATATCTTCAAGTGTATAATCCGTATCTTCAACAACATCATGTAAAAAACCCGTCGCAACCGTTGCAGGGTCTAATTGAATTTTAGCTAAAATACCTGCGACTTGGATTGGGTGAACTATATAAGGCTCACCAGATAGTCGCCTTTGATCTTCATGGGCTTTTGTTGCAAAATTCAATGCTTTTTCGACAAATGCCACATTCGAATCATTCATATACGTTCTACAAATGTCCAACACTTCTGATGCGGATAATTCTTGTCCTCTTGCCATAGTTTCACCTTCTTTATGTTTAATATTCCTATTATACGCTAAAAACACTCATAATACAAAGTTTCTGTCTAATCCCTCTAATAAATATCACTGCTATTTAGCTTCATTTGCTTGCGAAACAATTTGGATACCTTTGGAAGCCCCTAGGCGGCTGGCACCAGCTTCAATCATTGTTTGAGCATCTTCATAAGAAGAAATACCACCGCTGGCTTTAACCCCCATGTTATTTCCAACCGTTTCACGCATTAATTTTACATTTTCGACGGTAGCTCCAGCTGTTGAAAAACCAGTTGAAGTTTTAACATAATCAGCGCCTGCTTCTTTTGAAATTTTTGAAGCATGCACAATCTCATCCGTAGTTAGTAAAGATGTTTCTAAAATCACTTTTAAAATGGCTGGTCTTTCAGTCACTTCCACTACCGCTTGAATATCATGTTTCACTCGGTCCCAGTCACCTGATTTAGCCGCTCCAATATTCATCACCATATCAATTTCATGTGCTCCGTCAGCAATCGCTTGTTTGGTTTCAAAGACTTTCGTTTCTGTCGCATTAGCTCCTAGAGGGAAACCAATAACAGTACAAACTTTAACATCAGTTCCATCTAATAATTTACTAGCATATTTAACCCAAACTGGATTCACACAAACAGACATAAAGTCATAGTCAATCGCTTCTTGACATAGTTTTTCAATCATTTCTTGAGTCGCATCGGCCTTTAATAAAGTGTGATCAATATATTTAGCTAAACGCATTTAATATTCCTTCTTTCAAAAAGTATTTACTAATTCCATTTTATAACTTAAAGCACTTAAAAAATAAATCGGCGCCGTTTCAGCACGTAAAATTCGCGGTCCTAAACTACAACTAATAAACCCATTGTCTTTCAACAGCTCGATTTCATTAGGACTAATACCACCTTCAGAACCAAACACAATTAATATTTTTTGACCTTCCTCAAGCTCATTAAATACTTGACGCAGCTGTGAATGTTCTGTCGAACGGGCATCTTCTTCGTAAGCAACCAAACAAACATCATAATCATTTCGAATTGACATCAGTTGCTTAAGATTCATCAGATCCTGTATAGCAGGAATGTACTGGCGGTGACTTTGCTCTGCTGCCTCTTTAGCAATTTTTGCCAGCCTCTCTTGTTTACTAATACTTTTAGCGCTTGTCCATTGTACGACATCCCGTTCCAAAGCTAAAGGAATAAAAGCAGCCATACCGCATTCTGTCGTTTTTTGAACAATCAAATCTATTTTATCATTTTTAGACAAACCACAAGCAATCGTTACACTAACCGGCAATTCAACTTTTTGTGGATGCGCCGCAATAATTTTGACTGCTGCTAGACCATCAGGTCCTGTTTGTTGAAAGGCAGCAATGAAAACATCTTTTTCTTGCGTCACAACAAAAACTTCCATCCCTTGCCGCGCCCGCATGACACGAATCAAATGGTGACTATCATCGCTATTTAAACGAATAATATCGCCAATATTTATTGTTAATTCTTCAACAAAATATCTCTGCATTAGTCCTGCCCATCTTTCAATTGAACCACAAAATTCACCCAATTTTTGTATTCCATCCGTTGGATTAATTCAAGCTCATCATGTTTTTCAACAACTGCTAATAATTCATTAGCCTTTTCAACTAAAATGCCACCTAAAATGAGGAAGCCTGCAGGGTTGAGTAACCTAATCGCATCATCCAACAAGTCCACTAAAATATGAGGTAAAATATTCGCCACAATAATATCAGCCTTTAAATCAACACCTTCTAGTAAATTATTGACTTTGAAGGTGATACTACCCTTGACAGACCTTTGTAGCTCCAAATTATTATTAGCACTATCCACCGCTTGCGGGTCTAAGTCTAAACCTAGCACTTGGCTGGCTCCAAGCAGGTCTGCCACAAAGACTAAAATACCTGACCCAGTTCCCACATCGATGACCACTTCATCTTTAGCCCGCATATACAACTCTAGTGCTTGAATACTCAAGCGCGTCGTCGGATGATTTCCCGTTCCAAAAGCCAGACCCGGATCCAAATAAATAACTTTCTCGCCTTCCTTAGCTTCATAAGTCTCCCAATGTGGCACAATGGTAATAAAGCGTGAAATAAATTCAGGCTGATAATATTTCATCCAGTTCTTTTGCCAATTTTCATGATCAATTTTGCCATCAGTAATGGTAAATTCAGTCGAAGGAAACATGCGTTCTAATTCACCTTGAATATCTGTTTTATTCGGCAATGTATCAAAATAACCTTCAACCTCAGTTGCATGTTTTAAATACCAGTCCGGTAATTCTAATGGTATTTCTCCAAACAAATCAGGATGGTTTTCCAAGTAACCTGCTGCATAACTGACTTGTGTACCTAATGCACCCGCTTCAAATAAGACATGATTAATTAAATCAATTTGGTCAGCTTCCTTCACTGATGATATAACGGTTATTTGAAAATAATCTTCCGCCATTAAAAAAACCCTCCTTGAATTTCATTGTGTGGGAAAAATACTGGCGCATCATTATAGCGATTGGTTTCAATCAAACCTTTCTTAATTTGATTAAAGTCATGATCACTCCAAGCAACTTCAAACATTTCGCCATCGCCTGCTTCATCTAAATAATCTAGCCATTCAACACGAACGCCGCTAGTTAAGTACTTTAAGTATTTAATAATCGCAAATAATTCCCCATAAGCAATCCCCTGTGTATGACTAATCGGGATACTTGCAATATAATTACTTTGCTCTACATTTAAATAATCTTGATTGTAAAATAGTATACTCGTTTCGTATGGAATATTTGTAAATTGTATACTATTTCCTAATGCATCATTAAATATTTTGCCATCTGGATTGGGTAAACTAAATTGAAATATCACTTCAAAATAGTGCTGTTGCTCGTTCCATTCAATCCCCCATTCACATTGAAAATGCTGGCCTTGAATTAATTGTTCTAAAACAGCTAAAATATTACTTTTTCCCATTGACCTTTCACCTACTTTTATCTTATTATGACCGAGAGAAGGCATTTTTTCAATCTTTATCATAAGCTGACAAGAACTTTAAACTTTACTTGACTTTTACTAGCCTTAAGATAGATAATGATTTATACGGTAGTTTGTCACAATTTTTTATTAAAAAGTTATAAAGATACACGATTTCTTTTGAAATAGCTGTGGTAAAATAGTAACATACTATGCGTAACTTGGACCGATATTTATTTTTACATATAAACTTAGTTTCGTAAAAAGATAATTCAATATAGAGGTGATTATAATGGCGGAAAAAAACCTGACCGCAAAAGATATATTTAAGAAAGAATTCAATAAAGCAATGCGTGGTTACAATGTTGCAGAAGTGGATGAATATTTAGATAGTATTATTCGAGATTATGACTCTTACCAAAAAGATGTCGCTTATTTAAAAAACGAAAACGAACGTTTAGTAAGTAAAGTGGATGACTTAACGAAACAGTTAGCCTTAACGAAGAAAAATGTTCCGGCATCTCCTGGTAGTGGTGTAACAAATTTTGATATTTTAAAACGCTTATCAAATCTTGAAAAACATGTGTTTGGTTCTAGAATCAATAACACAGATAATACAACCAATTTCACCCAATCAACTAAATAATTCACACATAGTAAATTTTAGGTAATCGCAGTTAATATTTATTAGCTGAGGAAAGTCCATACTCGCACAAGCTGAGATGCTTGTAGTGTTCGTGCTTAGCCAAACAATAAGCTAAGGTAGTTTTTTAAACTAACGGCGGCTAAACATTCTAAGGCCTCTAGGCTATGAATTAGTAAGCTGTAAAGTGCCACAGTGACGATACTTCATGGAAACATGAAGGTGGAACGCGGTAAACCCCTCGAGCGAGCAACCCAAACATTGGTAGGGGCGCTTTTTGACTGGAATTCAACGGGACAAAAGACATTTATAATGTAGATAGATGATTACCAAAAATGGATGGGCACCTATCAAATCCATTTTTACAGAACATGGCTTATCGAAATTTACTAAATAGGTAACCTAGACTCTTGTAAAAGAGTCTTTTTTTATAATAAATAACGCAAAGGAGTCTCTATGAAAACATATCCTTTAATCGCTACTGCTGCTGCAGGTATCGAGTCTTTAGTCAATAATGAATTAAAAAATCTTGGTTATCACACCCAAGTGGAAAACGGCCGTGTCCGCTTTGAAGGGACAGCAAAAGATATTGCTAAAACGAATATTCAGTTACGAACAGCTGATCGCATTAAAATTATTTTTGGTGAATTTAATGCCAAATCATTTGAAAGCTTATTTGACCAAACTTATGCCCTTCCCTGGGAAGAAGTCCTACCTTTAAATGCAGAATTTCCTGTCAGCGGTAAATCCATTAAATCACAATTACACAGTGTCCCAAATGTCCAAAGAATAGTAAAAAAAGCTATCGCAAAAAAGATGATGGATTATTACCATCGTAAAAACCCTTTAAGTGAAACGGGATCTTTATATCCAATTGAAGTAGCTATTTTAAAAGACCATGTCTTGTTAACAATTGACACTAGTGGATCAAGTATGTTTAAACGAGGTTATCGTACCGAAAAAGGTGGCGCTCCTTTAAAAGAAAATATGGCAGCAGCATTGGTAATGTTAACGACTTGGTATCCAGACCGACCTTTATACGACCCTACTTGTGGTTCAGGCACCATCCTAATTGAAGCCGCTATGATTGGCCATAATATTGCGCCAGGCTTAAATCGTAGTTTTGCGGCGGAAAGTTGGGATAATTTACATCCAGAAGTTTGGAGTGAAGTACGTCAAGAAGCTAAAGCTGCTATTAATCACGATATTGAATTAGATATTTTAGGAACAGATATCGATGGTCGCATGATTGAAATTGCAAAACGTAATGCCGAAGCTGCTGGTGTCGGCAATAGTATTGAATTTAAACAAATGCAACTCAGTGACTTCCGTACGGACAAAGAATTTGGTATTTTAATCTGTAATCCGCCTTATGGAGACCGCCTGTTGGATCAAGAAGAAGTGGAAGCCCTATACCAACAAATGGGTAAGGTATACAATCAAATGCCCACTTGGAGTAAATACATTCTTAGTAGCCACGAAGGTTTTGAAACTTTTTATGGTGAAAAAGCAACTAAGAAACGTAAATTATATAATGGTGCCTTAAAAGTAGATTTTTATCAATATTGGGGTAAGAAAAAATAAACACTCATTTTTATATAAAATCACCTCAAAACCAATTGGATTTGAGGTGATTTTCAACTACAACCTTAATGCCTGCCTCGCTAAGGCATCTGCACCTAGATTTTCTTTTTCCGGAATCCATTTGACAAATGCCAAGGGGTAAGCTTGCATTAATTGAATGATTTGCATCAATAAGTTATGATAAAGTTGTTTTTTGACGAATTGTTTCTCAAGGGATGACGCAACAATTTTACTGTCGGTATGAATGACAATTAACTGTTGCTTATCTACTTGACGCTGATTCAACTCTTCTAAGGCATGAATAACAGCTAAAAACTCTGCTTCATGGTTATCATGCAAATTGTCAAATGATTTTCGATAAATAACATGTTCGTCGTCAAAGTAAAAGTGGATACCAATACCTGCTTTTTTTGTTGAAAGCTGGTAGGCTCCATCACAATAAATTTTTATCAAGTTAACACCTCAATAATTGCTAGGATGTGAAATTAATGTCAGACCGTATTGAATTACCCAATAATGCTGAGAACTTCTATCAAAAAGCCATTGCTTTTTTACAACGTCAACGCTATGAAGAAGCTATTGATGCGCTTAAAAAAAGCTTAGCGATTACTTTCAGTGTAACAGCATTTGATGAATTAGTTAAGTTATTTCTCTTTTTAAAACAATATGAACAGCTGGGCCAACTTTGGCAAGAATATTTTCCCAATAAAAACGATCGTTTTCAAGATGAAATGGTGCGTTTCTTATATGCCATCAGCGTTCCTTATTTATACTCTCTAGATCACGCTATCATTGAATTATATCAATTGCGTGATTATACACTTGAACATAATCAGGACACTGACCACTACATTCAACTATTGAATGAATGGCAAAAAACCAAAGAAATACGTGATGTTATCGCTCAAGCGCCTTCTGAAGATAAGCTCATACAACTTGCGCAGACCATGAGCCAGGATGGTCCTCTTGGGTGTTTAGTCCAATTAAAGAAAATCTACGACTTGCCGATTGAGGAAAGCAAAGGTCTGCTGAGATATTTATTAAAAGAAGTTGGTTTAGAAAATTTTGTTAAAAATGATATCTTGCATTATTTGCTGAATATAGGCTACAAGGGTGACCTAGCTTATAATTGGTTCGGTGTAGAATCGACGCTATCGATGAGCGAATTACAAACTTATTATCAGCAAAATTTCTACAAAGATACTCTCAAAGCGATTCAAGACTATAGTCAGCAAAAAAATCCTCATTTGGAAACAGAAATCATGCAACATTTCAATTTGCACGCGATGATCTACTATCCATATATGACCCAAATATTTGCGACGCCTAATGATTGGCTTGTCTTATTTTTACAGCAAAACCAAATGGACAACCTATTGGTTATGCCCGAATCTGAACTAGCAGAATTTTATTTTCAAAAAGCCGTGAATGAATTAGAAAAGATTTTAACGATTTAAAAAAGCGACGGATGTTATATCACGTCGCTTTTTCCTATTCTTCAAATTTGATATCCGCATCTTCTTTTTGTGGCGGTAATGTAATAAAACTTTGAATGTCTTTGAAATTTACAATTGTTTTATCCTCACAAATATCGCGCATCAATTCATCGGATTCTTCCCAATAAATATCTACAACCGCACTATTACTTAATAACTTAGTAATAATCCCCTTCATTTGACTATTTCGAAATGTAAAAGTAATCTTATCGCCGATATCCGGTCGAATGGATTCTTTTACTTTTTCAATCATGTCTAAGCCTTCAGCATAACCTACTTCAAGAATATTCGCAATCCGTGACTTACTCGTACCTCTGCGCAACTCTTGCTCAATAATACTACGATTAGTTCCTGTTACTTTAACGTCCATTGAAACCCTTCTTTCTCAATAATGGCCCAGTAAACATTCTACATTATCTATTATAACATATTTTCAAAAAGAAATCAGATGAGGATTTTTCTGATATTTATTTAGGTTTTATGACGTTTAAAGCACGCGCTAACGTTTTTAATCGTATCGGTAAGGCGGGTCCTTCGTCGCCATCAACGTTGGTCAAAACTTCATCCAGGTCGTTGATAGCTTCTTTTTGAATTTCAATGTCAAAAGATGGACTAGAAGCGATATATAAATAGTCTGATTCTGATGTACGGTCGCCTCCCATCAAAACCGCCCGAATGACATCAAGAGGGGTATCACCTTTTACTGCAATGAGATGCAACAAACCATCGTCATAGCTTGCATTTGGCATCATGTTGCCAAAACTAGCAATAGATTCTGTTAAACCAATTAAAATCAAACTGGTTTGTAGATTTTTAGTTTCACCTTCAGCATTTGTAATTACTAAAGGTAAGCTTTGTTGTTGGAAAAAGGCAGAAAAACCATCTTTTAAATAGGCTAAGAAGCCTAACTGGTTTTTATCCTCCGAATCAGTATTCATAACTGATTCAGAAATTGAACCCATAGCGACCACATTGATAAACTTTTGATCATTTATTTGTGCAATATCACTTTGAATAATTTCAATATCCTTAAATTGTTGAATCGCCTCATCTGGGTTTTGCGAAAAACCTAACACCCGTCCATAATCATTGACCGTTCCAAGTGGTAAGAAACCAAAAACGGGTAAGTGTTCATTCTCAAACACACCGTTGATCGTCTCATTGACAGTTCCGTCCCCTCCTAAGCAAATGACCGTATCGAAATTGTTTTTGTTAGCCTCTGCCGCAAACCTAAAGGCGTCTCCTGCTTTTTCAGTTAAGAAAATCTCGACACGAGCTTGATACTTCTCTTCTAATAAATATCTCAATTGTTTCGCATAGTCTTCTGCTAAACCGCGCCCTGAACCAGGGTTTGCAATTAATAATATAGTTTCCAGTTCTATTCCCCCCTTTTCAATTTATTTTAACATACGACATTTGCTTGTGCGAATCTTTGTCATCAGATTGAAATAAGATACCCATCACGTTAATGGCTCTTTAAGTTTTTGTGAATTTTATCATCATATTGAGTTTTTTTTCATTAATTCGTATAATATGTATAGTTATAATGAAAGATAGTAGCTTGCAACTACAAGGAGGAAATATATTGGAAAAAGAATTTAGAGTTTTATTATTTTATAAATATCAACATATTAACGATGTTGAACGTTTTGTGAGTGAGCACTTAGCCTTTTGTAAATCAATCGGTTTAAAAGGACGTGTATTAGTTGGTTCAGAAGGAATTAACGGTACGGTTTCTGGAACCATTGAACAAACAGAAAAATATAAAGACTATATTCATAGCATAGAAGGTTTTGAAGATCTATGGTTTAAAGAAGACGAAGCTGACGATTATGCCCACAAAAAAATGTTTGTGCGCCACCGTGAAGAAATCGTTGCTTTAAATTTAGAAGATGATATCAACCCATTAGAACTGACAGGTAAATATTTAAAACCTGCTGAATTTAAAGAAGCATTATTAAGTGATGATACCATTGTTTTAGATACACGTAATGACTATGAATATGATTTAGGTCACTTCAAAGGGGCCATCCGTCCAGACATCCGTAATTTCCGTGAATTACCAGACTGGGTTCGTGAAAACAAAGAGAAATTTATGGATAAACGCGTGGTGGTATACTGTACAGGTGGGGTTCGTTGTGAAAAATTCTCTGGTTGGATGTTAAGAGAAGGCTTTTCGGATGTTGCCCAATTACATGGTGGTATTGATACTTATGGTAAAGATCCAGAAGTACTTGGGGATTTATGGGAAGGTAAAATGTATGTGTTTGATGAACGCATTGCTGTTGATATCAACCGTGTTAACCCGACTGTTATCGGTAAAGATTGGTACGACGGGACACCATGTGAACGTTATGTAAACTGTGCTAACCCTGAATGTAACGAACAAATTTTAGCTTCTGAAGAAAATGAAGCAAAATATGTTCGTGGTTGTTCAGCAAAATGTCGTTGTCACCCTCGTAACCGTTATGTTGCTGAAAATGGTCTATCCACTGCTGAATGGGAAAGTCGTTTAAACGCAATTGGCGAAACACTTAATGTATCAGAAACAGCATAAGATAGATTAAAACTATTTGGAAAGTAGGTGAATGAATGACAAAGGACAATCATAAAAACAATCCAGATACAAGAAAGCAAACATCTGATTCTAATTATTATGATGTCTCATTTGATTACCCAGGAAATACAAATCAAGAAGGTCATTCAGACCGGCTTGAATCGCCAAAAGAACCAGCGACCATTTCGACATCCTTTAAATGGGATAATTTTTACGATGAATTCAAAGAAAAGCAAGAACAAGAATATCAAGTAAGCCAAAAACAAAGTCAAGCTGTTGTAGGTGAAGACAAACATAGGCAAGAAAACAGTTCTAAGAAGGAAGATGTTAAACTTTCACAAAAAGTTAGCCGTTCACTCCCTCCTAGAGACACAGCGAATAAAATAAATATAAATCAATCTAAGAAAGACCTGGCAGCTGAAGAAAAGCTGACGAATCAAAACAGACAAAAAAATGAACAAAACCAAGCAAGCCGTCCATTACCGAAGATGACGCCAAAAACGTCTGTGATGTTAGATCGATCGATTCGGCATGCGCGTAAGTTATTCAATTCCTTAATTGAAGAGAATACAACCCCCACACATAATCCTTATAAAGACGATGTAGTGGATGATTACTTTAAACGTAAGGAAGATGAAGCGACTTATCTTCAAAACTTAAAAAATGAAGAACATAAACATCGCTTAGATGAGTTTATTAAGCAAAGCAGCTCTTTTAGCAATCAATATCAAAAGGATAAAGCTGAAACAGCTGATACTGAAAAAACAAAAGTAACTTCAACTGAACAAGCTGCAACGGTAGATCGTAAAGAAAAAGAAATTAGACATGACACTATAAAAGAACGATCAATAACAAGGTCTGGTCCTGCTGCAGATGAAGCGACTCAAGAGTTTGCAGCAGCTACAGAAGCGACTAAGCAAGTCAAACAGATAAAGCAGCTTCTAAAAGTGGATTCAACGGACTCGGTTGACAATTCAAGCAAAGAAGAACGATTTAGCCAACCAATGATTGAATCAGCTAAGGATTCAAAAAAGACAGAACAAGTCAGTTCACCGCCTAAAAATATAGAACAATCAAGTAAACGAAAAGCTGACCTCCCTTCACCAGAAGATATAGCCTTTGAAAGAGAGCGACGTCGTAAAGCTCGGATTGCCCAATTGGAAAACTTACATTCCGAAGAAGATATTAAACGGACCTATCAGTCTAATTTCCGTAAAGAAGCCTTATCTAATGAAAAACAAAGCGCTGCAAAGCAAAAACAGGTGGATCAACCCCTTATTCTGAACGAGGATGATCTTGAAACCACTAAGGTTATTCCAGCCATTTCACATGAAGCTGAAACAGCTAATGATGACAAGCATGCGACTACCAAAATTATTTCGCGAAAAGCCCTGACACGTAAAGGGAAGTTAACGGACAATACCGTTTATCTTGATACGTCAGAATTAAAAGAAGCCATGCTAGCTTCAACAAAAAATATTTCAAAAAAAATAAATAATTCTGCTGAAGAAGCTATCATTGATTCTGAACCTGCTTTACGATCTGAAAGCGTAAAAGCTCTCCCCTCACCTAATCGATTTAAATTTTGGCCGTTTAAACGACGTGTCACGCATAGTGATGATGTCATGGTCACACAAGCAAAGGCGATTGTAACGGAAAAATCATCTGATAACATTGTCGATATTAGTTCGAAAGATGCACAGATTAGTGATACCACTGCAACAGTTACACCACTTATTGTCGAAGTGCCACAAACTGGTGAGCCTGTAAGTGCTCAAGATGTTGTTGTAGCATCTGCTAAAAATGAAGACTTAAGCTTTAATGGAAGTTCAATCATTAATGCAACAGACCAAGATCAAACGATATTATCTGCTAAAGAAAAAGAAAAATTAAAGAAAAAAGAAGAGAAAAAAGAGCGTTACTCCCTATCCCATTTAGATGGTAAAGAAAAGGCGATATTTAGTTTCAATGTTTTCTTTAATGTTTTAAGACGACTTGCATTTTATTTAGTTTTACTCCTATTATTTGCAGGTGCGGGGGCTGTAGGGGCTGCTGCGGGATATTTTGCTTATCTAGTATCAAATACAACACCTCCTACAGAAACTGAAATGGCAGAAGATCTCCACCGCTTAGAGCAACAAAGTGTGCTCTATTATGGTAATGGCGAACCTATTGCAAGCATTCGTTCAGATGTGGTAAGAACAGCGGTTGAATTAGAGGATATTTCTCCCTATATTATCGATGGTTTAATTGCGACAGAAGATGAACATTTCTATGAGCATCCTGGTATTATGCCAAAAGCCATTATTCGTGCTGCCTTACAAGAAGTACTGGCTCCTGGAACAGGAACTGGTGGGTCTACGCTTACCCAGCAATTAGTTAAGCAACAAATGCTGAGTCACGATGTTACTTTTTTTAGAAAAGCGAATGAGATATTGCTGTCCTTAAGGTTAGAAAATTATTTTGATAAAGACGAAATTTTAGCTGCCTATCTCAATGTTTCACCATTTGGACGTAATAATAATGGCGATAATGTTGCCGGTATCGACAAAGCTTCTGAAGGTATTTTCGGCATTAACCCAGATGAAGTGAATTTACCGCAAGCGGCATTCTTAATTGGTTTACCCCAAGACCCTTATAATTACACCCCATATGATCAATATGGAACGATTCGAGATAATTTACAGGCTGGAATTGACCGAATGCATGAAGTACTATTCCGTATGTACCGTGATCAAAAAATTTCAAAAGCACAATACGAAGAAGCCATGGCTTATGACATCACAAAGGATTTCTTACCGACTGAACCACGTGAGGAAGAACGTCAAACCTATCTTTACCAAGCCATTATGAATGGTGCTATTGAACAATTAATGCGTTTAAATGTACAAGACGATAGCGCTATTTGGAACGACGTTAATGCTGATGTTGATCGTTATAATGAATATTATTTAGAAGCTGAGGAACAGTTGCGTACCGGTGGATATCGCGTATATTCTACCATTGATCGCGAAATTTATGATCAGCTACAAATCTCAGCTCAAGAATATATTAATGATGTCGCTGTAAGTTATGACGGTGTTTATGAAGATCCTGAAACTGGCGAACAAACCTATTATATTGAAGATATACAAAATGGACTTGTTGTTATTGATAATAAAACGGGTCGTGTCCTTGGGTTTGTTGCTGGTACAGACTATGAAAATAATCAAATTGACCATGCCTTTGGTATGCATCGTTCTCCTGGTTCAACAATCAAACCGTTAGCAGTATACGGACCAGCCATTCAACATAATATCATTACCCCTGCATCTGTGATTCCAGATACGGCTTACGAAGTAACCTATCCAGATGGAAGTATATGGACACCAACCAATTATGGTTCTGTTGTAAGTGGCGAAACGATGACAGCTCGCACTGCACTTTACCGCTCAGATAATATTCCGGCGGTTCGTATTTACGAAGAATTACTAAATCGTGGCATTCCAATCATTGATTACTTAAATCGTATGGGCTTTGATACCGTTGACTCTTATACTGAGACAGATACACAGAACCTTTCATTCTCATTAGGTGGGGTATCAAATGGTCCGACTGTATTTGAAGAAACAAGAGCCTTTACAACCTTTGCCAATAATGGACAGTATATTGATGGTTACTACATTGAACGAATTGAAGATTCATATGGCAATATCGTCTATCAACATGATAACGAACCGATTGAAGTCTTTAGTGAAGATACGAACTACCTAATCGTTGACATGCTTCGTGATACAAATGTTGAAGGAACTGGTCGAACAGCTGGTTCAGAAATGGCTATGGGCGGCGATTGGATTGCTAAATCAGGTATTAGTGAATACTCAAAAGATGTCTGGTATATAGCTTCTACACCTGCCATTACCATTGGTTCTTGGATTGGCTATGACAGCCGTTATTACGAATACACCATTGATGTTAATGATGGCTATGACCGTGAAAGTGTCAGAAGTCAACGTTACTGGGCTCGTGTTGTCAATGATTTATATGCGCTACGCCCTGAAATTTTTGGGGTGGATCAAAGCTTCCAACAACCGGCATCTGTTCAAGAGCAAACCATATTAAGCCGAACAGGTACCTTACCTGGTAATATAACCGTTGGTGGGGTTTCACTTAATATTTCGCAACCCGTCACCACTGAGCTATTCAAAACATCATCCCCTGCGCCTAACCTAGAGTATAACTTTATGATAGGTGGAAATGACGAAACACATGCCAACTTCTGGAATAGCTATATTGCAGAAGAACGTGAACGTCAAAGACAGGAATCCATCCAACGTCAACAACAAAATAGTAGTAGTAGCAATGAAAATGGTGAAAGTTCTTCTAGTGATGAAACATCCTCTAACTCAGAAGATGAAACAAGCCCAGATGAATCACAAACCGAAGAAACTCCACCTCAGTAATTTGCAATTAGAAAATGAATCAAGCAGTCTTCCGATAATTGGGAGGCTGCTTGATTTTTTATTGTTTCCAAAAAGGCATTGAATCAATGAACTCGACACAACGAATGGCATCAAAAGGAATGCCTTTCTTTTCAATCAGTACGAGTCCCTTACTAAAGCCTAAAACACGCCCTTTTCGCTCGATATACTCTTGGTTACTATCAAGTTGATTCAAGGCTAGCCAAACTCGGTAACGGCTCTTATAGGCCCGTTTTAAGGTTGCCTCTATCTCATCTGGCTCCTGTTGAATAGGTGCTTGATAGCTTTCGCGATAAACACTACTCTCACTTTCTAAAACCGCCCGATGGTCTGATAAAATCATTCCTTGCCATTTCATCATGCCACGATCGTGGTATTCTTCATATTTCATTTTGTTCTATCCTTTCTAAGCATGATGCCCACCAATCAATTTTGAACGTTCAATCGCTGTCGATCCTCTTTGTAAACTATTAGCATAAATTAAACTTTCATAGCCATAATTGTCGCGAATTGAATCAATAATCAAATCTAGTTGCTCACGATTTTCAATCTCATGCGGATCTTCAAACAAATTTAACTGCATCCCCTGCTTAGGACTCAATTTTCCAACCGCTACACCTATCACCCGTACAGGGCCTCCTTGATAATACTTTCGAAACAATTGAATAAATAAATTCTTCAATACCCGTCGTTGGTCGGTCTCATGAATTTTTAATTGATGTGAAAAATTTTGAAATAAGGCTTCTTCACCATGACTAACGGATAAACTAATTTGCCCGGTTACTTGTTGTTGCTTGCGCAAGCGGGTCGATAATTGATCCACCATCTCCAACAAAACAATTTCCACTTCACGTTGCAGATGGTAATTACGTGGCAACACTTGATTGAGCGAGAGCGAATTGCTTTTAGGCTGATACTTATTTTGAAGTTGACTTAAATCAACCCCATTAGCATGGTAATAGAGTTCTTCACCAATCACACCAAAATATTTTTTAAGTTTCTCAATACTTGTATGTGCAAGATCATAAATCGAATAAATACCTATATGGTTGAGGCGCTTTTCCATTTTTGAACCGATGCCCCAAAAATCACTCAATTTATCGATTTTCCAAACCGTTTCAGCCACATTTTCATAAGACCAATAGGCAATATAAGGCGACGTATATTTTGCATCATTGTCTAGAGCTAACTTAGCCAGTAACATATTATCACCAATACCAACACTGGTTGGTATGCGATAAGTTTTCCAAATCTCATTTTGTATTTTTCCTGCAATTTGATAATTGCTCCCAAACAAAGTATGGCTATAACTGACATCTAAGAAGCTTTCATCAATACTATAGGTATGAATATCTGTTTCGGCTACATAACGCTTAAAAATAGCATTAATTTGACGATTACGTTTAATATATAAGCCCATCTGGGGTGGTACAATTTCAATGTTATGGTAATGCGGAAACTGAAAGCGACGACTCCCAGTTTTAATCCCATACTTGGCTTTAACTGCAGGTGAAGCAGCAAGCACAAGTCCACCTTGAGAATTGCCACGCGACATGACAACCAGCTCTTTTGTCATCGGATGATAACCGCGTTCTGCACATTCGACACTTGCAAAAAACGACTTGCTGTCAATACATAGGATGGATTGTCTTGGAAATTGTGTATAATCTAACACAATGCTCCCCTTCTTTCATTTAAATTAATCCCCTAACAAAAATATACGAACATATGTTCGATTTGTCAAGAGTTAAGTTCAAACATTTGAACTTAAACGCAAAAAAATCTCTTAGCTTGCTTATTTATTACAAGCTAAGAGATTTAAAATGATTAAATAACACCATCTATAATCTATAAAATTGCATTTTAGTATTAATTTCAAAACTCGGAATCTAACTCGCTAACCTTGATTGGCAAAAACAGTTTAAATGGTTGATACAGGTCATGAACACTTTCAAATCGTTGAATCATATTAATCTCCGACTGATCTGCATCTTGTTTAGCAATTTATAAAAAAAGCGGGCATAATCCGACTGGAGCACAGTTTCCATTTCTAATAAATTTCCTGTGTAATCAAATGAAGCCATTAACATATCAGCAACATCTACTGTAAAGAAATAAGGTAAATTAACGGTGATGATTCGATCGATGCCAATAATAACATTAAATTTAGTAGAATTAGGCAAGCACTCAGAAAATATAACATAAGCTGGGCTTTGAATATTTGGATCAAGTAATGCTAAAAATGGATTCGCATGTTGTGTTATTTTTAAACAGTAAACATCTACGGCTAAATCTACCTGGAAAACTAATCCACTTACTTTAAAAGCTTTGATTTTATTAATTGTAAAATTAGATACGATATCACCGTTGATATTTTTTAGAGGCCGACGAATTAATTTAGGAATATCCATCAGTTTTAACTGACTAGGATCTAGATTGTAATTCACTCGGTGTAATCTTATAGTATTGTTTGAATGCACGTGTAAAGGCAGATGGCGTAGAAAAGTTAAGTTCAGAAACAATAAAGCTAATATTCCAATCTGTATTTTGAATTAAGGCAACTGCTTTATTTAAACGACGGCTTAACAAATAATCACTGAAACGAATTCCGGTGACAGCTGTAAATAAGCGATGAAAATAGAATTTGGAATAATTAAAAAATTAAGCACCATCATCAAGTGTTAAAACTTCTTCAATAGTCAACGCTTAAAGGCGTGATTTCATGACCCATTGGTATTAATGATGTAAGTTTAGCCTTTTATTTGATTATTAAAGGTTTTAGAAAAAGTAATATGATCAATACTGAGTATTAAGGATATTTGTTGCAAATTAAAAATGGCCCACTATTCGACTAAATGCAGTTGAATAGTGGGCTGCTTTGTGGCAACTTATGTATACGTTGATGTGATGAAACGAGTTTAACTCTTTTGCCTCGTTTACACGACGAGTATCAAAAATAGTCCTTATCACTTTAACTATTAATCAAAATAAGATCAAAACAAAAAATCGTAACAACTCTGTTTATAGAAGTTCTTACGATTTTAAATGATACATATAAGCGGGTGACGAGAATCGAACTCGCGACAACAGCTTGGAAGGCTGTAGTTTTACCACTAAACTACACCCGCATAAAACGGTCCCGACGGGATTTGAACCCGCGATCTCCTGCGTGACAGGCAGGCATGTTAACCCCTACACCACGGAACCATTAGTAAAATTGCGGGGGTAGGATTCGAACCTACGACCTTCGGGTTATGAGCCCGACGAGATGCCAGCTTCTCCACCCCGCGATAATAAAATATTGAGTTAAAAGGAGGATGTGGGATTCGAACCCACGCACGCTTTTACACGCCTGACGGTTTTCAAGACCGTTCCCTTCAGCCGGGCTTGGGTAATCCTCCATGAAAATATATAAAAACATTCAATTAATGACCCGTACGGGACTCGAACCCGTGTTACCGCCGTGAAAGGGCGGTGTCTTAACCGCTTGACCAACGGGCCAGTAAAACAAAACCAACGGAGAAGGAGGGATTTGAACCCTCGCGCCGGCAAAACCGACCTACACCCTTAGCAGGGGCGCCTCTTCAGCCTCTTGAGTACTTCCCCAAAATAATCCAAAGTAAATATCATGTTAATGGGCCTAAGTGGACTCGAACCACCGACCTCACCCTTATCAGGGGTGCGCTCTAACCAGCTGAGCTATAGGCCCTTATTCTTATAAAGCGGGTGACGAGAATCGAACTCGCGACAACAGCTTGGAAGGCTGTAGTTTTACCACTAAACTACACCCGCAGAAAGAATGACAGGCAAATTGCGGGGGTAGGATTCGAACCTACGACCTTCGGGTTATGAGCCCGACGAGATGCCAGCTTCTCCACCCCGCGGTAATAATATATTGTGTTAAAGGAGGATGTGGGATTCGAACCCACGCACGCTTTTACACGCCTGACGGTTTTCAAGACCGTTCCCTTCAGCCGGGCTTGGGTAATCCTCCATGTTAATTAAATATGGACCTTGTAGGACTCGAACCTACGACCGGACGGTTATGAGCCGTCTGCTCTAACCAGCTGAGCTAAAGGTCCGGCCTAAGATATTTAAAGAATAGCGGCGAAGGGGATCGAACCCATGACCTCCCGGGTATGAACCGGACGCTCTAGCCAGCTGAGCTACACCGCCAAAAAACAAAAAAATGGAGAATAGCGGGATCGAACCGCTGACCTCCTGCGTGCAAAGCAGGCGCTCTCCCAGCTGAGCTAATCCCCCATTAAAATCAATAAAATCGGGAAGACAGGATTCGAACCTGCGACCCCTTGGTCCCAAACCAAGTGCTCTACCAAGCTGAGCTACTTCCCGTTAATATCCAATGCACCCGGCAGGACTCGAACCTGCAACCGCTTGATTCGTAGTCAAGTATTCTATCCAATTGAACTACGGGTGCTATTTTTTGTAAAACTCATACCATGTATGATGCCGAGGACCGGAATCGAACCGGTACGGTGATCACTCACCGCAGGATTTTAAGTCCTGTGCGTCTGCCAGTTCCGCCACCCCGGCATGGAACTATTATGACTTTAAATTGTCAAAGCGGAAAACGGGATTCGAACCCGCGACCCCCACCTTGGCAAGGTGGTGTTCTACCACTGAACTATTTCCGCAATATGCCGGCTAAAGGACTTGAACCCTCGACCCTCTGATTACAAATCAGATGCTCTACCAACTGAGCTAAGCCGGCGTAATAATATAATATGTATAAGCTAAAGCTATGCGGGTGAAGGGACTTGAACCCCCACGTCGTAAAACGCTAGATCCTAAATCTAGTGCGTCTGCCAATTCCGCCACACCCGCTTATTTAATTCTCCTAAGAGAATATGACCCGTACAGGATTCGAACCTGTGACCCACTGATTAAAAGTCAGTTGCTCTACCAACTGAGCTAACGAGTCATGATGGAGGTTAACGGGATCGAACCGCTGACCCTCTGCTTGTAAGGCAGATGCTCTCCCAGCTGAGCTAAACCTCCAGAACATTATTCACACGGCGTGGCAATGACCTACTCTCACAGGACCAAAGGTCCAACTACCATCGGCGCTAAGAAGCTTAACGGCTGTGTTCGGAATGGGAACAGGTGTGTCCTTCTTGCTA